>CALXPZ010000086.1 GCA_944390375.1 uncultured Alphaproteobacteria bacterium | reverse complement strand
CAAAGTCGCCGTCTGCGGCGGCACCACCGCCAATATTATTGAGCGCGAATTGTGCTTGAAATGCGAAATCGACAAGTCGAGTTTTGATACCGAAATTCCGATGGCCTCGACCATGGAAGGGGTCGATTTGGTAACGGAAGGCATTTTAACCTTGACCGATGCGTATCGTATGTTAAAAGAGGGAATCGACAGGAAGCCGAATGTCGCCTCGGTTCGTCTGGTCAACCTGCTGCTCGGCAGCGATAAAATAGATTTTGTGGTCGGCACCAAAATCAATGTCGCCCATCAGGATCCAAGCCTGCCGATGGAGCTTGAAATCAGGCGCAACATCGTTAAAAAAATCTTCAGACTGCTGCAAAGCAAATACCTGAAGGAAATTTCGGTCAGATACTTGTAAACAAAGGAACAAACACATGGAAAAAGTCAAAATCAAAATTTGCTGCGGAACTTCCTGCTTTGTTATGGGAGCAGCCCAGATCCAGGTGCTGGAATTTGCCCCGCCGGCGGATATCGCCGATAAAATCGAAATCGAGGAAGCACGCTGCATGAACCATTGCAAAAATACCACCGCCAAATATAACCGCGGGCCGTTTGTGCTGGTCAACAACGAACTGATCGAAGAAGCCAATTTTGAAAAAGTCGTCAACAAAGTAAGAGAAATACTAAACCAGGAAAACTAATGCTGATACCTAAGAATAATGCCAACCAGATGCGCACCCGTATTCTGGTGAAAATCGTCGAGAAATTTTTGCAGGGACGTTTTGCCGATGCCGACCGAATCCCGTTGGAACTGCGCCCCAAAGGCGGCGAGGTCAGCCGCTGCTGCATTTATAAGGACCGTGCCATTCTCAAATACCGCTGCATGGCCAGCATGGGCTTTGCCCCCGAAGACGAAACCGACGAACTGACAAGCTTAAAAGAATACGGCGAACGGGCGCTGGCGCGTCAGGAGCACGCCACAAACAAGCTGTCGGTCATTACCGATGCCTGCTCGGGCTGTATCCGTTCCCGCTATATGGTTACCGACGCCTGCCGCGGCTGTTTTGCCAAGCCCTGTCAGGTCAACTGCCCCAAACAAGCCATCACGATTGTCAACGGGCGGTCAACCATTGATCCCGACAAGTGCATTTCCTGCGGACGATGCCAGGAAGTCTGCCCTTACCACGCGGTTATCCGGGTGCCAATCCCGTGCGAAGAAGCCTGCCCCGTCGGCGCCATCAGCAAAGACGAATCGGGCAAAGAACATATCGATCCGGAAAAATGTATCCTTTGCGGCAAATGTTTGCAGTCCTGCCCGTTCGGCGCCGTGGTTGAAATGTCGCAGATTGTCGATGTACTGAAACTGTTGGCCGATGACGACAAAAAGGTTGTCGCCATGCTGGCGCCGGCCGTGCTCGGACAGTTTCCCGGCACCATTAACAACCTCATCGGCGCCCTGAAAAAACTGGGCTTTGCCGATGTGGTGGAAGTGGCCGTCGGCGCTGACATCACCACTCAAAAAGAAGCAGCCGAATTTATCGAAAAAATGGAAAAGGGCGAAAAAATGATGACCACCTCCTGCTGCCCGGCCTACTACAAGGCGGCAGACGTTCATATACCGGAAATCAAACCCTTTGTTTCCCACACTCGGACACCGATGTATTATACCGCGGAACTGTTGAAAAAAGAACAGCCGGAGTGCACGGCCGTCTTTATCGGCCCCTGCCTGGCCAAACGTTTTGAGGCGGAAAACGACCCCAATGTCGACTATGTGCTGACTTTTGAAGAAATCGGCGCCATGTTGGTGGCTTCCGGCATCAATGTTACCGACTGCGAACCGCAGGAATTTGCCAAAATATCCTGCGCACAGGGACGGCGTTTCCCGGTCAGCGGCGGCGTGGCCGGCGCCGTGGTTTCGCTGGTGGGCGACAAGGCGGAAATTAAGCCGACGGCGATCAACGGACTTAACAAAGCCAGCATCAAATTGCTGAAACAGTATGCCACCAAAGGCTCTGAGTTCAACATGGTGGAAGTGATGTGCTGTGAAGGCGGCTGCGTGGCCGGACCGGGTTGCATCGCACTGGCCAAAAAATCGGCAATCATGGTTGAAAACTATGTTAAGACCGCTCCGGACTTGAAAGACAAGAAAGACTAACCTGTTTTTGTCGTAAAAACCCCGCCGACGGCGGGGTTTTTTAATTTAAACCTTGCATTTAAAACGAATCCGCAAAAAAATTATTTTACATCGGCAGAAGACTTACGTTTTAAGCTAAAAATATCCTGTAGGGAAATATCACCGTCATGATGAGAAGAGCGGGACATCTCATCAATCAGGTTTACAAAACATTCGGCCAGATTTTCGCGATGGCTCCGGATCAGGCGCATGTAGGCGCTGACAAGTTTTTGGACATCGCTTCTTTCTTCCACCCGGCATTCCTGAATGCGCAGATCGTCAAAACCGGAAACCGGCAAAGCGCTGAATACCTGGGCTACTCTTTCCGTTTCCATATCCTCAAAGAAAAAGCTGACCGGCACGCCGAGCAAGCGGGCAAAAATCCACAGACGCTGGGCGGAAATCCGGTTACCGCCGATTTCGTACTGCTGGATTTGCTGGTGGCTGATACCGGCAAGAGCCGCCAGATCTTTTTGCGTAATTCCGAGAAATGTCCGGCGCAACCGCAGCCGGCCGCCGATATGAATATCCAGCGGATTGGGCTGTCCATCCGGCATACGTCCGCGGGAAAGTTGTCGTTTTGTGACCATATTTAAGGATCCTTCCTGTTTTTCATCATCCCGTAAAGACATTCTTGATTGTCCAACTCGTCGTTTGCCTGCAAGCGGCAAAAACTTCCGCAGGAAAGGCAACCGGAAATCCGAAAATATTTTTCGGAATCCGAACCACCGCAATCCATGCGACAGTTTCTCCCTGCTGCCCGTACCCGGAATTTTGAATATTCCCGGATCCTGTTTTTGAACATCCAATACGCCCGTCAGGGTTTTGACTTTTTCTTTTTTGACCTTAACTTTCGTATCTGTCTGTCAGATTAAACAAAATGTTATTTAATTGCAAGCTTTAAGTTTTGACAGCTTATAGTTGTGAACCTCAAAAAAACAGGCTCTTATTTTGAAATACATCTGTTTTTTCTTATGAAAAACAATCAACTTTACGATTTTAAAAATATACTCCGACCTATCGGAACTCTGTCAAAAAAGATTTTTTCTAACGAAAATAAAATTAAAAACAAAAGACAATCCGGCGGAAAAACGGCACACTTGTGTATAACGTTTCTAAAATACCTTATTTGAGGCGATCATCCGTAAGACAACAAAAAACCGCGGATATTCGCGGCTTTTGTTCAGGCAGAAAAATTTTTATCAATGCGCCGCGTCGTTTTTTTCGGCCGCCTGTTTGCGAGCCGCGTACAATGCCGCAAAATCAATCGGATTGAGCATAAACGGCGGCAGCCCGCCTTCGGTTAGGCATTGGGTTACCACATTGCGGGCAAACGGGAAAATCAGCCGCGGAAGTTCGATCAGAAGCACCGGCTCCAAATGTTCCGCCGGAACGTTGACTTCGGCATAAGCGGCATAAGTGAGCTCCAAAATAAACAATGTTTTATCTTCGACTTTGCCGTTCATGCTGATGGAAAGCTGGGATATGTATTTGTTGTTGCCTTTCGGTTCCGATTTGACATCAACGTGAACATCGATTTTCGGCGCCGACTTGATTTCACCGAAGATTTCGGGCGCATGCGGAATTTCCAGCGATAAATCTTTGATATACTGGCTGTTGACGGCAATCGCACCGATTTGTTTATTTTGAGCCTGTTCTTCCATTTTTTCCTCCTAAAAGCAGTAAATTAATCAAACGGCGGCATTCTATAATAAATAATTGCCGCGGTCAATATTTCCGGTTGATAATATCGGGTTTTGGCTTTATATTACTGGATAGTGAAAATAAGTCTTATTTGAGGGAAAAATGTCTGCTTATCTGGATATTATCATTTTACTGTTCGTGGTTATCATGGTTTTTGCCAAACTTAAGAGCCTGCTCGGAACACGGCCGGAAAACGAAACCGAAATCAGCAAAGAAAGTGCCGCCAAAATCTTTGATATTCTGATGCAGGAACACAACAAGCACCAACAGCAGACGGCAGCCGCCGGCAACGAGTTGAAAGCCGACGAAAGCGACTTAAGCGACAGCGAAAAGAATTTGAGCAAAATCCCCGGTTTTAACCGCGACAAATTTTTAAACAGCGCCAAAAAAGCTTTTGAAATCATTATTACCTCTTTTGCCAAAGGCGATGTTAATACGCTGGAAGGCCTGGTCAGCAAAAACCTGCTGAAAAAATTCAAAGAAATCATAGATCAGCGGCAGGCCGACGGCATCAGCGCGGAAACAGATTTTATCGGCTTTAACGAAGCCATTATTACCGATGCCAAGATCACTAAAAACGATCTGGCCAAAATCAGTGTCAAATTTGTTTCCGAACAGGTCAATATTCTGCGCGACAAAAAAGGCGACGTGCTGGAAGGCGACGAAAACTTTATCCAGTCCATCACCGACGTGTGGACATTTGAACGCAGCTTAAACGCGACAACACCCAACTGGCTTCTGGTATCGACAAAGAAATAAATGAAAAAGATATATTTTTTACTGTTCTGCTCCTTTCTTTTTGCCGGCTGTTCAGACCGGCAGGAGGGGAGTGTCCGGCCGGAGGAAAAAAAGCCGCCCCGCGAAATCGAGCTGAGCGCCGTCGGTTTTGAAGAGCTTGAAGGCTGGCAGGCGGATAATCTGGAAGAATTTATCCCCGTTTTTGATACCAACTGCAAAAGAATACAAAAAATAACTACGCCTTATCTCGGCAACAGCAAAATCAAAGTAAACACCGAAGATTACAAACGTGCGTGCGCCGAATTTTCTGCCCGCAAAATCGGTGATGAAAAAGCTTTCCGCCATTTCCTGGAGCAAAATTTTACGCCTTATCTGGTTCAGGCCGACGGCAATGCGGAAGGAAAATTTACTTCTTATTACGAATCGGAAATACACGCTTCCCGTCATCGGCACGGCCGCTATATTTATCCGGTCTACGGAAAACCGGACGATCTGGTCGAGATCAACTTGAAGGACTTTGATCCTTCGCTGCCGGATAAACGCCTGACCGGGCGAATCGAAGGGCAGAAAATGCGCCCTTATTATACCCGGGCAGAAATCGAAAACACCGAATTGAAAGCCCCGGTGTTGCTGTGGGGCGACAGCGCGGTTGATATTCATGTGATGCAGATACAAGGGTCCGCCGTGGCCAAACTTGACGACGGCAGCAGTGAAAGAATCGGGTATGCCGACAATAACGGCAGGCCGTTTACGGGAATCGGCAGCATTCTTCTCGGCAAAGGACTGGTCAAACCCGGACAGGCGGACATGATCAACATAAAAAAATGGCTGAAAGAAAACCCGGATCGGGCAAAAGAACTGATGCAGGAAAACGAACGCTACATCTTCCATCGGATTATCGACGGCAGCGGTCCGGTCGGCGCTTTCGGGGTGCCGCTTTCGGCGGGAAGGAGCTTGGCCGTTGACAAAAGCTACGTTCCGCTCGGGGCTTTGTTGTGGCTCAGCACCCATACGCCGGATAAAAAGCCGTTGAATAAAATGGTGGCGGCACAAGATATCGGAAGCGCAATCAAAGGCGCCGTTCGCGGCGATTATTTCTGGGGCAGCGGCGGCGACGAGATTTTGGCTTCGGCCGGCAAAATGAACTCCGCCGGGCATTATTACATCTTGGTTCCGAAGGGCTCATCCGATGACTGACAGCGATGACGATGCCTGCTGGCAGGAACTGATAAAAGACGTTCAAAAACTGCCGCAAAACAAGAATATTTCGACTGTTTCCAATGTGCACCGGCCGTTAAAGGTCGTTCCCAAAATCAGCCCCGACCGCGTCTATCGGGGCGCCATTCTTGAGGACATAAAAATCGGCAGTACGGACAATATTGACGCCAACACCGCCCGCAAATTCAAACGGGGCGATTTTAAAACGGAAGCAGAGCTTGATTTGCACGGCTATACGGAAACAAAAGCCTTTGAGGCGGTAACTTCTTTTATCAAACAATCGTACCTTAAAGGCCGGCGCTGCATTGAGATCATTACCGGCAAGGGGCTGCACCAAAACGACGAAAATGATATTTTTGCCAGCCGGGGCGTACTGAAAGAAAGGGTACCCCAGTGGCTTAATCTGCCGGATATCCGCCCGCTTATTCTGGCAGTTTCCCATCCGGAGCACATTCAGGGCGGATCAGGCGTAATCAGAATCCTGCTGCGCCGCCGGCGGCAAACACTTCCTTTTTAAGACAACTTGGCCAAAAGAGCCTGATAGGCTGCCGTCAGCTGCTTAAATTTTTCTTCCGCTTCTTTTTGGTTTTCGCGGTTGACGTCAGGATGGTATTTTTTTACCAGTTTTTTATATTGTTTTTTTATCTGCGGAATTGAGATATTTTCGGCGCTCAGTTCCATTATTTTCAGATATTGCCGCTCCTGCTCGGTAAAAAAGATTTCTTCCGCCGAGGGCATGGCACCGCCGTAGTCGCCGAAAAAACCGAATTCATCTTTCAGCCGATATCCGAACTGATAATTTATTTTGGAGCGAAAACCTTTAAAATGCATACGCCGACGGATCTTTTCCTCGTCTTCCCGGGGAGAATTTTCTTCCTTCGTCTCATCACCGTCATAATAATTCCAACGGGCATTATAAGCCTGGACATGCTCCAAGCAAAACCAGTAATATTCTTTCAATTCCCTGTTTTTGGGTGCCCGATATTCTCCCGGTTTGTCGCAGCCCGGAAAGTCGCAACGGTGTTCTCCGCCTTCGTTTTGCGGAGCGTAATATTTTCGTCTTTTTGCATTTTTTAACATTATAGTGTTTATTTTTTCTTTTTTTAGTTGTGTTTATTTCTTATTGATAATATACTCTGAAGTCAGAGCATTGGCAATAGTATTATAATTTCCTCTCATGATAAACAACAACAAAGAGCTTTTCATGACCAAACTGATTAACAGAGTCCTTTTTATCAACAATCGGCGGACCAGTATGCGTTTGTGCAGTACCGAATGGAACCTGATTGATAAAATATGCAAAAATGAGCATATTTCTCGTAATGATTTTATAGAACTGATTGAAAACAGCAATCGCTCCGGCCTCGGTCTCACCTATTATACCCGGCTGTTTATCATGCTCTACTTTTACAACAAGTCCCCGCTCGGAGAAATCAAAACGCGGCGACACGGCATCGGCCGTCAATCTTTCATCAGCGAAATCATATCGCTGCTGTTATCTTCCGGCAAAGAGTGAACAAAAATTCGGTCAACCGTCATAAAGTCGTTGAAAAAATCCGCGGGCTCTCTATAATGGAAAGCAGTTTTATGTGAAAAACAACGTGGTGGAATATTATGCCGGAACTGCCCGAGGTTGAAACAATAAAAAACGGAATCCAAAAGTTCATCGGAAACGCCGAGATCCGGGAAGTGATCGTCCGTGAACGCCGGTTTCGCAAAGAAATCTCCGCAGACTTTGAAACAAAAGTCTGTCCGGCGAAAATTGCCGACTACCGACGGATCGGGAAATATATCATCATCGACCTTGACAACGGACAAAGCATCATCTGGCATATGGGAATGAGCGGCAGAATCAAAACTTTCGACAATGACAATTTTGAGCCCAAAAAACACGACCATGTCATTATCCGGACTTCGGCCGGCACACTCGTGTTTAACGATCCGCGCCGGTTCGGCTTTATTGATTGTTGTCCGAGCGCAAAAATCGCCGAACAGGCCGAACTGGTCCATACCGGCATAGACCCTTTTGACGACAGACTGACAGCAGACTGTCTTCATGAGCGTCTGCAAAAAAGAAAAACCGCCATCAAACCGACTTTGCTCGACCAGAAACTGGTGGCGGGAATCGGCAATATCTACGCTTCCGAAATTCTGTTTGCCGCCGGCATCCGACCGACAAGAGCAGCCAACCGGATCTCCCGTAAAGAATGCGGGCGGCTGGTTGACAGCATCCGGATCGTTCTTTCCCGGGCGATCGCAAACGGCGGATCGACCCTGCACGACTATCACAAACCGGACGGAAGTCTGGGATATTTTCAAAACTTTCATTGCGTCTACAACAAAGCAGGACAACATTGCCCCGGCTGCACCTGTAATGCTCCGGCCGGCAGCGGAATCCGGAAAATCGTACAGGAAGGACGTTCAACTTTTTACTGCCCGGTGAAACAAAAATGAAAAAAGAAAATAAAACAAACATCTTCCGCTTTTTAATCTGTCTGCCGCTGGCCGGCTGGCTGATTACGGCTTCGGCGGCGGCCGCCGAATTTATTGAAGGCATGGAAGACATACCGGCCGCACCCGCCATGCAACAGGTGCCCGGCAATGACGTTTCTTTCGGAAACGATGAGAGCCGTTTTGTCGAGGCTTATCTCAGCGGGAAAAAGACCTCTTTTAAAAAAGTTTCAGATTTTTATCTGGAAACCCTGCCCCAGCTCGGCTGGCATTTTATCGGACAGGATAAAAACAGCCTTCATTTTGAAAGAGACGACGAGCGGTTGGACATCGTCCGCGAAAAAACGGCACCGCTTTTAATAAGAATCACCCTCAAAAGCAAAAATTAGGATAAGAAAATGAGTCAAGAAGTCATTACCGAAATCAAAAATAATATAGGCATCATCACCATCAGCACCGCCGACGGTTTGAATGCCATTACCAGGGAATTGCTGGCCGAAATAGCCAACGCCGCCACTTCCATGGACATGAACGACGGCGTTAAGACTATCATTCTCCGCGGAACGGACAAAGCTTTTTCGACCGGACTCGACGTCAACGAATTTATCGCCGACATCAACCCCGCCATGCTGGAAGAAATGTACGAAAACTTTGAAAAAATCGCCGACATCAAAAAACCATTGATTGCAGCCGTCAGCGGATACGCTCTCGGAATCGGCTGCGAAATGGCTCTTGCCTGCGATATTATATTTGCTTCCGAAAGCGCCTGTTTCGGGCACCCGGATTTAAGCCTCGGCACGGTTCCCGGTTTTGGTGCGACTCAGCGCCTGCCCAATGCCATCGGCAAAGCAAAAACCATGGAAATGATCTTGACAGGTCGAGCCATGAATGCCCGCGAAGCGGAACGCTGCGGAATCGTCAGCCGAATCATCCCTCTCCGTTACCTTTTTGACGAAGCTTTTAATACGGCAGAACGGATTGCCTCCCTGCCCGACCTGGCGGTCAACACTTCCAAAGAATTGATCAAAACGGCCGTCAGCAATACGAATCTGGAAGAAGGCCTGGAAATCGAGAAACAGGTTTATAAGAGCTCGATTGCTTCGGACGAATTCCGCCAGAATCTGGCCGAGATGGCAAAAAAATAGGAAATTCAGCAATTTTAGTGAAAATTGTTGTTGACTAAAACACGGCTCAGAGTTTATAAAGCTTATCAGAAAAATTTGTGATTAACTTAATTTTGTACAGGAAAAAATAAAATGGCCAATCATAAATCGGCAAAAACAAGAATTAACCGCAACAATAAACGCAGCGTCATCAACGGCGCCCGCAAAAGCCGGGTTCGCACTTTTGTAAAGAAAGTGGAAGCCGCCATTGTTGCCAAAGACAAAGAAACTGCCGCTGCCGCTTTCAAAACAGCGGAATCCGAACTGATGAGATCTGTCCGCAAAGGGGTTTTCCCGATGAACAAAGTGGCCAGAACAGTTTCCCGCTTGTCGAAAAAAATTAAAGCTCTTTAATCTTTTAAAGACATTCTTTTTACAACCACATTCTTCCGGCAAAAAGCCGGCAAGGTGTGGTTGTTTTTGTTTAAAATCCTTATTTTTTAAGGAATCCCGGACGACTCTTCGGAAAACATATGTCAAGAAATTTAATTACAATGTTCTAAAAATGTTCTGTTGTTTTTTATTTCGTTCTGTGTTTAATAATTAGCTTAACAATTCGTTAATTTATAAACCGGAACGGGTTGTTGAAAAGGTTGCTTAAACAAGAAAAATCCTTAAGGGAAATATTAACCGGCAGGGTGTTCTTGCGAAGGTCAACGGAGCAAGGTTGGCAGAATCAGGATAGGAAACCGGATGAAGTTAACTAAGGAGCAAAAGCGGCCAAGGTTAGCGGAATCAGGGAGAAAAACCGGATGAAGCCAATCGGGCGCAGAGCCAAACAAAGTTGGCAGAATCAGGATAGGAATCCGGATGAAGCCGGCCAAAGAACAAAAACAACCGGGGCTGACGAAATCAGGAAAAAATCTGAGTAAGGTCGGCCAGGGAGCAAAGTTGATGAGGTTGGTGGAATCAGGGAGAAAAACCGGATGAAGCCAATCGGGCGCAGAGCCAAACAAGGTTGACAGGACGGTTTAAATAAACCGAGAAAAAACAACCGAGAGGCTTTAAATGTGCCGGGACGACATCAAGCCTTTGATAAAGCGACCGGCATATGTTTTAACGTTTATCAGAAAACAGGCCAACGGATCTTTCTCAGAAACCGGCCAAACGGACATTGCGATCCTAACCGCAATACGGTTTATTCTGGTTAAACGGATAAAACAACGGCAGTTTTCCGGTTTATAAAAAAATTATTATGCCTTAGACCAACAAAATATGTCGGTACGTTTATTTTTGAAACTTATCTCAATAAACAGGAGCCGGTGTGTTTTGGGTGGCGGTCATCGCGGCAGGCCAGTAAAATATGTCGGGGATGTTTATTTTTGAAGCTAATTTTTCAATAAACGGAATCCGGTATGTTTTGAGTGGCGGTCATCGCGGCAGGCCAGTAAAATATGTCGGGGATGTTTATTTTTGAAGCTGATTTTTCAATAAACGGGATCCGATGTGTTTTGGGCGACGGTTATCGCAAGCCAGGTTTATTTTAAGTGTAATTATTTGTATGGTTTAACTTTCAGACTATGAGAGAAGGATTTTTCTAAAATGCCCGGAGAAGCAATAATGAACAATGAAGATGCTGTTCGGAACGAATGGGGACAAATTTGCAGCCAACTCAAAACGGAAGTGGGAGAAAAAGCTTTTAACAGCTGGCTGAGACCTTTAAGCGTCGGCTCTTTTTCTAACGGAATCATGAATATTTGTGTTCCGACGCGTTTTATGCGCAACTGGGTCATCACCAACTATTCTGACCGTATTCACAAAATCTGGGAGAAGAAAAACCCTGCCATCAAAAGCATCAATTTTGTCGTTCAGGCAACGGAAGATCCGACAATCGGCGTTCACAACTCTTCCTGCCGCTCTTTTATGAAAAAAATTCCCAACAGTCCGGCGCCGCAAAACATCTATCAATCCGGCGCAGATAATCTGCCTTTTGCGGAATACACTGCTTTTAACGAATCCGGACAATCGCTTTCGGTACCGCTTAATCCGCAATATACTTTTGACAATTTTGTAGTCGGCAAAACCAACGAATTTGCTTATGCCGCTGCCCGCAAAGTTGCCGAATCCGACAATATTCCTTTTAACCCCCTGTTTTTATATTCCGGCGTCGGCCTCGGCAAAACCCACCTGATGCACGCGATCGCCTGGCACATCAAGCAACGCAGCCCAGAAAAGAACATTGTTTATTTGTCGGCAGAAAAATTTATGTATAAATTCGTCCGCGCCCTGCGTTACAAAGACACAGCCGCTTTTAAGGAACAATTCCGCTCGGTGGACGTGCTGATGGTGGACGATGTACAGTTTATGGGCGGTAAAGACTCGACTCAGGAAGAGTTTTTCTACACCTTCAACTCCCTGATCGAAGAAGGCCGGCAGATCATTATCTCGGCGGACAAATCCCCTTCCGATCTCGAAGGTATCGAATCGCGCCTGCGTTCGCGGCTCGGCTGCGGACTGGTGGCCGATATTCACCCGACCGATTTTGACTTGAGAATCGGTATTTTGAGAGAAAAGGCCAAACAATTTAACTGTGAACTGCCGGATAAAGTGGCCGAATTTCTGGCTCAGAAAATCACCACCAACATCCGTGAGCTGGAAGGCGCTCTGCGCCGGCTGGCCGCCCATGCGCAGCTGCTGCCGGGAAAAGAGATTTCGCTGGAAACGACTCAGGACGTGCTGAAAGATATGCTCCGTTCCTACGACCGCCGTACCACGATTGACGAAATCCAGAAAAAAGTGGCCGAATATTTTAATATCTCGGTTAAGGAAATGCAGTCTTCGCGCCGCGCCCGCACGGTTGCCCGGCCGCGCCAGATTGCCATGTATCTGGCTAAACAACTGACATCGCGTTCGCTGCCGGAAATCGGGCGTAAATTCGACCGCGACCACACCACCGTTATGCACGCGGTGCGCAAAGTGGAAGAGCTGATTGTTGAAGACAAGAGCCTGGCCGAAAACATCGACAGTCTGCGGCGCGCGCACGAAGAATGAAAAAATACAAGTCTTAACAAAAAAGCCGGTTTGTAACCGGCTTTTTTATGCTCTAAAGACCTGATCCAAACACGGAAAAAGACAGATAAAAAATATTTTGACCGGAGATAAAGTTCCCAATAGCCATAAAAACAGCCGGTTCCGTCGGTCGGCTGCGGGCAATAAAAATATATTGCAAAGCCCGGCCGGCGGCTTTTGGAAAATATTGTTGCCGTAAGCGGATTTTCCGACCGAAAATCTGCCCTTAAAAAACCGGCCGTTATGTAAAAAATTGTTGACGACTCGTCTTTTTCAATTTTGCTTTAACAATATTATGCTATCATTTTTCACAGTTAAAAAGGCGGTTGTCTTTTATTGAAACAATTTATTCGGAAATAAGGTCATGAAATTTGTTATTGAACGTGCCATTTTGTTAAAAACTCTTAACCATGTGCAAAGCATTGTCGAAAAAAGAAACACCATTCCGGTTCTTTCTAACGTGAGAATCGAAGCTTTGGGCGACGGCATCAGTTTTAAGGCCACCGACATGGACACCGAAATCACCGAAATCGTCGACGCCAAAATTGCGGAAACCGGCGCCACCACCGCACCGGCCCACATGCTTTACGACATTGTCCGCAAGCTGTCCGACGGGTCGGAAGTGGAAATCACTTTCCCTGATGAAAAGGGCCAGTTAAGCATTGCCTCGGGACGTTCCAAATTTGCCCTTTCGACGATCGGAGTTGAAGACTTCCCGGTCATTTCCGGCGACAAACTGCCGATTAACTTTTCGATGAACAGGGAAGAGCTGAAAGACGTTATCGACCGCACGCAGTTTGCCGTTTCCACCGAAGAAACGCGCTATTACTTAAACGGCCTTTATATCCACGCCAAAAACGAAGGTTCGGCCAAAGTGCTGAGAATCGTCGCTACCGACGGGCACCGTCTGGCTTGTGTCGAATCGCCGTTGCCGCAGGGGGCGGAAAAAATCGCCGGCGTTATCATCCCGCGGAAAACAATCGGCGAAGTCCGCAAGCTGCTTGACGACACCAAAGCCGAAAATATCGAAATTGCCCTTTCGGACAACAAAGTCCGCTTTACTTTGGAAGAAGTTATCCTGACTTCCAAGCTGATCGACGGCACTTATCCCGATTATGAACGGGTGATCCCGACCGACAATGACAAACTGCTGGAAGTCAAAGTCAAAGAGTTAGCCAATGCCGTTGACCGCGTTTCGGTCGTTGCGGAAAGAACCCGCGCCATTAAAATGATCACGGAAGAAGGAAAAGTTGTCATCACCACCTCGAGCCCGGATCTCGGCAGCGCCTGGGAAGAACTGGAAGCCAAATATGACAGCGAACCGCTTGAGGTCGGCTACAACTTCCGTTACCTTCTGGATATCCTGGCCGAAATCAAAGGCGAAAACGTCCAGATCAGTTTTGCCGACGACTCCTCGCCGTCGGTTATTCACGACACTTCGGACGCCAGCGCCATTTATGTCCTGATGCCAATGAGGGTATAACCTTTGGACAGTCTGGCCAAAAACATCAAAGAAGTCGTTTCCTTAAAGTCAGGCGTAACCCGCCTGACTTTAACCGATTTCAGGAATTACGCTTTTCTCAGGGTTAACCCGGGATTGCGGCCGGTTGTTATTACCGGCGAGAACGGCAGCGGCAAAACCAATATTCTGGAAGCCATTTCTTTTCTGACCCCCGGGCGCGGGCTGAGAAGCGCCAAACTGGCCGATATCCGGCGGGTTACGCCGGCGGTGATTGACGAAAGCTATCTGCCCGGCAACACCAGTTGGGCGGTTTCCGCCATTGTCAGCAAAAACGGGGAAGAATTTGAAATCGGTACCGCGGTTGAGAAAAATATCCGGGAAACGGAGGAAGAAAGCCGCCATTTTGACCGGCGAATCGTAAAAATAAACGGGCAAAAAGGTTCTTCCCAAAGCGAGCTGGGGCAATATCTTTCAGCTATCTGGCTGACCCCGCAGATGGACAGGTTGTTTCGCGGCGGATCACAGCCGCGGCGGAGTTTTCTTGACCGGCTGGTATACGCTTTTGACACCGAACACGCCAAGCGGACTTCAACCTTTGAACATTTGTACAAGCAATGGTACCAGCTTATCAAAAGCACCAACGGGCGTGCCGACGCCAACTGGCTTTTGAGCCTGGAAGAAAGTATGTCGGCGGCCGGTGTGGCGATTGCCGCCGCAAGGAGAGAGCAGATCGCGCGGCTGAACCGTTTTATCGAGAGCGCGCCGGACGATGTTTTTCCCGATGTTCAGATGGAGCTTGACGGCACCATTGAACAGATGCTTGATACCCTGCCGGCGGTGGAAGTGGAAGACTATTACCGCCACAAGCTTGCCGAACAGCGGAAAAACGTTCTTTACAACGACAATATCGACGGCGTCAACCGCAGTGATTTTAAGGTTTATTACAAGAAAAAGAGAATGCCGGCGGAGCTGTGTTCGACCGGCGAGCAGAAATCGCTTTTGGTCAGCATTATCCTGGCGCAGACAAAATGTCAGATCGTCAATCAGGGATTTGCGCCGGTGCTGCTGCTGGACGAAGTCTGCGCTCATCTGGACGACGGTAAAAAAGAGGCGCTGCTGAGCAAAATCAGGGAGCTTGACCTGCAGGCATTCATCACCGCCACCAACCCAGAAATCTTTTCCGCTTTCAACGGCTATGCCGAATTTTGGGAAATTAAAAACAACACGATTATCAGCCATGACTAAAAAAATCAGACCTCTTTACATTTTGCTTGCTCTGGCGGCGGGGGCGGCAGCCTTTGTTATTTATGACGCCACTTTCAATTATGTCGACTGGCGGGCCGCCAACCGCAGCAGCACCGGTTTGGCACCGGATCCTTTGCTTGAAAAAGAAGCGGTGGTTCAGGTTTATGCCGCCCGCACCTACAACTGGCGGGGATATTTTGCCGTCCACCCCTGGGTTGCGGTTAAGAAAAAGAACGAAAAAAATTATACCGTCTATCAGGTTACCGCTTGGAATCTGCGCGGCAGCGACAGCGCCGTTTCCGCCAACAAAGACGTCCCCGACCGCTATTGGTACGGCAAAAAACCCTTTTTGCTGCAAACCCTGAAAGGAGCGGCGGCGGAAAAAGCAATCCCGGCCATTGAAAAAGCCGTCAGGGAATATCCGTTTGCCGATCACTACCGTTTGTGGCCGGGGCCGAACAGCAACACTTTTGTCGCCTATATTCTGCGTGAAGTGCCCGAACTGACGGTTGAGCTGCCGCCGACCGCCATCGGCAAGGATTTTCTCGGGTACAAGACTTTTCACGCGCCGACGGCAAGCGGCACCGGCTATCAGGTTTCCATTCTCGGCGCGGTGTCGCTGACCGCCGGGCTGAAAGAGGGAATCGAACTCGGCATTTTGGGGCTTTCGTTCGGCGTGGATTTTTATCCGCCGGCGCTTAAATTGCCGATTGTTGGCAGAATAGGCTTTGCCGACCGATAAATTTAAGCCTTCCGTTTTGCGGAAGGCTTTTCTTTCAGCGCACCAGCTCCTGATATACCTGTTTGCCTTTTTCGTCATAAGTGTAGTACATCAGCATATCGCGTTTGTTGATGGTGGTGGCATCGATGGCTGCCGACGGAATCCCCCACAAAATAGACAACGGCCAGGTCAGCAGGTTGAGCAGGCCGTAAAGATTTTGTTCCGACTGCGCAGCTCGTCCGTTGCCGAGATAAAAATTGCCGCAGCCGGGCAAAAGGTTGAGCAATCCGGCTTTGAGCGGGCTGGCCGGTTTTTCCCAATCGCCGGCGGGCGTGTCAATGGTTACGCCTTTATATCCCAGTTCGGTCAGCTGCCGCTGTTCCTGGTAGGTTAAAGACTGGCAGGCCGTCAGCAACAGACAGAAAACCGCCAAAGAAAAAATTTTAGTCATTTGAAACTTCCTTTAGTCATTCAGTTTAAAAAAAAGCCGCCTGATGAAGGCGACCGGAAGTTCAAAGCTGCAAACAGACAGTGTGCTTATTTACCTTTTGGCAGCAGGCTGCCGCAAGACTATTCGCACCTTCCGGTCGAAACCCGAAGGTGCGTAAGTTTCGTCTTACACAAGACGCTGTTTGAGAGGCTTTGAAACCCCGGAACAATCATCATTTGTTCCTAGGTATTATCATATAGATTTTTGGTCTTTTTTCAAGCTGATTTTTGGTAAAAGGAAAACGAAAAAAAGCCTTAAAAAAGCCCTTCCTTTTTTAAGGAAAGGCTATTTTGCAAATAGGGGAATTTTTATTTTCCGCAGCCGCAGCCGCCTTTTTTCGGCTGGTTGGAAGACTCTTCCTGAGCGGCGGATTTTTTGGTTTCGTTTTTCATAGCAAACTCCTTGTTAAATTGAAAATAAAAGCTGTTAGCCACATCCGCTTATTTAAGTGCAAACAGCCGAAAAACAAGGGGTATAATCCGAAAGTTAATCTTCGCCGAACTTATTGTTTATCAGGCGGGAAAGTTCGTCTATCGCTTTTTTGGCGTCTTTGCCCTCGGCCGTAATTTTGATAACGGAGCCTTTGGACGCCGCCAGCATCATCAATCCCATAATCGAACGGCCGCTGACGGCTGCCAGACCTGCCCTTTCCACCGCAACGCCGGCATCCAGATTTTCGATGGTTTTGACGAATGCCGCCGCCGCCCGGGCATGAAGACCTTTAATATTTTTTATTTCCAGCTCAACGGAAAAACTGTTGTCCGACATCTCAGCCTCCCAAAATCTGCGAGGCGACGTTAATATATTTTTTGCCGGCTTCCTGAGCGCCGAGAACCGTTTCTTTCAGGTTTTTGTCTTTTCTTAACGAGGCCAGCTTGATCAGCATCGGCAGGTTGGCGCCGGCCAAAATCTCCACATTGGCCTTGTCCATAATCGAAATGGCCAGGTTTGAGGGCGTGCCGCCAAACATATCGGTCAGCACCACAACCCCGCTGCCGCCGTCAACCGAACTGACTTTATCAAGAATTTCCTGCCGGCGGCTTTCCATATCGTCTTCGGGACCGATGCAGACGGTGGCTACTTTTTCCTGCGGGCCGACAACGTGCTGCATGGCCGCAACAAACTCATTGGCAAGATTGCCGTGGGTAACTAAAACTAAACCTATCATCAATATGCCTTTTCTTATTTTTTCTCGGAACTGCCGCCGGTCCAGCAATGAATGGCGCCGAAGCTTTTGATAACATCTTCTTTGCTCTTGGCCAAAACCAGCTCGTCCGCGCGGGTCTGACGTCCCTTAAACACGATTTCTTCCACATTGTCAACAGGCACCGCATAAACGCGTTCCACCATTTTGCCCTGCAGCTCGACAATCATGACAAATTCGGCTTCTGCCAGCGGGCCTTTGGTTTCTTCATCAATATTATCCAGACGAACGGCCAGCCTGCCGTCGCGTTTCAGAAGCGCCGTCTTTTTGCCGTCAAACTCCAGCACGGGGTTGACCGGGGCGCCGTCGCGGGCATCAATAAAAATTGCCAGCTCGCCATATTTGTTTTCGATGATTTCAAAAAAATCCTGTTTTTCGACAACGGTGTAATATTGTGTTTCCATTTTGCGGTCCTTTGTGATAACATTGGTTTTGTCCGCAATGTTAATACATTCGGCGGCAAGAGTCAATTTTGAGTTTGAAAAAATGGAAAAAACCCCGACACGCTTTGTTTGGAAATACGTAAAATTTTTCAAATTTGCTTTCATCGTTATTTTCGTACTGACTGTCTTTCGACAGGTTACCGAAACTTTCGGTGCTTACTATACAGCAAAAATTTATGAGGCCGTAGTTCCTAAAGACGGCTCTCCGATTGATTGGGGATTGCTTTTTGACTACACCCTGCTTTTTGCCGGTATTATGTTGCTCGGCATCCTGATTGCCGAAAGTTCAATGTTTATCATTGCCCGATTTTTGCCCAAAATGCACACCATGGTCATTAAGGATACTTTTGAAGACGTTAACCGTCAGTCCATATCGTTCTTCTCAAAGGAAATGACGGGTAATATTTCCGGAAAAGTTCAGATGTTGGCAACAAGTACCGTTGATTTGGCCAATATGTGTTACGAACTTTCTTACACCATTACAAACCTGTTGGTTAAAACCGTCGCTCTTTGCTTGGTCAGCAAATATTTCGGGCTGATTATTTCCGTCTGGTTGGTCTTGATTGTATTGGTCAGTCGCAAGCTCGGCTTGACCCGACGCGAGCTCGGAAAAGAAACGGGTAAGCAACGCAGCGCCGCCAACGGAACGATTGTTGATGCTCTGGCCAATTACAGCGAAATTAAAAGTTTTGCCAATTTTAGGTTTGAAAAAATCAACCTGCTTAAATCTCTCCGCTTGTTGCGTCAGGCCGAAACCAAAGAAAAATTTGTGATGGGAATTATCCGAATAATCCAGCAGACGATTACCATTTTCTCTTTGGCCGGTTTTTTGGGAATATCGATTTTGATGCTCAAAAACGGTCTGATAAATGCGACCGAGCTGATTTATGCCAATACTTTGTTTATGACCGTTGCGCACGTTGCTTTTGCTTTGTCTTGGAGCTACAACAGCATTGCGCGTATCATCGGAAATATTACTTCTTCGCTTGAAACTTTGGCGGTTGAACCTGAAATCGTCGATGCGGCCGATGCCAAAGAACTTAAAGCCAAAAAGGCTGAAATCGTATTTGACAAAGTCTGTTTCGGCTACGATGATCGCAATCCGCTGTTTAAAAATCTGTCGGTCACAATTAAACCTCAGGAAAAAGTCGGACTGGTCGGCTTGTCCGGCTCCGGAAAATCTACTTTTGTTAAGCTCGTCAGCCGCTTTTACGACGTCAATCAGGGGGCAATTAAAATTAACGGCACCGACATACGCAAACTCACGCAAAATTCGCTCCATCGTCATATTTCGAGCATTCCGCAAGATGTTTGCCTGTTTAACCGCACTTTGTTCGATAATATTCGCTACGGCGATACCGATGCTTCACTCCAACAAGTTCAAGCTGCCGCCAAAAAAGCCTATGCCGATATTTTTATCAAAGAATTTCCCGACAGTTATCAGACCAAAGTCGGCGACAGAGGCGTTATTCTTTCGGGCGGAGAAAGACAGAGAATCGCCATTGCCCGTGCCATTTTGAAAAATGCGCCGATTTTGATTTTTGACGAAGCCACCTCCGCTCTCGACAGTCAGAGCGAACAGCATATTCAAAAATCTCTTTCCAACCTGATGAAAGGAAAAACCGTGTTGGCTATCGCCCACCGCCTTTCAACCTTACGCGAAATGGACCGAATCCTTGTTTTCAGCAAAGGAAAAATTGTTGAAGACGGCAGCCCGGAAGAACTGCTTGCCAAAAAAGGAATTTACAGCAAACTCTACAATATGCAGGCCGGCGGCTTTATGAAATCTTAACCGGTCAGTCTTAACCCGTCTGCGATTTCTTATTTGTCCCGGGCAATATGAAAGGCTCCGTTTGAAAAAACGGAGCCTGATATTTAATTTGATATGAATATATCTGATTTTATCCTTAAATATCCAGATTAACGACATTAAGCGCGTTTTCCTGTATAAACTCTTTACGCGGCTCAACCACGTCGCCCATCAGGGTAGCAAAGACCTGATCGGCCTCGTCCAGATATTCCGCCTTAACCTGCAACAGGGAACGTGCTTCCGGATCAAGAGTGGTTTCCCACAGTTGTTCGGGGTTCATCTCGCCCAAGCCTTTGTAGCGCTGGATGGTGATGCCTTTGCGGCCCATGGCCATAATGGCGTCGACAAAAGAAACCGGACCGTGGATTTTCTTTTCTTCGCCGAGTTTGGGCGACAACAGCCGTTGTTCGGCGCCGTAGTTCTCGTGCAGAAAAGCTCTCATTTCATTTAAAACCCGGCCTTCCGGACTTTCAAAAACCGAACTGCCGACGATGTGCTTTTCTTCCACCCCGCGCAGCGTGCGGTGGAAATTGAGCGAGCCGTCTTCGGCAACGTCTGCCCTCCAGCCTTTGTCATATTCGGCCTCCATGGCATCAAGCCGAACCGCCAGCTTGGCTGCCATATCCTGCAGTTGCTCGCGATTTTGCAAAACCGCCGGATCGAACATACCGGCAATCGCCATCTGTTCAATGATTTTTTCCGGCGCTTTCTTGCTCAGCACGGCAATCATATTGCGGGCCTTGCGGGTATTTTCAACCATCGCAATCAGATCGGCACCGGCAATCTGCTCGCCGTCGGCACGTTTTAAGACAGCATCTTCGCAGCCGCCGCGCACCAGATAATCTTCCATTTCGTGTTCGTCTTTGATGTAGATGACCGAATTGCCGCGTTTGGCTTTGTAGAGCGGCGGCTGGGCAATGTAGATGTAGCCGCGTTCGATCAGCTCCGGCATCTGACGATAGAAGAAGGTCAACAGCAAAGTGCGGATGTGGCTGCCGTCGACATCAGCATCGGTCATAATCACGATTTTGTGATAGCGGCATTTGTCGGCGTCAAAATCATCGCGGCCGATACCGGTGCCGAATGCGGTTACCATGGTGCCGATTTCCGCCGAATTGAGCATTTTGTCAAAACGGGCGCGTTCCACGTTTAAGATTTTACCGCGCAAAGGCAGAATCGCCTGGGTTTTGCGGTCGCGTCCCTGTTTGGCGGAGCCGCCCGCGGAATCTCCCTCGACGATAAAGATTTCCGACAGAGCGGGGTCTTTTTCCTGACAGTCGGCCAGTTTGCCCGGCAGCGAGGCGATATCGAGCACGCCTTTGCGGCGGGTCAGCTCACGCGCCTTGCGGGCAGCCTCGCGAGCGGTTGCCGCCTCAACGATTTTGCCGACGATGACCTTGGCTTCCGCCGGATGCTCTTCCAGCCACTCCTGCAATTTGGCGCTGACGACGCTTTCAACCACCGGACGAACTTCGGAAGAAACCAGCTTGTCTTTGGTCTGCGACGAAAATTTCGGATCCGGAACTTTGACCGACAACACGCAGGTAAGACCTTCGCGCATATCTTCACCGGTAATCAGGTTTTTGTCCTTTTTCAAAAGATTGTTTTCCGCAATGTAGTTGTTGATGGTACGGGTCAGCGCGGCGCGGAAACCGGCCAGGTGGGTACCGCCGTCTTTTTGCGGAATGTTGTTGGTAAAGCAGAGCATGCTTTCATTATAGGCGTTGGTCCACTGCAAAGCCGCTTCAACCTGAATATCGTTATCGCTGTCGGCGCCGGCAAAAGCAATCACGCTTTCGTGCAGGGGGGCTTTCGATTTGTTGATGTGGTTGACGAACGCGGTCAATCCGCCTTCGTAGTGCATAACCACTTCGCGCGGTTCCGGCCCGCGGTTGTCAATCAGCTTCAGGTAGACGCCGGAATTGAGGAATGCTTTTTCGCGGATGCTTTTTTCCAGCGTGTCAAAATTGAACTCGGTCATGGTAAAAGTTTCCGGCGAAGGCAGGAACGTTACCTCGGTGCCGTGGCGGCCGTTGGCATCGCCGACAACTTTCAGATGTTCGACCACATTGCCGTTGGCAAAAGTGGCCAGATGTTCGTGCCCTTCGCGCCAGATACGCAGCTTCAGCCAAACGGAAAGCGCGTTGACAACCGATACGCCGACCCCGTGCAGACCGCCGGAAACTTTATAGGAATTGTTATCAAACTTGCCGCCCGAGTGCAACTGGGTCATAATGACTTCCGCCGCGGAAACGCCCTCTTCCTTGTGCAGACCGACGGGAATGCCGCGGCCGTTGTCGCGGATGGTAGCCGAGCCGTCCGGATTGAGAATGATCTCCGTTTTGTCGCAATAGCCGGCCAGCGCCTCGTCAATCGCGTTGTCCAAAACTTCGTAAATCATATGGTGCAGTCCGGTGCCGTCATCGGTGTCGCCGATGTACATGCCGGGACGTTTGCGAACGGCGTCAAGCCCCCGCAAAACCTTAATCGAATCGGCGTTGTACTCCTGTTCTTCCTTGTCTATTTCGGCTTGTGTCATTTCTACCATAAATATTCTTCCTTCGTTTATTTCCAATGTGTTTTTTCTACCTGCAAACATACAGTATTTTCGCGGAAAACCCAAGCGAAAATTAAGAAAAATAACCGTTTTTGTGCATATTTTACGCTGATCAAACGCCTTTTTTCAGTGCGCTTCCGCCCAGTTGTCGCCGATACCGACATCGGCAATAAACGCAACGTCGTAAGAAACGGCGTTTTCCATCGTTTCCTTCAGCATACGGGCGGTTTCTTCCGCCTTGTTTTCCGGCGCTTCCAGCACCAGTTCGTCGTGCACCTGGAGCAGGATTTTTGCTTCCGATCCGCTTTCTTTCAGGCGGGCATAAACCTCGTTCATCGCCTTTTTCATAATGTCGGCGGCACCGCCTTGCAGAGGAGCGTTGATGGCCGCACGTTCGGCAAAAGAGGCCAGATTTTTGTTGCGGTCGTTGATACCGGGAATGGCGCATTTGCGGCCGAACGGCGTCAGCACATAGCCGTTTTTGCGGGCAAATTCGATGGTCTGCTCCATATAGCGCCGGATTTCCGGCATTTTTTCAAAATAGGTGTCGATATATTGTTTGGCTTCCGCGGTGGAAATACCTGTCTGCCGCGCCAGCCCGTACTGCGATATACCGTAGATGACGCCGAAGTTGATGGCCTTGGCATGACGGCGGACATTGGGAGTTACTTCCTCTTTTGTCAGGCCGAATATCCGCATGGCAGTGGCGGTATGAATGTCCATGCCGGCGGCAAAAGCTTCTTTTAGGGCCTTAACATCGGCAATAACCGCCATCAGCCGCAATTCCACCTGCGAATAATCGGCGGAAATCAGTTTATATCCCGGCCGGGCAACAAAACAACGGCGGATTTTCAAGCCTTCTTCGCTGCGCACGGGAATGTTTTGCAGATTGGGATTAAACGAAGCCAACCGGCCGGTGTTGACGGTGGTTTGGCTGTAAGTGGTGTGAAGGCGTCCGTTTTTATCAATCAGCGGCAACAGGGCGTCGGTATAGGTTGATTTGAGTTTTGCGGCCGCCCGCCAATCGAGAATCTTTTGCGGCAGAGGGTGAGATTCCGCCATTTTTTCCAAAATCTCGGCACCGGTCTGAAAACCGCCGCCGGCGCTCTTTTTGCCTTTCAGCCCGAGTTTGACGTAAAGGATTTCCCCGATCTGTTTGGGCGAACCGAGATTAAATTCTTCGCCGGCCAGGGCATAAATTTCTTTTTCCAGCCCGCGCTGGCGCTCTTCCAGCTCGCGGCTCAGGCTTTTTAAGCCGCCGGCGTCAACGCACACGCCGTTTTTCTCCATCTCGAACAAGGTGGCAGCCAGCGGGCGGTCGTAGTGCTCGTAAACCGTTGCCATATGTTCCGCCGTCAGCCGCGGACGCAAAACTTTATGCAGGCGGAAAACAACATCTGCCTGCTCGCAGGCAAAAGCACAGGCTGTTTCCGGCGGCAGGCGGCCGGCACTTGTTTTCTGTTTGCCGGTGCCGAAAATTTTGTCGGGATTGGTCATTTCGCGACCGAGAAAAAGGCCGGCCAGTTCCGCCAGTCCGTGCCCGTGAGTGGAAGAATCAAGAACATAAGAAATAATTTCGGTGTCGTCATAAGGAAAAAAATCCGTCTGCCGGCCGAAAAAATTGCAGATAAAATGGAGATCGCGTTTCAGATCGTGGCCGATTTTCAGCAGCGAGCGGTCGGCCAGCAGCGAAAACAAAAATTCTTCAACCGCTGCCGGATTTGTCAGCGCACCGCTTTTACCGCCGGCCGCAGCAAAAAGATCCAAAGAATCGTCCGGGAATGTTTTGCCGGCAAAGGGCAGATAAAGAGCGCGACCGCCGCTGACGGCGACGGCAATGCCGGCCGGCCGGTCAAACACCGGGTTAGCGCCGGCGTCGGCCAGCACTTTTAAGGCAAAAGCCCCCTCTTCTTCAATCAGCCGCCGCCAGTCTTTGAGCGTTTTTTCGTCCGTTGCCGTCCGGTAATCCGCGGGCTCTTCTTTTGCTGACGCGGTATCGGGATAATTTTTTTTACACTGTTCTTCCACCCAGCGGGCAAGCCGCGGTTTTAAGCTGTTAAAGCCGTATTTGGCGGCAAATTCTTCAACCACCGCCTGTTCGGGACAACGGCAGGGATAGTCTTCGGGATTTTTTTCAACCGGAACGGTGCTGCACAGCCGCACCAGCTCCAGCGAAACCCGGGCGTTGTCAAGGTTGGCAAGCAAAGTTTCCCGTCGTTTGTTCTGTTTGATTTCCGCAGCGCGGGTCAGCACTTCTTCCAGAGAACCGAAAGTGTTGATCAGTTCGGCCGCGGTTTTGGGGCCGATGCCGGGAACACCCGGCACATTATCGGTGCTGTCGCCGGAGAGCGCCTGCACATCAACCACCTTGTCGGGATAAACGCCGAATTTTTCCTTAACGTCTTCGGGGGTAAAAAACTTGTCTTTCATCGGGTCGTAAAATTCAACCCCCGGCCGGATCAGCTGCATCAAATCCTTATCGGCGGAAACCACCACCGCCTCCATACCCTTTTCCAAAGCCAGGCGGGCATAAGTGGCAATCAGGTCGTCGGCTTCAAAACCCTCCATCTCCAGACAGTTGAGGTTAAGCGCATGAACCGCCTCGCGGATAATCGGGAACTGCGGGATCAGTTCTTCGGGGATTTCGCGGCGGGTAGCCTTGTATTCGGGAAAAATGTCGTTGCGAAAATTTCGCCGTTTGGCGTCAAACAGCACCAGATTGTAGTCGCAACCGATTTTGGCGGTCAGTTTCAAAAACATATTGGTAAAACCGTAAACGGCATTGACCGGCGTGCCGTCCGGCGCAGTCAGCGGAGGCAGGCCGTAAAACGCGCGGAAAATATAGCCCGAACCGTCGATTAAACAAATCTTTGCCGTCATCTTGTCTTTCTCCCGTTTTTTTGACTTTCTTTTTGCTTAATATAAATCATCAAAGCCGTTTAGCCAACCGAAATAAATCTTATACTTAACTTATTGGTGATATTTTTCATTTATAATCAATAACAGAATCGCAACCGGGAGAAACCGATGGCAGAAAGAAAAAAAGCAGAAAAAAAGACCAAAACAACCGCTAAAAAGAAAAACGCCGGCAAAAGCAAAAAAGTTTCCCGCCGCAAACAAAAAAACGGCTTTGGCCGGTGGAAGCTTTTGTTTGCGCTCGCGGCGGCGGCTTTTTTGGCGCTCGCGCTTTATATCGGCTATTGTTTTGCCACCCTGCCGGATATTGAAAAGGCAGTCGCCCGCACCCGCCAGCCGTCAACCACGATTATTGCCGAAAACGGGCAGGAAATCCGCACTTTCGGCAATGTTTATTCGGAAGTGGTTTATCCTTCGGAGCTGCCGCCTCATGTGGTCGACGCGGTTATCTCAACCGAAGACCGCCGGTTTTACTCTCATTTCGGTTTTGACATCATTGCTTTTACCCGCGCCATGGCCGCCAACCTGATCAAAGGGCGCTATGCTCAGGGCGGCAGCACGATTACCCAACAGGTGGCCAAAAACCTGTTTCTGACTTCCGAAAAAAGCATTAAGCGCAAAGTGCAGGAACTGTTGATGGCTTTTTGGCTGGAAAGCAAATTTTCCAAAGACCAGATTTTGACCCTTTACCTCAACCGCGTTTACATGGGCAGCGGCACTTACGGAATCGAGGCCGCATCGCAAAAATATTTTCAAAAAAGCTCGCGCGATCTCAACCTGCTGGAGGGGGCGGTGATCGCCGGCCTGTTGAAAGCGCCGGCACGCTATAACCCGGCCGCGGACGAAAAACGCGCGCGCGAACGGGCGGCGGTGGTGCTGCAGAATATGGTCAATACGGCAATCATTACCCCGCAGGAAAGAGAAAAGGCCTTAAAAATGCCGCTCGGCGCGCAAATACACGACAAGCTGGAAGGCGGCAAATATTTTGCCGACTGGGTTTATGCGGAGGTCAATGCCTATATCGGCGAACGCGAAAACGACGTCAATGTCTACACCACGCTTGACAAGCGAATCCAGAATGCGGCCGAAAGCGCCCTCCGGCAGGCGGTTTTTGCCAATGCCGAAAGCAAAAACGTTACCAACGGCGCCATCGTGGTTTTGGATAAAACCGGCGCCGTCAAAGCAATGACCGGCGGCATCAATTATGAAAAAAGCCAGTTTAACCGCGCTACCCAGGCGCTGCGGCAGCCGGGATCGGCATTTAAGACTTTTGTTTATCTGACGGCTCTGGAAAACGGCTGGGAAGCTGATGACGAAATCGATGACTATCCGATCACCATCGGCAACTGGAAACCGGAAAATTATACAAAAAAATATTACGGAACGGTTACCCTGGAAGAAGCTTTTATCCGCTCGCTCAACCTAGCTACCGTGAATCTGGCGCAAAAGCTCCCGCGCCGGGAAATTATCGCTCTTGCGCGCAAAACGGGCATTTCCACCCCGATTGACGACACTCCGGCAATGGTACTCGGCAGTTCGGCGGTCAAAGTGCTGGACATGGCGGTGGCCTATTTATCCATTGCCAACGGCGGATATGCCGCCTGGCCTTATTCTATCACCGAAATATACACCCGCGATGGATATCCCCTTTATACCCGTATCAACGACGAGGAAGATCGGGCACGGATCTTAGACGAAGACGCGGTTGAAGAAATGACCGATATGCTGGAAAAAGTGATCCTCGAGGGCACCGGCAAGCGGGCGCGGCTGCCCGGTTTTGCTGCCGGGAAAACCGGAACTTCGCAAGATTACCGCGACGCCTGGTTCGTCGGCTTCAGCGACCGTTATGTGGCAGCCGTCTGGCTCGGCAACGACGACAATTCGCCGATGAAAGGCGTCGGCGGCGGAACACTGCCGGCGGAAATCTGGAAAAAAGTGATGACGGCGGCGGAAAGCGACGAATAATTTTTTTGAAAAAGTTATCAATTTAGGGCTTTTATTCTGAAAGTAATTATATATAATCAGCATAAAAACAAGAATCGAATTGAAAGATGAGGTAAAAAATGAGACAGAAACCCGTAATGCTGCTAATTTTGGACGGTTGGGGATACCGTAAGGAAATTACCGCCGACAATGCAATTGAACAGGGGCATACGCCCAACTGGCACCAATGCCTGAAAGAATATCCGCATTGCATGGTGCAAACCTCCGGACTGGCCGTCGGACTGCCGGAAGGACAGATGGGCAACTCGGAAGTCGGACACACCAACCTCGGCGCCGGACGGGTGGTTATGCAGGATCTGCCGAAAATCGACCAGGCCGTCAAGGACGGCTCGCTTGAGAGCAATCCGGTTTTAACCAAGCTGATCGAAACCTTGAAAGCAAAAGGAAAAACCTGCCACCTGATGGGACTGATGTCGCCGGGCGGCGTTCACTCTTCACAACTGCATATTTTGGCGCTGGCCAATATTTTGAATAAAAACGGCGTGCGTACAAAAGTACACGCTTTTCTTGACGGGCGCGATACACCGCCGGAATCGGCTGCCGGCTTTGTCGGCGAATTTGCCAACAGCATCATGGGCATGGACAATGTCAAAATCGCAACCGTGGCCGGCCGTTTTTATGCCATGGACCGCGACAAACGCTGGGATCGGGTGGAAAAAGCTTATAACAACATGGTTCTGGCCGACGGCAAGCGCTTTAACAATGCCGTGGAGGCAATCAAAGCCTCTTACGCCGAAGGTGTCAGCGACGAATTCGTAGTACCGGCGGTTATCCGCGACTATGCCGGGATGGAAGACGGCGATGCCATTTTGATGGCTAATTTCCGTGCCGACCGCGCCCGCGAAATTCTTTATGCTCTGGCCGACAAGGAATTTACCGGATTTGAACGCAAAAAAGTCGTCGAGCTGTCGATGGCCGTCGGCATGACCGAGTATTCGGTCGACCACAATCGTTTTATGCAGACGATGTTCCCGCCGGAATCGCTATCCCATATTTTCGGCGAAGTCGTGGCCGAAAACGGTCTCACCCAGCTGCGGATCGCAGAAACCGAAAAATATGCGCATGTTACGTTCTTTTTCAACGGCGGCGAAGAAAGAGAATTTAAGGGCGAATCGCGGATTTTGGTACCCAGCCCGAAAGTTGCCACCTATGACCTGAAACCGGAGATGTCGGTTTACGAGGTTACGGAACATCTGATCGACGCCATCGAAAACCGGAAATTTGACGTTATCATCTGCAACTTTGCCAACGGCGACATGGTCGGCCACACCGGCATTATGGACGCCGCGCTAAAAGCGGTGGCCGCGGTTGACGACTGCCTGGGCAAGGTTGTCAAAGCCATCAAAGACGTCAACGGCGTTTTGCTGGTAACCGCAGACCACGGCAATGTCGAAAAAATGGTTGATGAAAAAACCGGCGAGCCTTATACCGCACACACGGTCGGCGATGTTCAGGCGGTGCTGGTCAACGGCCCGAAAGACATTGTTGCACTCAACAACGGCAAACTGGCCGATATTTCACCGACGCTGCTTGATTTGCTGGAGATTGCAAAACCGGCGGAAATGACCGGTAAATCGCTTTTGGTTCGCAAATAAACTGCTCCGGGACGACTGCCGTTGAAAAAACAAACCGCCTTTTTGCTTTT
>CALXPZ010000085.1 GCA_944390375.1 uncultured Alphaproteobacteria bacterium | reverse complement strand
CTTATGGCGTGTTCTCGCTTTATTCAGCCTGTTTGCTAATAATAAATGCGTGCCAATAGTTATGGACAATAATTGTTTTCTAAACCTTGCCGTTTTCCGTCCGGCAGACGTCGGGATATTACCCTTTTTTGTTTTTCTTTTCCCCTCATGTCATGTCCGCCCCTTTCTCCATGTCATGCCCGACCTGATCGGGCATCCAGTCAACAATTATGCCATATTGCCTACTGGATTCTCGGGCAAGACCTAAGAATGACAGGGTGAGAGTGTGTGGCACCCGTATCAAGCTCGAGAATGAAAGAAAGAAAAATATGCCCGGAAATGACAACAAAACCGTCAAACCCGACAGGGGGGGGAATAATAACAACATCCTTAAAAACCTCCCACGGGATCTGCCGGGAGGATAAACCTCCCGGCCTTCCGAAAGAGAGGGCCCCGCCCTAAAGGGGATTTTGCAGCCGGCATTTTTATACATTATGCTTAAATTTTAAAAAGTTCAGATCAGCCCCATTTTCTGCGCGATGATCACCGCCTGAGTGCGGTTGGTCGCCCCTATTGCGCGCAAAAGCGCGTTGATATGCAGCTTGACGGTTGCCTCCGACACCCCCATTTCATAAGCAATCTGTTTATTGGACATTCCTTTTGCCACCAGCCCCAGCACCTGCGACTGCCGATTGGTCAGCGTTTTACCTTTTCCGCCGGCAGAAACTTCATCAAGATTTTTCCCGAGCATCACCGGGGGAATATAGGTGCCGCCGTCCAAAATAAGCTTCAGCGCGTTGCTCAAAATTTTGTTTTCCGCCCGTTTGGTAATATATCCGCTGGCGCCTTTTTCCAGACTTTCACGGATGTTATGCACGTTTTCGGAAGCGGAAATAACCACCAGACGCGCATCGCCGGCCTTGGCTCGGATGGCATCAAAGCCTTTTTCCCACGCCATATCCTGCATATCAAGATCAATGATGATCAGGTCAAATTTATGTTCGCTGTCAAGAATCTTCAATGCTTGCGCAAAATTAGAGGCCTGCAAAATCGTTGCCGAATTGTCCAGTTGTTCAACCAACAATCCCAGCCCGTCCCGAAACATGGCGTGTTCGTCTGCAATCAATACTTTCATCAAATTTCTCCAATCGTTCAATGCCGGGGCACACAACACCCCCGCCAGCTAGAACTTTAAGACAGTATCCTTGCAGCTCCATATAATCAGTCAGATTTACATTTAAAGGGGACGAAACCAAATTTCAGTCAAGAATTTTATATTCGACGCCGGCTTCCCTAAACATCTGTTCGGAATAGACCAGTTTATCCCGCCAGCCGCCGGCCGGGGCGCTTGGATCTTCCGGCAGACGGTTGGTAACCACCATTTTGATGCCGGCCTGAATGATTGCCCGCGCGCAGTCGGTGCAGGGCGGATGAGTGGCATAAAGCACGCAGCCTTTAAGGGAAGTCCCGGTCAGACAGGCATTGTAAACGGCGTTTCTTTCTGCGTGTTCAAAAAAGTCGTACTTGGTCGGCCGCTCCATCCTTTCCGGGATGTCGTCATTGACTCCGCGCACCAGACCGTTATACCCGGTAGCGCGGATTTCCCGGTCCGGGCCGACGACAATCGCACCGGTTTTGGTATTGGGATCCTTCGACCAGGTGGCGATCAGCCTCGCCACTTCCATAAAGCGGTAATGCCATTTTTCGGAGAACATTTTTACCTCCTTGGTTGATAAGCCTGCTTTATATTAACGGCCGGTTTCCCGTTTGCAAATATTTTTTTTAATAATTCTGCATAGCTTTTATGCACATACTTGACAAACAAACGAAAATAGTCAAAGTTAGAGGCAGTTTTGATAATTTAATTTTAGGAGAAAAAAATGAGTGCGATTGTTGATATTCACGCCCGCGAGATTCTCGATTCCCGCGGAAATCCGACGGTTGAAGCAGAAGTTGTCCTGCAAAGCGGCGCTTTCGGCCGCGCGGCCGTACCTTCCGGCGCATCGACCGGCGTGCACGAAGCTGTCGAACTCCGTGACGGCAACAAAAAACGTTACGGCGGCAAAGGCGTGCTGAAAGCTGTTGAAAATGTCAACGACAAAATTTACGACGCTCTGGCCGGCCTGGATGCCGAAGACCAGATCGAAATCGACCAGACCATGATTGACCTCGACGGCACCGAAAACAAAGGCAAACTCGGCGCTAATGCCATTTTGGCCGTATCGCTCGCCGTTGCCAAGGCTCAGGCCGAAGAAGCCGGTCTGCCCCTCTACCGCTACCTCGGCGGCACCATGGCCCGCACTCTGCCGGTTCCGATGATGAACATCGTCAACGGCGGCCAGCACGCTGACAACCCGATTGATATTCAGGAATTTATGATTATGCCGGTCGGCGCGGATTCGGTTAAAGAAGCCATCCGCTGGGGTGCCGAAATCTTCCACACCCTGAAAAAGAATTTGAAAGCTGCCGGCCACAACACCAACGTCGGCGACGAAGGCGGTTTTGCTCCTAACCTGAAATCGGCCGAAGAAGCCCTCACCTTCATCGTCGAGTCAATTAAAGACGCCGGCTACAAACCGGGTGAAGACGTCGTTCTGGCGATTGACGCCGCTTCTTCCGAATTCTACAAAGACGGCAAATATGAAATGACCGGCGAAGGCAAATCTTACACCAGCGCCGAAATGGTTGAGTTCTACAAAGGTCTGTGCGCCAAATTCCCGATCTTCTCGATCGAAGACGGTATGGCCGAAGATGACTGGGAAGGCTGGAAAATGCTGACCGACGCCATCGGCGATAAAGTTCAGTTGGTTGGCGATGACCTGTTTGTTACCAACCCGAAACGTTTGGCTATGGGTATTGAAAAAGGCGTTGCCAACTCGATTCTGGTCAAAGTTAACCAGATCGGCTCTTTAAGCGAAACCTTAAAAGCCGTTGACCTTGCCCAGCGCAACAAATACACCGCCGTTTTGTCCCACCGTTCGGGCGAAACCGAAGACACCACCATTGCCGACATCGCTGTTGCCACCAACTGCGGCCAGATCAAAACCGGTTCTATGTCAAGAACCGACCGTATGGCAAAATACAACCAGCTCATTCGTATTGAAGAAGAGCTCGGCGAAGTTGCCCTCTACGCCGGCAAATCCATTCTGAAAAAATAATTTCAAAGTTTCAGAATACGAAAACCGCTCCTTAAATATTTAAGGAGCGGTTTTTCATTTCCGGATACCCGAAAGATTCTTTACGACATTTTCAAAAGCACACAGCCGGTTTTGTCCGTATTGCCGGCAGCCTGACCGCCGCACAAACTGACCAGCTCCGTCTGATAGCCTTTTTTGCACCAAAACGGACGGCTGAGCGGAATCACCGGCAAACCGCAGGCCTCAAATACCGTATTGATCCTGGGCAGCAAATGAACCACCAGCATCAGCTCGTCATAATCGAGCAGAAACATCCGGTGTTCCCGGGCATAGCATTCCGCTTCTTCGGCACTGTGATCGCCAAAACTTGAACGGGTGCTCAAAATCAGCTTTTTGGCAATCTGAATACCGCTCAATTCCATATCCCGGGAAAAACTGCTGCTTTTCAGTTTTCCGTAGATATAAAAAAATTCGGACAGCGGTTTGATAGATGAAACGACAGGCTTATAAGGAAAATCTTGCGCAAAGTTCCTCAGCCAGTCGGCAAACTCGCGCGGCTCAATGCCCTCGGCAACAAGCAGCGCATACATTTTTTCAAATTTCAAAATATCCATGGCTTTTTTTTTAAGAAATTCCGATGGCGGGACGTGCAAAATACAAACAGCTTTTATTCTGCAACAGACAGCAGCCGGTCGCCATATTCACCACGGTAGAATAGCTGTCGCCCTTATGCGCCGTCCAATAAGTGTTTCCGACCGAAAGAAAATCTGCGGGCACATCGTGTGCGCGCAAAAACTCGACCGTCCGATTAAACTGTTCCTGAAACCGAACCCACAGCAAAAATTCTTCTACCGTCGGCAAATACCCCTGATAACGCCCACCGGCAAACTGCTGCCGCAGACAGGCATTTTCCGCACTCTGATAAACGGATTTGGGAAAATTGTGCAAACCGACAAGCGAATTTTCCACCTTGATGGCAATCGGTTTCTGCCCCTCTTTCAGCTCATAGGCCGTTACACCGTTTTCATAAAAAAGCGGACATTCCAAATTAAAATTTTCCATATATAATAAATTAAATAATTAGTAACTGACGGTTACTCTTCCATTTTTTTGGACAAAAGTCAATTTTTTTCTCTGTTTTTTTAAGGTTATTTCTCCCTCTCCCAATACCGCAATTCACTACTGGCGATCACCTGTTTTTTTCGGCCTAAAATACAAAAAACGGCAAATCTCCAAAGGATTTGCCGTAAATAAAAAACATTCATTTAAATTTAAGCACAACGCCGGCCGTATCTTTTTGCGGATACTGGCGACCGTCTGCCAAAGAATAGGCCGACACCTGACCGCTTTCGGTGTCTTGTACCCACACGCATTCGTCGGCAAGAACCAATTTTGCCCCACATTCGTCAATCATTTTACGAATTTCTTTCTGACGGAAACGGATCAGGGAAAAATCTCGCGGTTCAATCAGTACCATACCTCTTTCTCTCGCTTGTTTTTCAGCATCTTCTTGACTTGTCGAAGGAGCATTTGCGGTGCTGCCGTAACAGATACTAATTCGACTTCCGTTTTCAAGCATGATACCCGCTACCGGAACTTCGTAAAAATCCTCCATCGAAGCCCCGCCCTCATAGAGATAACGAAGCTTAAATTTTCTTTTGCTCATAAATAATATAATTAATAGGTTTAAACACGCTGCATTTTTACGTCTTTTGGACTTTTTGTCAAGTTACAATTTAACTTGCTGCCGACCGATATATACAAATTGCAAAAAAAGCAACCGGACATCCGCTGTCGCCGATACCGGTACCAGCCATACACAAACACTTTCCGCTGCCGCAAACACATACCGCACAAACAACATCGCCATATCTGTCTTTCTTGCATCAACCGAACGCAATTTTCCCCGCTTTTCTCACGAAAATCATTTTTTACTCTAAAAAAACGATGACTTTTTAAGATATTATACAACGACGCTCCGATAAACTTTAATCAAGAGCAAACAAAAACGGAGGACTTTTCAGTCCCCCGTCTTCAATGATCCTTTGCTGCGAACAGCTTATTCGGCTTTCTTGGATTTCTTTTCGGCCTTTTTCTCTGCCTTGGCTTCTTCTTTTTTGATTTCTTCTTCGGCAGCTTTTTCAGCGGCTTCGGCAGCGGCTTTCTCAGCGGCAACACGAGCCAGATCCTTAGCACCTTTAGCTTTTACGTCGCGATCAACCAGTTCAATAATGGCCATCGGCGCGGCATCACCATAGCGAATGCCGGCTTTCAGAACGCGGGTATAACCGCCGTTGCGGTCTTTGTAACGCTCGGCCAAAGTAGAGAACAATTTGGCGACGACTTCATTATCGCGCAAAAAGGCCAAAGCCATACGACGGCTGTTCAGATCGCCTTTTTTGGCAAAAGTAATCATGTTGTCGGCAAAAGTTCTCAGCTCTTTTGCACGCGGCAGGGTAATCGTAATCTGCTCGTGAGTGAGCAAAGCGTTGGTCAGGTTCGAGAACAAAGCTCTTCTCTGGCTTCTCGGCATATTAAACTTTCTGTGTTTATCTCCATGTCTCATGGCAATTTCCTTTCTTTTCTCTGATGCTTTGACAGGCAAAGCGGATAAAACATCACCCGGCACTACCTTCATAAATGCCGGCACTTTGGTGAATCCGAAATTCACGATTTCAAGCGCAATATATAGAAGTTTTTTTCTTTTGGCAAGCCTTTTTTATTTTGAATAAAAGCTTGTTTTTTAAAGCGTGGAAAGGTATCTTCCCAATACCCTGTCATAAAAGGAGCAAACAATGAAACTGCTGATTCAAAGAGTAAAAAAAGCTTCTGTTTCCGTCGGCGGGAACAAAGTTTCCGAAATCAATGCCGGACTGTTGATTTTTATCGGTATTTTTAAAAACGACACCCCCGCGCAGGCGGCTGCCCTGGCCAGAAAAGCCGCGGCTCTGCGTATTTTTGAAGACGAAGCAGGCAAGATGAACCTTTCGGTCAAAGACACCGGCGGCAGCGCCCTGGTTGTTTCACAGTTCACGCTGGCCGGCGACACCTCGCGCGGAAACCGCCCCGGTTTTGACAACGCAGCCCGTCCGGAAACCGCCAAACCGCTCTATGAATATTTTTCCGAATGCCTGCGGACCGAAGGTCTTGAAGTACAAAACGGCATTTTCCAGGCCGATATGGCGGTTGAACTGATTAACGACGGCCCGGTTACCTTTATCCTTGAAAAATAACCGCGGAACAACGGCAATACCGTCGTTTTCAGCGTATTTATTTAATTTCCGAACCGGTCGGAATCATTTTAATTAAAACCGCATCAGCTCGATTTTCATACCGTCGATTCTGCAATAACCGCCAACGGGAAACGTGATGATCGGCGTTGTATGGCCAAAATCGACATTGGCAACAATCGGTTTACCGGCCAGTTCTTTCTTGGCGGCAAGTATACGCTCCAAACGCGGCCGATTCATCTTATTTTCGGGTTCAAAACGTCCGAACACCATCGCCCTCACCGAAGCAAAATCCGGATGCAGACAAAGCGCCTGCAAATTGCGGTTAAAAGTCCAGATTTCATGTTCCGCACAATGTTCCAAAAACAAGACGCAGTCTTTGATATCCGGAAAATAAGGCGTCCCTTTCAACTCGTCCAAAAGCCCCAAATTGCCGCCGACCAACCGTCCTTCTGCCTTTCCCGGAACAATATCCCAATATCCCTCGTTTTTAATAAAATTCCGCTTTTCCTGATCGATATACCACGGATCGTCGGCCCATTCTTCCGATGGCAGCACCTCAAACGGCTCCTTTTGAAACAGACACTTCTGAAAATACTCAATCGTATACTCGATTCCTTTCAACATACCGAAAGTGGAAAAATGCGCCCCCGAATAAGTAACCAAACCGGTTTTGGCATAAATTGCATTTGCCAGCGCGGTAATATCCGAAAAACCGCAAAATATTTTCGGATTCTCGGCAATCAGCCGATAATCAATACCCGACAAAATTTCAACCGAATTAAACCCGCCGACCACAGTCAGGACACCATCGACCGTCTTATCGGCAAAGGCTTCGTGCAGATCATCCAGACGCGACTGAACGGAAGAAGAGGCAAACTCGTCAATTTCCTCGACATGGCGACCAAACGAAACCCTTAATCCCATTTTTGACAGTCTCTCAAGCGCAATCTTACGGCATTCTTCACCGATGATTCCCAGACTGCGCGCCGGTGCAATCACCCGGATATGAGAGCCTTTTTTCAATTTTGCAGGTATCATCTTTCCTTCTCCTTTGCACGCAGACAAACCGCCTCGCATACCCAAATAAGTTTTTTAAACGTACGATATTACACGGCAAAAAACAATTCTTTATTTAGTTTCTCATAAAATTTCGCTGTTCTGATCCGTAAAAATTCCCTTGCCGGAGCAGCGATTTGCACCATACCTCTTCCATTAAAAAAAACTCCCCGTGCCTTTGGGCAAGGGGAGTTTTTTGCATTCTGCATGGCTTACAATTTTGCCAGCATCGGAGAAAAGTCGGAATTTCCGACCCAAAAAGACTGTTCGGCATCCGGACGCCAGATCTGAAATTCTTTATCTCTCTCAGGATCTGTTTCGATCATCCAGCAATAGACGCCGTTAAAACTTGGAACACCCGCCTTTTTCATCATTTTGCTCAGCTTATCGCGGCAAAGCGTGATTCGGAGGGCATCATCCTGGTTTGTCAGGAACAAATTTCTTTTCCCGACTTCCTGCTGCATCTCGCCGACCGGTAGCAATACAGGGGTAATTCCGACAATAATCAGATCCGGCGACAGACAAAAGCCGCGCAATTTGCCGTTTTTCTCAACCACATACTGCGGTGCCCCCATCATATATTCTTGCCGGACAACATTTTTAATTTCCGCATTGTCTGCACCGTTTTCAACAAAAATAATTTGTCTGAAACAGCGTTTCAAAAAGCTGCCGCTCAAAACCGGCTGCTCAATCCGAAACAGACGATTCCACAGAAGTCGTTCTACCTGCTTGTCGTGCATCACATAAGGCTCATAACCGCGCAGACGAAAATCACTCCAAACATTATACACTATCTGCCAATCATTGTTGTCGACAAATTTCTGCCAATCTTTAACCGGTGCGTTAGTCCCCGGAACCGGAAATACCGTTTTTTTTGGTTCTCTTTTAAATAAATTGAAAAACATAATAAAAAATTTAAATAATTAAAGTCAGTTTGGACAAAATAACACATTCAATTCAAAATTCAACCATTTTTCACCTTTTTGTGCTCTCCGCTTCCGAAACACATCTGTTTTTTCAAACAACGATTTTGGCAACTAATGGCGTTCTTCTTCCTGCATTTTTTCTTCTGTGTCCGCTTTCACGCGGCTTATGTTCTCCGATTCTTTTTCAGCCCGTTTACCTTTCGTTTTTCACATCTGCACACAATTTCGGCCTCCAGAGGCACCTCTCTCCCGGTATTACAAAATCGCACTCTTACACCCTAACCGACAAACCCGGACAGACAAAATATATTCAGACAACAATCGTGCGCATAATATCCAGACAAAAAAACTCCCCGCCGATACATCTGCGGGGAGTTTTTATATTTTATCCGTCAATTAGAAATGATCATCAACGCGCTTGATCAGTTCTTCAATATTTTCCGGCGGCCAGCCCGGAGTTTCCATACCGAGATGGATTCCCATTTTAGCCAGCACTTCTTTAATTTCATTCAACGACTTACGACCAAAGTTCGGAGTTCTGAGCATTTCTGCCTCGGTTTTCTGAACCAGATCACCGATATAAACAATATTATCATTCTTCAGGCAGTTGGCGGAACGAACGGAAAGTTCAAGTTCCTCAACTTTCTTCAGCAGATTCTTGTTAAACGGCAGTTCTTCTTTTTCAACTTCGGCTTCGCTTTCCGGCTCATCAAAGTTGATAAACGGTTTCAACTGATCTTGCAAAATACGAGCCGAAAAAGCAACCGCATCTTCCGGGGTAACCACACCGTTGGTTTCAACCACCAAAGTCAGCTTGTCATAGTCGGTAACCTGGCCGACACGGGTACGGTCAACGCGGTAAGAAACACGCTTAACCGGAGAATAAATCGCATCAACGGCAATCAGCCCGATCGGCGCATCTGCCGGTTTGTTCTGACTGGCCGGGACATAACCTTTACCGGTATTAACCGTCAATTCCATATCAATTTTAGCACCGGCGTCAAGGGTGCAAATCAGATGATCCGGATTTTTGATTTCGACATCATGTCCGGTTTCAATCATTGCCGCCGTAACCTCGCACGGTCCTTCAGCTTTAAGGGTCATTGTCTTCTGTCCCTCGCTGTGGACGGCAACCGCCAGCCCCTTAATATTCAGCACAATATCCGTAACGTCTTCTCTTACGCCGGGGATAACCGAAAATTCATGTAATACCCCGTCAATTTTAATTGCCGTAACAGCACCGCCCTGTAACGAAGAGAGCAAAATGCGTCTTAAGGCGTTGCCGAGAGTAAGACCGAATCCCCTCTCTAAAGGTTCAACCACAATCTTGGCTTTGTTGCCGCCATCGCTGGGAACAATTTCAAGATTAGTCGGTTTAATAAGTTCTTGCCAATTCTTTTGAATCACGTGGATATCCTCATTTAAAGTGCATATGCAAATTTTCTAAAAAATCAAAAGACGGCGAGGCTAAAAAACTTTAGCCTCACTATCAAGAAACCAAAAACTACACGCGGCGGCGTTTGCGCAGACGGCAGCCGTTGTGCGGAATCGGGGTAACATCACGGATGGTAGTAATGGTAAAACCGACGACCTGCAAAGCTCTGATAGCCGATTCTCTGCCCGAACCCGGTCCTTTAACTTCAACTTCCAAAGTTTTCATACCGTTTTCGATAGCTTTTTTACCGGCTTCCTCAGCGGCAACCTGAGCCGCATAAGGAGTAGATTTACGCGATCCCTTAAAACCCTGAGCACCGGCCGTAGACCACGCTACGGTATTACCCTGAGCGTCGGTAATTGTAATACGAGTGTTATTAAAAGTAGAATTCACATGTGCGACACCGGCAGTGATGTTCTTCTTTTCTTTTTTCTTCTGTGTTGCTTTTGCCATTTTGGACCCTACCTCTTGTTATTTCTTCTTGTTTGCAACGGTTTTACGTTTACCTTTGCGGGTACGAGCATTCTGTTTGGTGCTCTGACCGCGAACCGGCAATCCTTTACGATGCCGCAAACCTCTGTAGCAGCCGAGGTCCATCAATCTCTTAATATTTACTCCGACATCGCGGCGCAGTTCACCTTCAACCAGATAATCACGGTCAATAACTTCACGCACTTTGGCAATGTCTTCCTCGGACATATCCTGAACGCGTTCGCCCGGGTTAACTCCGGATTTTGCGCAAATGTCCTGAGCAGTTTTGCGACCGATGCCAAAAATATACGTCAAAGCGATCTCAATTCTTTTGGCAGTCGGAATATTTACACCAGCTATACGAGCCAAATTTCATCTCCATTTATTTTAAATTAAAACTCAAAAAGTTGATCACCACTTTTCAAAATTAAGGCGGATTATATGCTAATATTTGATTGTGTCAACCCTTACTTTCAGCATTTTTGAAAAAAGTTACTTTTTGTTAAACACTTATCTTTCCGCCAGCGCCGTATCGATTCTACCGGCAACCACGTCAACCGTACCGTTTCCGTCAATGCTGATAAGCAGTCCTTTTTCTTTATAATAAGCGATTGTCGGATAAGTAAAATCACGATATTTTTTAAGACGACGTTCAATCGTTTCTTTCGTATCGTCGAGTCGCCGGGAAAATTTCGTTCCTCCGCAGATATCGCAAACACCGGGCACTTTGGGTTTATGATACTTGTCGCTGTAGCTCTCGCCGCAGGTCATACAGGTATAGCGCCCCAAAATGCGGTCAACAATAATATGATCGGGAACCAGAATTTCGATCACACCGTTTAAGGTTATCCCTTTTTCTGCCAGCATATTGTCCAGCACTTCCGCCTGTTTCAGCGTCCGCGGGAAACCGTCGAGGATAAAACCTTTTTTGCAATCGTTTTCCTCAATCCGATTGGAAACCATTTTGATCATCAGCTCATCCGGGGCAAAACCGCCGGCGGCCAAATGATCTTTCAGCTGGTTGCCGATTTCGGTTCCTTTTTTAACTTCCTCTCTCAGCATTTCGCCGGTCGACAAATGACAGATCCCATACTTGCGTTTCAGAACGCTGGCCTGTGTTCCTTTTCCTGTTCCCGGCGCACCGGTCATAATCAGATGCAGTCCTTCTCCGTTTTTAAAACTCATTATCTTTTCTTTCCTTTTTTGTTAACCAGCGCGGCTTTTTTCAACAGTCCTTCATACTGATAGGCAATAAGATGTGTTTGTACCTGACCGACAAAATCCATTGTAACCTGAACCACGATCAAAAGTGTTGTACCGCCGAGAACAAAGGGAACCGACAGCTTGGAAATCAGGATTTCCGGCAGAATGCAGAGCGCGGTCAGATAAGCGGCGCCGAGCACGGTCAGACGGGTAATCACATAATCAAGATATTCGGCCGTATTTTTGCCCGGACGAATACCGGCGACAAAACCGCCGTATTTTTTCAGATTCTCAGCCGTTTCTTCAGGGTTGAAAACAACCGCGGTGTAGAAGAAAGCAAAGAAAATAATCAGGCCGGCATAAAGTGTCAGATAAAGCGGCTGACCATGACCGAGCAGCTGACTTAAAGTCTGTGCCCAACTCGGGCCGTTGTTGGCCGAGAAATTGGCAATCGTAATCGGCAACAGCAAAAGCGAGCTGGCAAAGATCGGCGGAATAACACCGGTCGGATTGATTTTAAGCGGCAGGTGCGAACTTTCGGAAGAAGTCATCATTCTGGCACCGACCTGACGCTTCGGATATTGGATGGTAATTTTGCGTTGTGCTCTTTCAACCAGAACAATAACATAAATCAAAGCCAAAACCATAACCATCAGGAGCATGATAACCCAGATCGACATCGAGCCGACGCGTCCCAACTCAAAAGTTTGTGCCAGGGCACTCGGAATATTGGCAATAATACCGACGGTAATAATCAGCGACGAACCGTTGCCGACCCCGCGGGAAGTGATCTGGTCGCCCAGCCAGACGATAAACATGGTACCGCCGACAAGCGAAACAATAGTCGTAAACTTAAAGACAAAACCCGGCATAACCACGGCCGAAACACCGGCGCTGCCGACCATGCCCTCAAGCCCGACGGCAATACCGTAGCCTTGGATAATGGTAATCAGAACCGTCAGCACTTTGGTATAGTGGACAATTTTGCGGTGTCCTGCCTCGCCTTCCTTTTTAAGGGCGGAAAGCGACGGAACAACCGACTGTCCGAGCTGCAGAATGATGGATGCCGAGATGTAAGGCATAATATTGAGAGCAAAAATCGTCATACGTTCCAAAGCACCGCCGGCAAACATATTAAACATACCGAGAATACCGTTGGAATTGCGTGAAAAAATATCAGCCAGAATATGCGGGTCAATCCCCGGCAGCGGGATAAACGTTCCCAGCCGGAAAACAATCAAAGCCAAAACCGTAAACCATAACCTTTTTTTCAGCTCCTCGGCCTTGCCAAACACCGACATATCCAGATTGGCAGCCATCTTCTCTGCGAGTGATACCATTTTTATTTCCTTATATTTAAAATAACCTGTCTTGGGCGCAGAAGTGCCCATTTGGAGATAATCTAATACACATTTTTTTAATTATTGCAACAACTTTCTATTTATACTTAACATTTTACGACTTCACCGTTTAGCCGATTAACAAGCGCTTTTGCAAAAACAAAAAAGACGAGTAAATACTCGTCTTTTTTTGTTAAAGGACAATATCACCTTAAACAATTTCGGTAACATACCCGTTTTCTAAAGGTAACTTACAAAAAAATTCCAACTGAACGACATCCGGAACAGGCTCAGCTTCTCTCTTTCCTCTTATCTTACAGACGCCGAACTTTGCATCCAAATCCTGATTACCGAGAACAAAGCGAATATTTTCAGTATTCAGCACAACACCAATCGTATACTGCCCGCTAGCTTCAACCGACAGATAAAGATTTCGTCCGCACGAAAGAAACCATACCCAAGAAAACAACGTTGTGTGTGTAGGAGAATACCAAGAGATAACAGGCAAAGATTTCTCATCTTTCAAATTCAATAAACTTCCGCAATTCTTAATCAGGAATTTTTTTACATTTTCCTGTGATATTTCCAAATTTTCCATATGAATAATGTTATAAATAATATCAAAATCTTTTGTCAATATAGCAAATTTGCGATTTTTTGCCAACACGACAATTTATCAGCTAAATTACCAATTTTTAAACCGACATTACCTTTGCTGCAAACGTACAGTTTCATGTCTATCTACTGCATTTAATTAACAGCGATAAACATCAGAGCCTCAATCTTAAAAAAGCATCGATGGCACGAATAACCGCAAGCAACCGAACTTGCTGCATATTTTCCCATACCACGGTAGCAAACAATACAAATTTCTAAACAAAAAACCTCCCTTTCGGGAGGTTTTTTATCAAATCTCAAATTTGCACTTAAGCAACGATATTTACTTTACCGCCGGCTTTTTCAATCGCGGCAACCGCAGCCTTGGAGGCCGAGTTAACCGAAATCGTAACCGCCATCGTTACCGCGCCGCGGGCGAGCAAACGTACGCCGTCATAAGCTTTGGTAACAATACCGGCCTCAGCCAGAGCTGCCAGATCAACAGCGTCGGCTTTCAGTTTGCCGGCGTCAATCGCAGTCTGCAGAGTATCAAGATTAACCACCGCATAGACTTTGGTAAACGGATTTTTAAAACCGCGCTTCGGAAGTCTGCGGTAAATCGGCATCTGACCGCCTTCAAAACCGTTGATGGCAACGCCGCTGCGGGCTTTCTGGCCTTTCTGTCCGTGTCCGGAAGTCTTGCCTTTGCCGCTGCCGATGCCGCGTCCGACTCTGATTCGGTTTTTGGTCGCGCCGCAGTTGTCTTTCAATTCATTAAGTTTCATGTTCTTACACCTGATTTCCAGACCCGGGCGGAGGAGCTTTTCCCCCGCCCCGGTTAATTAATCCACAATTTTGACAAGATGCGGAATCTTATTGATCATTCCGCGGATCGACGGTGTATCTTCCAGTTCGACCACTTTATTCATCTTGTTCAAACCAAGACCGATTAAAACGGCCTTCTGTTTGGCCGGACGTCCGATCGGACTGGCGACCTGTTTAACTTTTATCGTTTTGTTAGCCATGGGTTAAGCCTCCTCTTTCTCAAGTTTGGCTCCGGCAGCAGTTTCTCTGCGGCTGACGATATCACCGACTTTTTTGCCTCTCTTGGCGGCAATCATTCTCGGAGAGTTGATCGACAGCAGGGCATCGAAAGTTGCTTTGATCATGTTGTACGGATTGTTCGATCCGAGCGACTTGGCAACCACATCCTGAACACCGAGCACTTCAAAAATCGCGCGCATCGGACCGCCGGCGATAACACCGGTACCGGCAGGAGCGGTTCTCAAAACAACTTTACCGGCGCCGAAGTGACCCTGCACGTCGTGATGCAGCGTCCGGCCTTCGCGCAGCGGAATGCGAACCATGTTTTTCTTGGCCTCATTGGTGGCTTTGGTAATGGCTTCCGGAACTTCCGCAGCCTTACCCGAACCGAAACCGACGCGGCCTTTCTGGTCGCCGACAACGACAACCGCGGCAAACGACATATTGCGGCCGCCTTTAACGGTCTTGGCAACCCGGTTGATATGAACCAGTTTTTCAACCAGTTCTTCTTTTTTCTCTGTTTTACGACGATCTACAGCTTGTGCCATTTCTCTAATCTCCTAAAATTTCAAACCGGCTTCGCGGGCAGCGTCGGCCAGAGCCTTGACACGGCCGTGGAAAATGTAACCGCCGCGGTCAAAGACCACTTCGCTTACACCAGATTTGAGCGCCCTTTCGGCGACGGTTTTACCAATAACACCGGCTGCTTCAACGGTTGACGTTTTCTTCAGGTTTTCTCTGACTTCTTTATCCAAAGTAGAGGCCGAAGCAACGGTTACACCTTTAATGTCGTCAATGATCTGCGCATAGATATGCTTACCGCTGCGGAATACGGAAAGTCTCATTTTTCCGTTGGCAACGTTTTTCAAAGCGGTTCTTGCGCGAGCCTGTCTCTTTTTAAACAATTTTCTTGGCGTATTCATTAAACTATTCCTTATTTCTTCTTGCCTTCTTTACGACGGACATACTGGCCGGCATATCTGACGCCTTTTCCTTTATAAGGTTCGGGCTTTCTGTATTCGCGGATTTTGTCCGCAACCTGACCAACCAGTTGTTTGTCGGCACCGAAAACAGTCAGCTGGGTCGGGGATACGCAGGTGATTTTAATACCTTCCGGGGCATTAAAAATAATATCATGCGAAAAACCGAGCGACAAAACCAGCTTGCTGCTGCCTTCCATTCTGGCTTTATAACCAACGCCGACCAGCTCCAGCTGCTTGGTAAAACCTTCGCTCACACCCTTAACGATCGAGTTAATCTGGGCGCGGGTTGTTCCCCATAAAGCACGAGCTTGTTGCGATTGGTGCAGAGGCTGAACCACAACTTTGTTTTCTTCCAATTTGGCATTAACCATACCATCGTCAAAAGCAAATTTCAATTCGCCGTTTTTACCCTTGGCGGTAACGACATTGCCGTTGATGGTAACGGAAACGCCTTCAGGGATGATAACCGGGTATTTTCCAACTCTAGACATACCAATTCTCCCTTACTAAAATACCTGACAAAGAATTTCACCGCCGACATTGGCCTTTCTGGCTTCATTGTCGCTCATAACGCCTTGCGGAGTCGAAATAATCGAAATTCCGAGGCCGTTATATACTCTCGGCAAATCTTTCACGCTTGAATAAACGCGGCGGCCCGGAGTGGATACACGGTAAATTTCGTTAATAACCGAAGCACCTTCATGGTACTTCAACTGAATGCGAAGTTCGTCAATACCGTTACGAACGCTGTATCTTTCATAACCGAGGATATAACCTTCTTTTTTCAGAACTTCCAAAACATTTTCACGCAAGCGGGAAGCAGGAGAGATGACTTCCTTTTTCTTCGCGCTTTGCGCGTTTCTAATGCGAGTGAGCATATCGCCCAAAGGATCAGACATAGACATTTCTCAAAACCTCCTTACCAGCTGGATTTTACTAAACCG
>CALXPZ010000084.1 GCA_944390375.1 uncultured Alphaproteobacteria bacterium | reverse complement strand
CCTCATCCTCTGCGCGGTTCGGGGGACTGCAATATGTCTTTTTCGGGGCTGAAAACAGCCGTGCGCAAAATTATCGAATCTTATGATGCCGACGGTAATATCGAGCATGTTATCCTGCCTAAAAAGGATACGGCCGATATTTGCGCCTGTTTCCAAAAAACGGCAGCCGAATGTCTGACCGAAAAAGTGGCCAGAGCAGCCGATTATTTCCGGCGCAAATATCCTCAGGGACGGCATCTGGTGGCTGCCGGCGGGGTGGCGGCCAACGGTTATCTGCGGCAGAAACTGGAAAAATTGGCAGCGGAAAAAGGACTGGAATTTGCGGCGCCGCCGGTACGCTGGTGCACTGACAACGGAGTGATGATTGCCTGGGCGGGACTGGAACGTTTTGCTAAAGGATTGACCGACGGGCTTGATTTCAAACCGCGTCCGCGCTGGCCGCTCGACGAAACGGCACCGAAAGCGGCGGGAGCCGGAGGTGTAAAAGCATGAGAAATCAAAAAGAAATACTGGAAATTTTTGATGTTTTTGCCGCTGAGGATCCGGCGCCGGCAAGCGAGCTTGAGTATAAAAACGCTTTTACGCTGCTGGTGGCGATCGTGCTGTCGGCGCAAAGCACGGATAAAAGCGTTAACAATGCTACCAGAGAGCTGTTTAAAATTGCCGATACGCCGGAAAAAATGACTGCTCTCGGGGTGGAAAAGCTGAAAGAATATATAAAAACAATAGGTCTTTATAATAACAAGGCAAAAAACGTGATTGCCTTGAGCGAGATTTTGGCACGGGATTATAACGGCGAAGTGCCCGAAGATCAGGAAAAACTTGAGAGCCTGCCCGGAGTAGGACATAAGACGGCCAACGTTTTGCGCAACGTATGGTTCAAAAAGCCGACAATGGCGGTTGATACCCACGTTTTCCGGATTGCACACCGGCTTGATTTCAGTCAGGGAAAAACGGTGGAAGCGGTGGAAAAAGATCTGTTGAAAGTGCTGCCGGAAAAATATCTGATGTATGCCAACCATTGGCTGGTGTTGTTCGGGCGTTATATATGCAAAGCGCAAAAACCCGATTGTGCCAACTGTCCGGTGGCGAAATATTGTCATTCTGCTGACAAAAGAATATGAAAACGGTGTTTAAATACAGTGTTTTTAACAAAAAACCCCTGAAAATTCAGGGGTTTTTTGGTTTTTCCTTTGAGAAGGAATTAAATCATAGCCATACCGCCGTTAATGTTGATGGTCTGACCGGTGATGTACTGAGCTTCGTCGCTGGCAAGGAATGCAACTACGTTGGCAATATCCTGAGCCTCGCCGAGTTTGGCTTCCGGTATTTTGGCCAGAAGAGCGGCTTTGACATCGTCGGGCAAAACGTCGGTCATCGGGGTTCTGATAAAGCCCGGCGCAATCGAGTTGACGGTAATGCCGCGGGAGCCGACTTCCTGAGCCAGACATTTGTTCATGGCAATCATACCGGCTTTGGAAGCGGAATAGTTGGCCTGTCCGGCGTTGCCGGTAACGCCGACAACGGAGGCAATACCGATGATGCGGCCGAAACGGCGTTTCATCATGCCGCGGACGGCTGCCTTGGCCAGTTTGAAACCGGCGGTGAGGTTAACGTCCAAAACCAACTGCCAATCTTCGTCGCTCATGCGGATAAAAAGATTGTCGCGGGTGAGGCCGGCGTTGTTGACCAAAATGTCGATGCGGCCGAATTTGGCTTCGACGTCTTTAACCAACTGGTTGATGGCTTCGGAATTGCCGAGGTCGGCCACAAAGCATTCGACATTGGCGCCGAGTTCGTTTTTCAGTTTTTCCATTTTTTCCGGATTGCGGTCGGTTAAAGCAAGGGTTGCGCCCTGAGCGTGCAGGGTGCGGGCAATTTTATCGCCGAGGCCGCCGCTGGCACCGGTAATGAGGGCAACTTTGTCTTTGATTTCAAACATATCGATTTCCTTATAAATTGAGTGTTGTTTTTTAGAGGTTTTTGGCCAGTTCTTCAATATCCGCCGGTGTGCATACCGAGGCGGTATGAATTTCTTTGAAACTTCTTCTGATCAGGCCGGAAAGGACTTTGCCGGCACCGAGCTCGTAAACGTCCGTAACCGACTGGTCATTTAAATAATTCATGGTTTCTCTCCAGCGTACGCTGCCGGTTACCTGTTCTACCAGGCGTTTGATGATTTCTTTTTCGTCGGTAACGGGAGTTGCCAGCACGTTTGAAATCAACGGAATTTCGGCCGGATGAGCGTCCACTTCCATCAGAACGCGGGCCATAATTTCTGCTGCCGGCTGCATCAGCGGGCTGTGGAAAGGCGCGGATACGGGCAGTTTGACACAGCGTTTGGCACCAAATTCCGGTGCAATTTCAACCGCTTTGTCAATGGCGGCCATATGACCGGAGAGAACAACCTGTCCGTCGGAGTTGTCATTGGCAGCGACGCAGACCGATTTTTCGTCCCGGCAGGCTTCTACCAAGGCATTGATGTCTTTGAAAGAAACCCCGATAACGGCGGCCATGCCGCCAACACCGAAGGGAACGGCCTTTTGCATGGCATCGCCGCGGGCACGGAGCAGGCGTGCGGTGTCGGCCAGCGAGAAAACGCCGGCAGCGCAGGCAGCCGAATATTCGCCGAGCGAATGTCCGGCAACAAAAGCCGCTTTGTCTTTAAGAGCAATTCCGAATTCTTTTTCCAGCACCCGGACAACGGCCATGGAAACAGCCATCAGCGCCGGCTGGGTATTGGCCGTTAAGGTCAGTTCCTGTTCGGGCCCGTTTATCATCAATTCGTATAAATTCTGATTTAAGGTATTATCAACTTCTTGAAACACTTCCCGCGCGGAAGCAAAGTTTTCGGCCAGGTCTTTCCCCATTCCCACGAACTGGGAACCCTGTCCGGGAAAAACGAAAGCGTTTTTCATAAAAAAAGCCTTTCTTTTATGTTAATGTCTTTAGATTTTTAAACGTATAAAGCGGAAAAAGTCAAGTTTAAAACATGGTTTGTTAACTTAAGAGAAAGATTTACGAGGTTATACTTGTGCCGTCTGATTTCTTTTTTCTTTATGCAGGGAGATTATGCCTATGTTTAGTTTAGTGCCGGGGTTGGCGGCCAAAGATTTTATCATTGATATGAAATTGTGCCGGGTGCTGTTTGAAGATAACCGCCACTATCCTTGGATTTTTCTTGTTCCCCGCAAAGAAAAAGTCAAAAATATGACCTACCTGACCATGGAAGAACGTTTGCAGTTGATGCGGGAAATAGCCCTTTGCGAAGAAGTGATGAACGAGGTGTTTAAGCCCGAACAGACCAATGTGGCAATGATCGGCAATAAAACGCCGCAGCTGCACGTTCATGTCATTGCCCGTTTCGACGGCGATCCCGATTGGCCGGGAACGGTTTGGGACGGGCATTCGGAACCTTATGACCCGGAAAAGAAGAAAAATGTGATAAATGAAATAAAACGTTCCATCATGATCAAAATGGCCGACGGCCGTTTTTGTCAGCACTGATTGATTTCAAAGGGGCAAAATGGCTAAGAAAAAGAAAAAAATAACTTTGTTTGACAAGATCAGCCGGCGGATTTACGGGCTGTTGATGGTTGTTGCCGGTTGGCTGGTTTTGGCTGCTGTTTGTTTTTATTCGCCGACGGACAGTTCTTTTAATCTGGCGGCCGACAATATTGATAATTTTTTCGGTTATCCGGGGGCAAGCACGGCTGCCGTCATCTTGACGTTTACCGGCTTGGCGTTGCCGTTGTTTATGATTCCGGTGATGGTGTGGGGTTATCGTTTCTGCCGGCTGGATGAAATACGCTTTTTCTTTTTGCATTTTGTGGTCTGGCTGCTTGGGATTGTTGCCGCGATGTCGGCTTTCGGCTTTATCCGCTGCACCATGCCGCTCGGCGGGGTGCTCGGGCAGATGTTAAACGAGCGTCTGCTCGATATTTTGCCGCTGTTTTCGTTTAAACGGGAAATTGTTGCCCTGGCCGCTTTTCTGATTGCGGTTTCCGCTTTCAGCTATGCGGTTGATATTACGGCCGTTCAATGGTATCACGGCATCAAAAAGGTATTGATTTTCCTGTGGCGGGGAGTCCGGTTGGGTGGTCGTGTGCTGGCCGCGTTACCGCCGATGATTAAAAAAGCCTTTTCTGCCCCGGCGAATGAAAAACCGTCAGCCAAAGCGAAAAAAGAACGCAAAGAACCCAAATTTAAGAGCGAAGACGAAAGCCGGCCGGTGGAAAAAGCGGCGTCGGCCAAAGGACAGCCGGCAAAAGCCGCCAACGCCAAAAAGAACGGTAAAAATGACGACGGATACAGGTATCCCGACGTATCCCTGCTGACGGCGCCGAAAGTTAAATCCGCCGGTACCGCCATGAGCGAAAAAGAGCTGCAGAAAATAGCCGAAGATCTGGAAAGCGTTTTGCAGGAATTCGGTATTAACGGGAAAATTGTTAAAATCCGTCCCGGACCGGTGGTTACTTTGTATGAACTGGAACCGGCGCCGGGCACGAAAACGGCCCGGGTTATCGGGTTGTCGGACGATATTGCCCGCTCGATGTCGGCGGTTTCGGTGCGGATTGCCGTTGTTCCCGGTTCAAACACCATCGGCATAGAACTGCCGAATACGACCCGTGAAATCGTTTGGCTGCGGGAGTTGTTTGAGGGCGACGGTTTTAGGAATACGAAAAACGCGCTTAACGTGGTGCTCGGCAAAGATATCGGCGGTGAGAACGTTTATGCCGATTTGGCCAAAATGCCTCACTTGCTGGTGGCCGGTACCACCGGTTCGGGCAAATCGGTCGGTATGAACTCGATGATCCTGTCGCTTTTGTACCGGATGCGTCCCGACGAATGCAAGTTGATCATGATTGACCCGAAAATGCTTGAATTTTCCGTTTATAACGGGATACCGCACTTGCTGACGCCGGTGATTACCGATCCGGCAAAGGCCGTGCTCGGGCTGAAATGGGCGGTCAAAGAAATGGAAGACCGCTATCGGGCAATGGCACAGCTGAATGTGCGCAATATTTCCGGTTATAATAAAAAACTGGAAGAACTGAGAACAAGCGGCGAACGCTGTGTGCGCACGGTGCAGACCGGGTTTGACCCGGATACGGGCGCTCCTTTGTTTGAAGAACAAGAGCTCGATTTGACGCCGCTGCCGTATATCGTGATCGTGGTTGACGAAATGGCCGATTTGATGCTGGTGGCCGGCAAAGAAGTGGAAGCCGCAATCCAGCGGCTGGCGCAGATGGCGCGGGCAGCCGGCATCCATTTGATCCTTTCGACCCAGCGGCCTTCGGTTGATGTCATTACCGGCGTTATCAAAGCGAACTTCCCGACCCGAATCAGCTTTCAGGTAACTTCTAAAATCGACAGCCGCACCATTCTCGGCGAGCAAGGGGCGGAACAACTGCTTGGTATGGGCGATATGCTCTATATGCCGGCCGGACAGCGCCCGATCCGCGTGCACGGGTCGTTTGTCAAAGACCAGGAAGTTGAAAAAATAGTTGAATTTCTGAAAGCTCAAAAAGAACCGGAATATGTTGAGGGGGTTACCGAAGGCGAGCTTAATGTCAAAGACAGCGGTTCGGTTTTTGATAAGACGGCGATGGGCAGCGGCAGCAGCAGCGATGACGATCTTTACAATCAGGCGGTGGAAATCGTCCGCAATGATAAAAAGGCTTCCATCAGCTATGTTCAGCGGCGTTTGAGGATCGGTTATAACCGGGCGGCGGTGCTGATTGAGCGGATGGAAGAAGAAGGTGTTGTTTCGGCACCTGACCACGCCGGCAAGCGAGAAGTGTTGTAAACCGAATAAGATCAATCATTGACGCCGAAATTGCCGGCGACAAGGATCATCAAGGCACTCAGAAAGGCTATCATCAGAAAGCCGGCTTTGACCGAGATGTCATCGGGAACTTTGTTATATCTGTTCAGAGCATATACAAAAAGAGGCGCCGTTAAAAGCAGGGCGGTAACATAGCCGGGGTTGGGGGCTGTTCGCAAAGCCAGATTTTTGGCGATGATGAGAGCACCGCCGAAACCGATGATATAAATGCCGGCTTTGGTTACGCGGGGAGAAAAAGCCTGTTTGAAAAAGCCGGAAAAACCCGGGCGGGTGCTTTTTATATACCACCAGGCATTGGCGGAACCGCTGATAAACGCCGCTATTGTCAGATAGTAGGTTATTCCGCTCCAAGCACTTGTTCCGAACATAGCTATTTCTTTGGTGGCGATACTCATGCCGGCAAGGGAGATGATGGCCGGTATCATATAATTGACCAGTTCCTGAGAAACGGGGGTTTTGATCATTTGCCAATAGCATATCGTAAACCCGAACAAAAGCAGCATAATCGTCATGACAACGGTGCCGTTGTTAAGGAGCTTAAGAAAGCTTTCCGGAGTAAGAAACCACCAAAAGAGAGTGGTAACGACGGCCGTCAGCGCCATTACCCGGGAGGTTGCCCCGGCACCGTATTTGGCAGATGCAAAAAACAGCCGGGAATCATAAACGGCAATCATCAGTCCCTGTGTAACCAGCAAAAACCAATAATACGCCGAATCCGGAAAACCGAAGAAAAAAAGAAAGGGTGAGCAGACAAGGGATATTCCCCAGCCGCGCCACATTCCCAGCAGATAAGCATTCAATTTGTAGTGCTGGTTAAAAATGGTGTATACGGCGTTAAAAAAGCCGTAAATGAGCCCGTCTATGATCCAAAGCATTTTTCTTTCCTGTTTTGCTTATATATATGAGCAAAAAAGCAAAAAAAAAGAGGAGGGATTTTTTATCTCTCCTCTTAAAAAGTTTTTTAATTTGGTAAAGTTTGCTCGCGGATGATCGGTTCGGCATTGTCATCCATATAAGCGCAGAATCCGGCAACCGTAGCCAACGGATGATTGTATTCGGCTTTTGTTTCCCGGCTGATTTCTATCATGGTTTGTTCCAGATGTGCCGAGATTTCCTGCCGGTATGTCCCGGGAATCTGATCCCAGTATTGAGCCGGAGAAATACCTCTGTTTTTCATTTTTTGCTCAATTTCAGCACGTTCGGCGGAAAACATACGACGGAAAGTTTCGGGATACTGCCGCATTTCGTAACCGTATTTTTTGCAGATGTCCGGGTATGCCTGTTCATGGACATACATGGTGAGGAAAAACTCTGTTTCTTTATAACCGGCAAAAAAGGACAGGACGATCAGCAAAACGGAAACCAGTATCGTTATTTTTTCTCCCGGTAAAAATTTTTTCAGCGGGACGTTTTGAGAATTTAGTTTTTGATTGTGTCTGTTTACGGCCTGTTGTATAGGCAACAGGCACAGGACAGACAGCAAACTTGCTGCTATTGATATAATCCAGATAAGGTCATTGTCCGTCTGGGCGTATATTTTGGAAGAAATAATGTCGGTAATAACAAGCAGCAGGTAAGCCAGAGCACAGAACTTAAAGGTGAATCCGACCGGAACGGTTTGAGCAAAGCTTTTTTTCATTCTCAAAAACAGCGGATAAATGAAAAACATGCCGAAAAACCAACTGCGGAAAACAGGCGTGATTTCGTATTCTTTATTGTATGTGCGGACGGCCTGCCAGTTTTTATATGCCCAATATAAATCGTAAATTCCCAATGTAAGGATTGAGGCAAAAAACAGCCGCCACCGTGAAATTGAAAAATAAACTATCGGTTCCGGGGTAGTATCCATGTCTTTATATTTGGCAACAAACGTTTCCATACGTTTTTTCAGGTCGATGTTGGCACGGAATCCGACCGTTGTGCGCACGGCCAGAAAGACAACGGCAAAAATCACGCCGGTATGGATATTTAAGCCGGCATGGACGGTTAAGAGCACCAGCAGCATAAAGAGAACGGGAGTGGCTAAAAAATAAAGGAAAAATTTGCTGATGCTTATGTCTTTCCAAAAATAATAGAAAGAGTTGAATATAAAAGCCCAAGGATTAAAGGCGTCCAGGGGTTCGTTTTTATCGAGGATTTGCTGATATGTTTTCAGCTGTTCGCGGGTGTTCATGTTTTTCCTTTGTTAAGTCGTTATTTTTTCAGTTGGCTTTTTATGACCAAATCGGCGCTCATGTCCATAAATGAGCATAAGTTGTACATATTCTGCCGGGTTTCTGATGATTTTGTTCCCATAATTTCCGTGCTTAATGCAATCAGTTCCCTTTCCAGCCGTCTGTTCAGGGAGCGTTTGAAATACGGGCCGGCGACATTCAGGGCGTCTTCGGTTGTCATATTGTTTGTTTTTAAGATACGCTCAAGTCTTTCCAGTTCATTTTTGTATATACGGCGAAAGGTCGGGCCGTAAAGTTTCATCTGATAACCGTACCGGGCGCAGATTTCTTCGTACCCGTCTTGGAAGATATAGCTGTTGATAATCATATTGCGGGTCGGCCGGTCAAAATTTCGGTAAAACTCTATGATTGTGAAACGCCTGGTGAAAGAATAGATCATACCGCCTATCGCCAATGTTATCAGGATAACGATAACTTCGCCCGGAAGGATATTTTTGTGCGGTTTGTTTTCGGGGTCAACGGTTTGATTATACCGGTTGATCGTATATTGTACGGGCAAAAGCAAAAGAGGCTTTATCAGTTGCAGCAGCATAAACAGGCCGAACAGCCAGAAATTCATTTTGGCAAATATCAGGTAGTGGATAATCGTTCCCGCTATCAGAGAAGACAGATAAAGAACGGCAAAAAGGTCGAAAAGAAACGTTTTTTTCAAAACGGCGGCAAAACTTTTGTGCATCTGCCAAAACAGAGGAAAAGCATAAACGGGCGCCAGAATTATTCCGCGGAAAAAAGGAAAAATACTTTTTTCATCGCTGTCGTTGCGGACGGCCTGCCAGTTTTTATATGCCAGATAGACCGGATACAGGTTAAAACTCAGAAAGGTGAAAACAACAACGCGGAGCGCGGATACGGAAAAATAAAGAACCGGCTTCGGCGGTTGGGGTGAGTTTTGTTGACGGGTGTAGTTTTGCAAAAAATGTCCGGCGGTCAGACCGGCGGCAAGACGCACCGCCAAGATTGCCGCCGTTGCAGATACCGCCGTCGGCAGATCCGTTTTGGAAAGGAAATAAAAGAGCAAAGGTGTGGCAATGAAAAAGAAGAAAAACACATCGGAGCGTATTCCTTTATGGAAAAAATAAAAGGAGTTGAATAAAAAAGCCCGGGGATTAAATATTTCAAATATCTTTTTCAATGTTCATATCCTTTATGTCTGTTTTTTTATTTTAAAATAATTGTGGTTGTTGGCAATAAAAAAAGAGCCCGAAAGCTCTTTTTTTCGTTTTTCAAATAACGGTTATTGATTTGCCTCAATCCAGGAAACAATCGCCGATTGCGGGTTAAGTCCGATTTTGGTATCGATCTGCTTGCCGTCTTTGAACAGGAACATGGTCGGAATGCTGCGGATGCCGTAGCTGGCAGCGGTATCAGGCGCTTCGTCAACGTTCATTTTGACTATTTTTACTTTATCGCCCATGGCTTTGCCGACTTCTTCCAGAATCGGACCGAGCTGGCGGCAGGGACCGCACCATTCCGCCCAAAAATCGACCAGAACCAGGCCTTTGCTGTTTAATACTTCATTTTCAAACTGGGAATCGTTAATTGACTGCATATTTTTTCCTTTCTTTGATACTGTCGTCTTTATTTATATAGGTATGATAAGTGTCATATTAAAGGTTTATAATATAAAAACAACCCCTAAATTTTCGGCGTTTATTCAATGAGCATCAGCTTTGCCGTGTTTGTCCACAAAATCAAAGAGATAATTTCTTTGTCGGGATAAATTTCGGCCAAAAGAGAGCGGTAGGCGGCCAGCTGGCGGCGATAGATTTCCGGTACCTGGGATGGTGTTTCCGCTGCCGGGCGGTTGGTTTTGAAATCTACGATGACAACTCGTTTCGGTTCAACGATCAGGCGGTCGATTTGGCCGGAAATTATTTTGCCGCCGGCCAGCCCCATAACCGGAACTTCTGCCTTTGATCCGGGGCCGAAAACGCTGCCGAATTGCGGGTTGTTCAGCAATGAAAGGACTTCGTCGGTTATTTTTTCTCTTTCTTCTTCGGAGAGCTCCGGATTGTTGCGAGCAATAAAACGTTCCGCCGATTGTTTTCTGTCGGTGTCTGGCACGGTCGGCAAAAATTGCAGTAGTCGGTGGATCAGTGCGCCGCGCTTAAACGGGCGGGAGCTGCTGCCGGCAGATAAGGGAGAGATAACAGCCGGTTCTTCCTCTTCCGGACGGGAAGGAGTGTAGGGACGGGAGAAGGGCGTTTCTTCCGGCGGGGTGCTTGTCATCCAGGGAGCCGGTGTGAACAGTGTTTTTTCTTCTTTTCCTTTTTCTTTTTCATCAAAGGGAAGAAGCTGCGGGGAAACAAGCAGCCGATAATCTTTTTCCGGGCTTTCTTCGGAGATTTGTTCAAAGCTTTTTGCAAACAGGTTGTACCAACAGTTTTCGGCCGGTTTGCGCGATTTTCTGTATCCGCAGACAATCAGCCGGTCTTCCGCGCGGGTGAGGGCAACGTAAAGCAGGCGGCGGTATTCTTCCAACATTTTTTGTTTTTGGTTTTCGTTCAGCCGGTTACATAGTTTTTCGTAGTCGGCCGCACCGGAAGGATAAAAGAATACTTCGTCGTTTTCCCAAAGCAGGCCGGCCTCTCTTTTACATTGGGGAACCCGCGTTGTGTCGGGAAGAATTACAATCGGCGCCTGCAAACCTTTGGAACCGTGAACCGTCATCAGGCGGACCATGTCCGATTTTCCGGATTCCGCCTCGCGTTTGATTTCCACATCATCGTTTTCAAACCATTCGATGAACTTTTGCAGGGAGGCGGTGTGGTTTTGTTCAAAAACAAGCGTCAGGTTTAAAAATTCGTCAAGTCCGTCTTCGGCCTCGCTGCCCATTCTTTCGGCATAAAGGCGGCGTCCGTTGAAAACATTAAGAACTTCCGAATATAGCTCAAAAGGACGGACATAATCGGCCATATTGAGCAAATGCTTTAATATTTCCGCTGTTTCGGTATATTCTGAACACTGTTCAAGTCTTTTCCACAAGCTGCAACGGCGCTTATAACATAACGTAAACAAGTCATCATCATTAAGGCCGAACAACGGTGATTTCAAAACTTCCGCCAGGCTGAGGTCATCTTCCGGCAGCAGCAGAAATCTGCCGAGACTGATCAGATCCTGTACCGCAATTTGCTCAAGCAGGTGAATACGATCAATGCCGGCCACTTTGACACCGGCTTTTTTACATTCGCGGATCAGTTCTTCGCAAAAAGTATCGCGATGACGCACCAAAATCAGAAAATCGCTGTAACGCAGCGGTCTGTTTTGGGAAACCAACTTTTCTCCGCCGGCAACCAGTTTTCGGATTCTTTGTGCAATTTCACGAGCCATTCGCAGACTGGTGGTGGGAGCCGTTTCGTGCTCGACCGGCGGCAGCCATTCGTCGCTGTTTTCTTCTTTTTCCGGTTCAAGCAGCGGCCATAGCTCGACAACGCCGCATTCTCCCTGACGGGAGGGAACATGATGTATTTTTTCGCCGGGAGAAATAACCCCGGCGCTGACTTCCGGAATTTCAAAAAGCGTGTTGACCGCCTTTAATACGGCCGGTGCCGAACGGAAAGAAACCTGCAGGTCTATCTGTTTGAATTTTGATGTTTTGTCGTGAAAATGGCGGCTCATTTCATCAAATTTGTCAGGATCTGCTCCCTGAAAACTGTATATTGACTGTTTGCGATCGCCGACGGCAAAAATCGTGCGCCGGCTGCTGCTGTCGGTAAAAAATTCGTCGCTGACCGCGCGGATGATTTCCCATTGGTCAGGCGAGGTGTCCTGTGCCTCGTCAATCAGAATACTGTCAATGCCGCCGTCAAGCTTGTAGAGCACCCAGCGGGCGGCATCGCGGTTATTAAGCAGGCGGCGGGTGAGGAGAATCATATCGTTATAATCCATCAGCGCGCGGTTTTGCTTGTAGCGCTCGTATCCTTTAATCAGTTCTCCGGCCAGTATGTCAACGGCTTTGGTGAAAGAAAAGACGCGCCATGCTTTCAATTTTTCTTTCAACTCAAGTACCCGGAAGACTTCGTCGGAAAAGATCTGCTGCAGGCGAGGATTGGCGGTAACGGCTGCTTTGGGAGCCGCTCTTTTGTATTCTTCTCCGCCGGAGCCGATAAAAGCGCCGCAGTAGGTGTCAAAATCTCTGTTTTCCGGATTTTGCAGAACAGCAGCCAGTTTTTCGGCTCTTGAGGCAAAACTCGGGCCGCCGGCAAGCCAGGTTTCGAGCAGAAGCCGCAAGTCTTTCTGCGGCAGTTTTTCGAAAAAGGTGTTGATAATGTTCTGTTCGCTTTTTTCGGGGTCTATTTCCAGTTTTTCCGCCTGTCGGGCAATCAGATCGTCAATGTTTCTGCCGTTGCCGGAAAGACGGCTGATTTTGCCGCGGGCGGAGATAATATTGTCGATGATTTCGGGGAAATTCTTTTCGCTGGTGTTGGCGGTCAGAAAGGCCATTGCTTTGGCCGTTTTGCTGTCCGGGTGCTCGTGAATTTCACTGATCAGGAGATTTTTTATTTCATCAAAAGCCTCTCTGCCGGTGCGATCGTCCATTACTTCAAAATGAGGGGAAATACCGGCCTCAAGCGGAAAACGTTTCAGAATTTCCTGACAGAAACTGTGAATCGTCTGAATTTTGATGCCGCCCGGGGTGTCGAGCATAACGGCGAATAATTTGCGGGCACGGGTTTTCAGTTCTTCTTTCGAGTGTTCGTTTTCCGGCAGGCGGCCGAATAATTTGATCAGTTCTTTTTCCAGAGTTTTATCATCGGCAACCGCCCAGGTGCTCAGTTTTTGGGAAACCCGGGAGCTCATTTCGACGGCGGCGGCTTTTGTGTATGTCAGACACAAAAGCTTGCCGGCACTGATACCGGCCAAAAGAAGTTGGAGCACCCGATCGGTCAGCACTTTTGTTTTGCCGGTGCCGGCGGAGGCGTTGACCCAAATTGAGAGTTCCGGGTCAGCAGCCTGCCGTTGGCGGAAAGTGGCGTCTTCCGCCAGTTCGGACCGCAGGCGGCGGATTTCTTCTTCATTCGTCATTGCCATCAACGATCCCCCATTCTTTAATGCGTGAAAGGTGTTCATAGTCGGAATAAGCCGGTGCAAATTTCGGGTTCGGCTGTGTCAGGTACGGTTTGTCGGGATTGTCAAAGACGGAAATCAGCCGTTTGATATTTTCAAGATTGTGATCCAGAATTTCTTTGACGTTTTTATCAATCACGGTTTCTTTTTTGCCAAGCTGCCAGTAGCGTAAAGATTTGATCTCAGCTCCGGTAATGCCTTCAAAACCGCCGTTTTGGGCGATGATGCCCTCAATCGGCAGCTGAGGGGCGTAACCGCCGGCAACTTCTTTTGCCGTGCGGGCGTTGCCGGTTTTGTAGTCAATGATGTTGAGGGTACCTTCCCGGGTCAGGTCGATCCGGTCGGCGCGGGCGCTCAGCGTGAATGTGCCGCCCGGTGCGGGGAAACTGTAATGTCCTTCTTTTTCGCAATAGATTTTACTGATATCCGGGCGATACTGACGTTCACATTCCGTGTACCAGGCCGTCATTTTTTCCAGCGCCGGCAGCCAGAAAGCGGCGGTTTCGAGGCCGACGCCGGCGGCGGCCAGTTCTTTTTGACCGAGTTCGGTTAAGATTTCACGGGCGTTTTCCGGCATCTGCCCGGGATATTGCCTGTTAAATTTTTCTAAAACGGCGTGAGTTATGATACCGAAATCGAAAAAGTCCGGTTTGCGGTTGAGGTCGTCCAGAGGTTTTAATTTCAGTATGTAGCGGGCAAAAATAATATAAGGATCGCGCATTAAATTTTCGACTGCACCGGCCCACAGCTCGCGCGGACGGGCATTAAGCGGCGGTTTCGGTGCGGGCGCCGATATGGGATTGGATTTTTGCGGTCGGTCAAGGCAGATTGCCGTTTCCGGGTAAAAGGTGTTGAGGAGGCTGTCCGGTTTGATGCCGGCAGCGGTTAAGACCGTTTCCAGCCTGAGCCACCAGCGTGATTTGTTCATCGGTGTGCCGCCAACCCGGTCGGCACGGGTGAGGTAGACTTCTTTTTGCGCCAGCAGGTGAGAAAAATCGCGGGCGGCGGTACCAATGCCTTTTTCCGGCAGCGGGTAGCCGAAATCTTTTTTCATCGGCCGCGACATCCAGGCGTCGGCGACGGCAGCGGCCGGCCAGATTCCCTCATTGACTTCGCCGATGATGACGGTGTCAAAACCGTTGAGGCGGGCTTCGATCGGCCCCAGGATTTTTAAGCGCGGATGAGTGCCGTATTTGGGACGGACGGTAACCGCGGACATAAGGGCGGAAAGAAAACCGCCGTATTGATTTTGCGGTATGGCGGGGATGGTTTCCGCATATTCGAGCAAAGAGGCAAAAAAGGCTGCGGCAGCCTCGCCGTCATCGTTGCGCCAAAGGTTTTCCCTGCCGTTTTTTTGATTGTCGGCGGCCAGTTTTTCCGCTGTCTGCAAGTGGCACGTCAGCAGTTCCCGGAGAGAGACTTCCGGCTGTCGGCAAAGCATGCACAGAGGCAGAAGGGTTTCTTTCCGTCGGTTGATGAAATTTTCCGTTATGGAAGTGTCTTCGTCGTTTTTTTTGCCGTTACGGAGTATTTTTATTTCAAATTCGCGTACCGTCGTCCGGAAAACGGCTTTTTTTTCGCCGTCTGCGGTGAGCGGGTGCTTCATCAAAGCAAGCAGGGCGACTTCATCATCCGGGTTTTCGCAATATTCGGCAATCAGTCGCAGAAAAAGACCGACCGGCGTTTCCGAAAGAGGGAGCCCGGCGGAATCGTCAACATTGATGTTCCAACGTTTCAGTTCGGCAGATACGCGCCGCGCCAGGTTTCTGTCCGAGGTTACCAGAGCCGCGGTTTTTTCGGGAGTTTCCAATGTATGACGCATAATGGCGGCAACCGACAGGGCTTCTTCCCTCAATTCCCGGCAGTTTATCAGATGAACATCGTTCATTACGTTTTGTTCAAAGCTTTCGGGCGTGATGTTGCGCCATAAATCGGTGGCTGCCGCCGGCCGCATGATTTCGCTGATAAGTTTTTCCCGTCCGGGGTCGGAAGAGGGGATGACGTCGGCAATTTCTTCCCTTGTTATGCCAAGATAATCAAGCAGTTGTTTAATTTCGTACTGAGGGTGTGTTTCGTCTATCTGCTGCCAGGAGGTCTCGTCCAGATGGCGGTCAAGGTCATTTAAATACACTGTTCCGAAAGGCAGGGAAGACACCGTTTTTATCAGTTCGCGGACGGAGGGAAAGGCGCCCGGCGTGCCGGCGACAACTATTTTTTCCGGCGGCGGGGTCTGCTGCCACAAAGCGGATTGCATTTTTAATAGTGCCGTTCTTCTGGCCGCGGGGTTGGAAACGCCCCTTTCGGTCAATATGCGGGGAAAATATTCGGTGATGATTTTTAGAAAATCGAGCGTTTTCTGCCAGTGAACGGCGTATTCTTCGGGAACAAGGTTTTTTAAGGCGGCAAAATCAAGTTCTTCGTTTTCTGCCGTATCAAGCAGCCGTCCGAGCTCGCCGGCCAAAGAAACGGCCTGTGCAAAAGAGCATTTTCCACCGGTCAGATCTTCCGGCCGGGCGGTAATCAAACGGGTAAATAACAGTGTTCTTTCAACCGGGGAAACGGCCGGAGCAATATCTGCCGCCTGCGGGTTGTTTTCGGCAAAAAACAGTTCGTCTTCATCGGGATCCCCGATCGGCAGAATACGCGGTAGAATTGTCGGCTGCATACCGTTCAGGCGGACAAAAGCATCGCGCAGTTCCCGACAGGCGCGCCGGTTCGGAAGCAATACCAGCGTGCCGGCTAAATCAAAACCGTTGCTTTCTGCGGACAGCCTGGCAGCCAAAACGTCAACCGGGCTGCAACCGGCCGGGATGTTAAAAATATGCAGCGACAATGTTTTTTATCTGTTTTTATTTGATTTCCTTAATGAATTTTTCCAAAGCACGACGGCGATGGGAGATTTGGTTTTTAACCTCGTCGCCAAGCTCGGCAAAAGTTTGTTCGTATCCTTCTGGGATAAAAATCGGATCATAACCGAAACCTTTGTTGCCACGCGGTTTGTCGGCAATTTTGCCATCGACGCGTCCTTCAAAAACTTTGACTTTTTCGTTCGGGCAGGCCAATGCCATGCAGCAGGAAAAATGAGCTTTGCGGTTTTCTTTGCCGGATTCTTTCATTTCTTTTAACAGCATTTCCGCCCCTTCGTTGAAATCGCGGTTGGGAGCGTAACGGGCGGAATAAACACCCGGACGGCCGTCCAAAGCGTCAATACACAGGCCGGAATCGTCTGCCAGGCAAGGCAGTCCGCACATCAGGCTTAAGGCATTGGCCTTGATCTTGGCGTTTTCTTCAAACGTTTTTCCTGTTTCTTCAACTTCGCCCAGCCGCAGTTCCTTTGCGGACTGTACTTCGATATGCAAAGGGGCAAGCAGGGTCTTTATTTCCGCAACTTTGCCGTCATTGTGGCTGGCAACGACTAATTTGGTTAACTTCATCTACTTTACTCCTAAAACTTTTTTCTGTTCGGCAATCAGTTGTCTGATGCCTTCCTTGGCAAGCGCCATCAGTTCTCCGAAGTCTTGCTCCTCAAACGGAGATTCTTCGGCAGTTCCCTGTATTTCAACAATTTTTCCGCTTTCGGTCAGAACAAAGTTCATGTCTACCTGGGCATGGGAATCTTCTTCGTAGTCAACGTCAATAATTTTTTCGCCTTCGAAAATATCGCAGGAAACGGCGGCAACAAACTCGCGAATCGGGTTTGTTTCCAATTTTTTACGGGCAATCAGTTTTTCGATTGCCAGGTAGAGGGCGACAAATCCGCCGGTGATTGAGGCAGTGCGGGTACCGCCGTCAGCCTGAATGACATCGCAGTCGATGCAGACGGAAATGTCTTTCATTTTGCTTAAATCCACGACAGCCCGCAGCGAGCGGCCGATCAGGCGCTGGATTTCCTGTGTGCGGCCGGAGGGGTTTTTGCTTTCCCGTGGAACACGCACCCGGTTGGCGCGCGGCAGCATGCCGTATTCGGCCGTAATCCAGCCCTTGTTCTGGCCTTTGAGCCAGGCGGGAACTTTTTCCTCGACGCTGGCGGTGCAGACAACATGAGTGTTGCCAAACTTGACCAGACAGGAGCCTTCGGCATAAGGGTTGAAATCGGGAATCAGCTCAATATTGCGCAGCTGATTGTTTTTTCTGTTGGTGTTACGCATTATTGTTCCTGTTTTGTTTCATATATATATCTTCATACGCTAATTTAAAATCCGGTGCAAGAATTTTTGCAAAATATAAGCAGCTCTCTCTTAGCTGCTTATAGGTTTTTAAGCGATTTTGTTGGCCGAACGCTTGCGCAGTATCGGGTCCAAAATCCGTTTTCGCAGACGGATGGTTTTGGGGGTTACTTCCAGCAGTTCGTCTTCCTGAATGTAGGAAAGCCCCTCTTCCAGCGTAATCCGGCGCGGCGGGGTGAGACAAATGGCCTCGTCCTTGCCGGCGGCGCGGATGTTGGTCAGCTGCTTGGCGCGGCAGGGGTTGACTTCCAGATCGTTCGGTTTGGTATGCTCGCCGATAATCATGCCGACGTAAACGGGGACGTTGGGGTCGATGAACATGGGACCACGGTCTTCCAGCTTCCACAGAGAATAGGCAATGGCGGTGCCGTTTTCGCTTGAAATCAGCACGCCGTTGCGGCGTCCCTCGATTTCTCCTTTATAGGGTTCGTAATCGTAGAAGCTGCGGTTCATGACGCCGGTGCCATGGGTGTCGGTTAAGAACTCGGAATGGTAGCCGATCAGTCCGCGGGTGGGCGCGTGGAAAATCAGACGAACCTTGCCGCCGGCCTGAGAGGGAATCATCTCAATCAGTTCGGCGCGGCGGGAGCCGAGTTTTTCAACCACGGTGCCGGAAAATTCTTCGTCCACGTCAACCACGACTTCGTCCACCGGTTCCAGAGTTTCGCCGTTTTCGCCCTTGTGGAAAACCACCCGCGGGCGGGAAATGGAAAGCTCAAACCCTTCGCGGCGCATGGTTTCGATCAAAACACCGAGCTGCAATTCGCCGCGGCCGGCTACTTCAAAGGAATCGTTGTTGGCGGAAGTGGAAATCTTTAGGGCAATGTTGCCTTCGGCCTCTTTTTTCAGGCGTTCGGCAATCATACGGGAGGTTACTTTGTCGCCCTCGCGGCCGGCCAGCGGGGAATCGTTGACCGAAAAGGTCATTACCAGCGTCGGCGGGTCAATCGGCTGAGCCTCGAGCGCCTCGTTGACCGAAAAGTCGCAGATGGTGTCGGCAACGGTGGCTTTGACCGCACCGGCAACGGCAACGATGTCGCCGGCGTGCGCCTCTTCCAGACTTTGGCGGGTGAGCCCGCGGTAAGCCAGAATCTTAGTAATGCGGAAACGCTCGATTTCGTTGTTTTTGCCATCGAGCGCCTTGACGGTATCGCCCGGTTTGACGCTGCCGCAGAGGATTTTGCCGGTCAGCAGACGGCCGATGAATTTGTCGGCTTCCAGAGTGGTGGCCAGCATGGTAAACGGTTTGTCCGGATAGCAGACCGGTGCCGGAACGTGCGACAAAATCAGCTCAAAGAGGACTTTTAAGTCTTTCTTTTCGTCGTGTTCAAGGTCTTTAACCGCCCAGCCGTTGCGGCCGGAGGCGTAAAGAACAGGGAAGTCCAGTTGTTCGTCGGTGGCATCCAGGCTGACAAAGAGGTCAAAAATCTCGTTTAAGACTTCGTCGACGCGGGCGTCGGGTTTGTCGGCCTTGTTGATGACAACAATCGGCTTTAAGCCGACTTTTAAGGCTTTGCCAAGCACAAACTTGGTTTGCGGCATCGGGCCTTCCGAGCTGTCAACCAAAAGGATAACGCCGTCTACCATCGACAAAATGCGTTCGACTTCGCCGCCGAAATCGGCGTGGCCGGGAGTGTCGACGATGTTGATGCGGGTGCCGTTCCAGTCAACGGAAGTGCATTTGGACAAGATGGTGATGCCGCGTTCTCTTTCCAGCTCGTTGGAGTCCATGGCGCATTCCTGGACTTTCTGATTGTCACGGAAAGTGCCGCTTTGTTTCAGCAGAGCGTCGACCAGCGTGGTTTTGCCATGGTCAACGTGAGCTATGATGGCGATGTTTCTCAGCTCCATTGTTTTGTCCTTTATAAAATTTTTCAAAAAGATTGTGCGCACAATAGCACAACTTTGATTGATTTCAAGGGAAAAATTGTTCCGGCAGAGGGAGATAGCGGGCAAAAAAAACCTCCGCACGCCGGCGGAGGTTTAATCTTTTGAAAAAATTACTCGTTGGCGTTCGGCCAGACTTTAGCTTTTTCGGCGTTGAATTCAACCCAATGCGGATCGGCTTCTTCTTCGGTCTGGATCGCTTCCTGCGGGCATTCGGAAATGCAGACGCCGCAGCTGATGCAGGTGTCCGGATCAACAACCAGCTGGCTGTCGCCTTCGTGGAAGGCGTCTACCGGGCAGACGTCGGCGCAGGATTTGCATTTGATACAATTGTCATTAACGACAGAAACCATAGTTTTGTCTCCTTGAAAAGAGTTACTTAAAATATTTCAGCCCTCAATCTAGCCATATTTGCGAGAAAATCAAGCAAAAAAGTGTCTTTATTATTAAAAATCGGCGGCCAAGGCTTGCGAATCAAGCAATATTTTCCCATATATAAGGTAACGGAATTTTTAAGAAATAACGGAGATTTTTGACGATGAGCGAAAAGATTAATTTTCAGGCCGAGGTTAACAAAATGCTGGGGATTGTCATCAATTCCCTGTACTCGGAAAAATACATTTTCTTAAGAGAACTGATTTCAAATGCGAGTGATGCCTGCGACAAGCTGAAATATCTTCAGCTGACCACGCCCGATATTGCCAAGGGCAACGGCGAGCTGAAAATAACGATTACCCCCGATGAGAAGGAAAATACCCTGATTATTGCCGATAACGGTATCGGTATGAACAAGGAAGACCTGATAAATCACCTGGGAACGATTGCCAAGTCGGGTACCGCCGATTTTGTCGCCAATATGAAGGAAAACGGTTCTTCTGCCGATCTGATCGGGCAGTTCGGGGTCGGTTTTTATTCTGCTTTTATGGTGGCGAAAAAGGTTGAAATCGTAACCAGAAAAGCCGGTGAGGAACAGGCCTGGCGCTGGCTTTCCGACGGTGTGGACGGGTTTGAGATAAGCGAGGCCGAAAAAGCCGGCATCGGTACCGAAATCAAACTGTTTTTGAAAGACGATGACAAGAATTTTACCGATACCATTTATCTGCGCCATCTGATCCGCACCTATTCCGACCATATCAATTATCCGATTGTGCTCAATCTGGGCGAGGCCGGCGAGGAAACCGTCAATTCGGCGTCGGCGCTGTGGACCCGCAATAAGGCGGAAATCACCGAGGAGCAGTACAAAGACTTTTATCAGCATATTTCCCATAACTTTGACGATCCGTGGCTGACGCTTCATTTTAAGGCCGAGGGCAGTATTGAATATACGGGGCTTTTGTATATTCCTTCCACGCAGCCGTACGATCTGTTCCAACCCGATCGCAAACAGGGACTGAAACTTTATGTCAACCGGGTATTTATTTCCGACAAGGTGGAAGAGCTGATGCCCAATTATCTGCGTTTTGTCAAAGGAATCGTTGATTCTTCCGACCTGCCGCTTAACATCTCGCGCGAGATGTTACAGCAAAATGCGCTGGTGGCGAAAATCCGCCACGGAATCGTCAGCCGGTTGCTGAAAGAGTTGAAAAAGAGAAGTGAAAATTATGAGGATTATCTGAAATTCTGGCAGAATTTCGGCACCGCTTTCAAGGCAGGCATTTACGAAGACTTTTCCAACCGCGAAGAAGTGGCCGCGCTGTCGCTGTTTTATTCAACGGCGGATAAGGAAAAACTGACTACGCTTGACCAGTATGTTGCCCGTATGAAGGAAGACCAGAAATCAATTTATTATATCACCGGCGACGATGTCAAAGTGCTGGCCAACAATCCGCAGCTGGAGGCTTTTAAGCAAAAGGGAATCGAAGTTTTGCTGCTGGTTGACCCGATTGACGAGTTTTGGACGCAGGCGCTGCCCAACTACAAGGGAAAAGCAATCAAACACGTTTCGCAGGCTGACGCCGATTTGTCGTTTGAGCGCAAAGAACCGCGCGCCGATGCCGGCAATCTGGAAAAACTGACCAAGATGATGACGGAAATGTTTAAAGACGAAGTGGGCAAGGTGGAAGTTACCGAAAAACTGACCAACAGTCCGGTCAGCCTGACGGTGGAAAACGGACAGATGAGTATTCACCTGGAGCGGCTGATGCGCAACCATCAACAGCAGACGGCTTTTGCCTCGACCCGGATTTTGGAAGTCAACCCCTATCATCCGCTGATTATCAAACTGAGCGGCGCGATGGAAGACGCGGCTTTGCGCCCGAAGGCCGAGGAAGTGTCCCGGCTGCTGCTTGATCAGGCCAAAATCGCCGAGGGCGAGCCGATTTCCGACCCGTCGTTTTATGCGGCGAGAATCAGCGATTATATTTTGAAAAGCTTTTAACCATATTTTGAATGTTCGAAAAAGGGCGCGCAGGCGTCCTTTTTTTGTATCCGGCCGGCGGCGGGAAGGTCGTTTCCATAACTTTAGAACTGCCGCATTTTAATGTACATTTTTTTGCGGCAGATAGAGGCTTTGTTTTCCGTTGGATTTTGGACTTGATTTTTGTCTAAAATTAATGTACATTTAAAAACACAAGTAATTATTTTAGTAACAATTAACAAAACAAAGCTTCAAATTTGGAACAAAAACCGCAGATTATATTTGTCTAAATGTCATTTAATCACTGGAAACGTTTTGATCAAAGAGTCAATCGCAATGGCCGCCCGCTGCTTATGCAGTTTGAACTATGCGTTCAGGGATCAGCATATAAAATCAAAGCGTTTCGGTTAAAATACGGGGATTTTTCAAAGAAAAAGTTTTGTTTCTTTAAAACTTAAAAAATATGTACGGATACGAAGAAGAGCGCAGAGAACGTTACGAACGTGAAGAAGCTGAAAGAAAGGCACGTGCCGCAAAAATCCGCCGCATCATCGGTTGGAGCATAGGCGGGGTGTTTGGGCTGATCTTGTTGTTCTGCTCAATTTATTACATCAGCCCGGGATACCGCGGCGTGTTGGTTACCTTGGGAAAGGTTGATCAGCATTCGTATGTGAACGGAATCGGGTTTAAGGTGCCTTTTGTGTCAAGGATGTACAAAATGGATATCCGAACACAGAAGATGTCTCAGAAAACGGCGACTTACACATCTGACGTACAGACGGCCGAAATCGAATATGTTTTTACTTACGATCTTGTGCCGGACAATGTCTATGTGCTGTATGAAACCGTCGGCAGGGATTATGAAGGCAAAAAGATAATCCCGGTTTTGAATGATGTTTTAAAAGACGTTATCGGAAAGTGGCAGGCGCAGGAGCTGGTGTCTAACCGCGACAAGGCGCGTGTTGCCGTTGTTGCCGGTTTGCAGGAAAAACTGGATAACAGGTTCTTCCGGAATATTACTCTTCAGTTTATCAACATCGATTATTCCGACAAGTTTGAGGGAGCGATTGAGGATAAGGTGATTGCCGAGCAGAAAGCTCAGGAAGCAATCAATAACACGAAGAGAATTACCGAAGAGGCCGGGCAGAAGGTGATTACGGCTCAAGCAGAGGCCGAAGCCATAGAAACTAAAGCCCGGGCTTTGGCTAAGAATAAGAGCCTGGTCGAGTATGAGGCCGTACAGAAATGGGACGGTAAACTTCCCCAGTATATGCTGGGAGAATCTACCCCGTTCATTAACCTCGGTAAATAAGACCGGGGGTACAAAAAAGAAGGGTTCCGCCAAGTGCGGGCCCTTTCTTTTTGTTCGTTATCCGGAATACGGGCAAAAAAGAAAACGGAAGTAAAACGGCGGTGGTGTTTTTGCGATTGATAAAATGCTGACAAACGGTGATTTTGTGTGATATTTTATTTGCCATAATTTTTTTTCTATGTTAGTTAATTACTTAATTTTTTAAGCTTTTTCAGGATAAAATTTTGGTAAAGAGAGATCGGAAAAAATTCTTCCATTTCAGACGGATTCGCGGTGTTATCAAAAAATTCGCGGTAGTTTTGGCTTTTATCGTTGCGTTTGTTTTTATGCTGCTCAGCAAGAGTGAGAATGTTTTGATTGAACAAACTTCTTCCGCCGCCAACGAAATCGTATCTTCCACCGTGGACGTGCTGGTGCTGCCGGCGACGGCCATGGTCAAAGGATACGAATATCTGCGCAGTTTGCGGAAAATTGATCAGGAAAACCAACAACTGCGCGAAGAAAACCGGCGGCTGATAATTGCCAACGCCAAAAACCGGGCGCTTGAGGTGGAAAACAGAATTTTGTCCCAGATGCTGAATTATCAGGTGCCGCCGGAAGCGTCTTTCATTACCGCCAAAGTGGTGGCGGAAGAGGGAAGCGCTTTTGCTCATTCGCTGACGGTTTATACCGGCGGAAACAAAAATGTGCGCAAAGGGCTGGTGGTGCTCGGCAGCAAAGGGGTGATCGGACGAGTGGAAAAGACCGGTTCCGATTATGCCAAGATTTTCCTTGTCAACGATATTAACTCGAAAATTCCGGTCATTACCGAAAAAGGGCGGGTTAAAGGCGTGTTGTCGGGTGAAAACGCGCCGTTGCCGAAAATGATGTTTATTCCGCTTGACGCAAAAGTGGAAGTCGGCGACCGTATCGTTACTTCCGGCATCGGCGGAGTTTTTCCGGCGGGGCTGCCGGTCGGGCAGATTGTTTCCAAAGACAAAGCGGGAGTTACGGTGCGCCCTTATGATCATTTGAACCGGCTGGAATATGTGCAAATTGTGGACTATAAACTGCCGGATCCGGCAAGCGAATTTTTGGAACGGGACGATAACGAATGAGGGAAGATTGGCAGGAGACGGCCGGCCGGCAGTTTTTGCGCTTTTTGCCGCTTTTGGTTTCGGCGGTTCTGATTTTGTTTTCTTTTCTGCCTCTTAAATCCGATATTGCCGATAACGCAAGGCCGGAAATCGGTTTGATGTGCGTTTATTTCTGGCTGGTTTACCGGCCGGATCTGTTTAATTTGGGGGTGGTTTTCGTTCTCGGCATGGTTGCCGATGCGGCCTCTTCGGCGCCGTTCGGTTCCGGCTTGGCGGTTATGCTGGTTATGTATCTGATGGTTACCAATCTGATCAAATATTTGAACGGTCGCACATTCATTGTTTTGTGGGTGGGGATCGCCGCGCTGTTGCCGGTTTGTCTTTTAGTGCGCTGGCTGCTGGTTTCCGTTTATTACGAACAGATGATGCCGGTTTCCCTGGTGTTTTTTTCGTATCTGACCAGTCTGGCCTGCTATCCGCTTGTGGGCGGGCTGAACGCCTGGGTGCTTAACAGTTTTTTGCAGGATGACAGGTAGATGAACCGCGATAACGACAAAGGGAAAACTTTAATCAACCGGACGATCGTCTGGACCGGCATTCAGTTTGCAATGCTGCTTTTGATTATTGCCCGGCTTTATTATCTGCAGGTTTATCAGGCCGATAAATTCAGCACGATGGCAGATGAAAACCGGATTTCGACCCGGATTTTGATTCCGCCGCGGGGGGAAATTGTCGACCGTAACGGAAAAATTCTGGCCGGCAACCGGCAGAATTTTCAGGCGTTGGTTGTGGCCGAACAGACAACCAGTATCGAAGAAACCCTGGATAAGGTAAAAAGAATACTGCCGTTGGATGAGGCGGAAGAAAAAAGAATTAAGGAAGATTTGAAAAAATACCGCCGCTTTGTGCCGATCAAAATTAAAGACGGATTGAGTTGGGAAGAAACCAGCCGGCTGCTGCTGGCATCGCCGGATATTCCGGGAATTGTGATTGACGACGGTTTAACCAGATATTATCCGTACGGCGAGAAGACGGCTCATTTGCTCGGCTATGTTGCCGCCGTGTCGGAAAAAGACCTGCAAAGAGATAACGATCCGCTGCTTGAAGTGCCCGGTTTTAAGATCGGAAAAGACGGGATTGAAAGACAGTTTGAAAAACAACTGCGCGGTACCGGCGGCAACCTGAAACTGGAAGTGAATGCGCTCGGAAGAGTGATGAAGGAAATCGAAAGGGTGGACGGTAAGCCGGGCGAAAAATTGCAGCTGTCCGTTGATGCCCGGCTGCAGGAAAAAGCTTATGATCTGTATAACGAAAAAGGACAAAGCGGGGCAGCGGTGCTGATCGATGTTAACAGCGGCGAAATTTTGGCTTTTGTTTCCACACCGTCGTATAATTCCAACGATTTCGTAAACGGGGTCAGCTCCAAGATATATGACGCGCTCCTGTCCAACGAGCGGAGTCCGCTATTAAACAAGGCCATTGCCGGACAATATGCTCCCGGTTCGACTTTTAAGATGATTGTGGCGCTGGCGGCTTTGGAAGACGGTATCATTACCCGGGATACGAAAGTGTATTGCTCCGGCCGGCTGCAACTCGGAAATCATTTTTTCCATTGTTGGAAAAAGCAGGGACACGGCGCTTTGACGGTGGAAGAAGCTTTGAAACATTCCTGCGATATTTTCTTTTACGAGGTGGCCAGGCAGCTGGGAATTGAGAAAATTGCCGCCATGGCGCGGCGTTTCGGTTTGGGAATGCCGACGGGTATTGAACTGGCGGGAGAAAAAGGCGGGTTGATTCCGGATAAGGAATGGAAAATGCGGACTCGCGGCGAAGCCTGGCAGGTGGGCGAAACCATGATTGCCGGCATCGGACAAAGCTATATTATGGCAACTCCTTTGCAGTTGGCCGTAATGACGGCACGAATTGCCAACGGCGGGCGGATGATAACCCCCACTTTTATAAAAAAAGACCGGAAAAAAGAAGAAAAAACGCCTTTGCTTAATGTCTCAAAAAGGTATTTTGATATGGTCAGAAACGGGATGTGCGCGGTTATCAATGAAACCGGAGGCACGGCATACGGCGCACGCTTTGACGTCAACGGACAGAAAATGTGCGGTAAAACGGGAACTTCCCAAGTGCGGCGGATTACGTTGCAAGAGCGCCAAAGCGGCATATTGAAACAAGATGAAATTCCCTGGCGTTACCGGGATCATGCCCTGTTTGTCGGCTATGCCCCGCAGGATAATCCCAAATATGCGGTGGCGGTGGCGGTGGAACACGGCGGCGGCGGTTCGTCGGTGGCGGCACCGCTTGCGTCAAAACTTTTGCAGGAAGCCTTAAAACTTGATATAGAGGACGGCAAATGATGTACAAACCTTATAAACTGGGGCTGCATAATCCCAACCTGACTTTCAGGGAAAAGCTTTATCTGTTGAATGTGCCGTATTTTCTTTTGATTTCGCTGTTGGCGGCCATCGGCGTTATGATGCTTTATTCGGCTGCAAACGGGCGCTGGGACGTCTGGGCGCTGAACCATGCCGTTCGTTTTGCCTTGGGTTTTACGGTGATGTTTACCGCCTCAATGATTGATATTAAACTCTTTTTGCGGCTGGCTTATCCTTTTTATTTTGCCACCCTGGTGCTCTTGATTATCGTGGAAGTGGCCGGTTATACCGGTATGGGCGCTACCCGCTGGATTGATCTGAAATTTATCAAACTACAGCCTTCCGAGCTGATGAAAATCGCGCTGGTGATGGCTTTGGCCAAATATTTTCACGGCACGACCCTGCAAACCATAGAAACCATCAGGGGGATTATCCCGCCGCTGGTGATGGCCCTGGTGCCGGCAGCGCTGATTATGATGCAGCCGGATCTGGGAACGGCGATGATGTTGTTATTTACAACCGCGGTCATGCTGTTTGTGGTCGGGGTGCAGATCTGGAAATTTGCCGCGCTCGCTGTTCTGGCGGCAGTGTTTACGCCGATAGGGTGGCATTTTCTGCATGATTACCAAAAGCTCAGAGTACTTACTTTTCTTGACCCCGAGCGAGATCCGCTGGGATCGGGCTATCATATCATGCAGTCAAAAATCGCTCTTGGTTCGGGCGGCGTTTTCGGCAAAGGGTTTCTTAAAGGCACGCAAAGCCATCTTAACTTTTTGCCGGAAAAGCATACCGATTTTATTTTTACCATGTTGTCGGAAGAATTCGGTTTGATCGGCGGTATTGTCATTGTGCTGATAAATATGGTTATTTTGGCTTACAGCTACGCTTTTGCTATCAGAACGACCAGCTATTTCGGCAAACTGCTGATTATAGGACTGGCCACCAACTATTTTCTTTATGTGTTTATCAATATCGCCATGGTGTTGGGGCTGCTGCCGGTGGTCGGTGTGCCGCTGCCTCTGATTTCTTACGGAGGTACGGTGATTTTGTCGGTCTGCGCCAGTTTCGGGATTATTATGGCGGTTTATATCAACAAAGACACCAATCTCGGCAAGGAATAAACTGCCCGTTTCGGGTTTCAGCGGACAAAAATCCAGACTTCCGCGCCTTCTGTCTGCGGGCGGATTTCTTCGCTTAGGTTTATGTTGCCGGAGCTGACGCCCATGGCTTTGATTTCTTCTGCAATTCTTTTGGCATACAGCCGTGCTTCGGCTGAAGAAAGGCTGTCGGAAACGGCCGTAACGTCAAAAACAGCGTTGTTTTTGCTGTTGATTGCGGCTTTGACGGCGGTGCCCAGACCTTCTTTGTAGCTGTTGTCATCGTTTTTGAATTTGGCGATAAACAGGGGCGCTTCGCCGGATGCCGCGGGAGTGGTTTCTTTGTCGGAAGCGGTACCGAAAAGCGTCGGTTTCTTTACCGGTTTCGGTTTTTGAAATTTGCCGGCGCGAATGCCCGAATCCAGACGGCCGATT
>CALXPZ010000083.1 GCA_944390375.1 uncultured Alphaproteobacteria bacterium | reverse complement strand
CCTGCTCCGTCGCCACCAGCATGGACGCAACTCTTGAACGGGAAGTCGAGGTTACGACGGCGTTAAAAGAGAAAGCCAAAGCTCCGGCCAAAGCAGCCCCGGAAGATGTCGTCCGGGTAAAGAATGAAATCTGGCTCGGCGACAAGAGTATGATTGAATATGACGGCGCTCCGATCCCCGCCTATCTTGAAACCAAGGAAGGTATTACGCTGATCAGCAACCGTCCGATTACTTTGTACGAAATCGGCGACATGATCAATAAAATCACCTCCATTCAGGTTCGTTACGCGCCGGATCTGGAAGAGACTTTGTTGGAAAATGCCGCGGAAAACGCACCTTCTCCGGAGCAGATAAACGCACACTGGGCAGACCCGACGAAAATGCTGGTTTCTTACCGCGGACCTCTTTCCGGCCTGCTTGATGAAATCGGCTCGCGTTTCGGTATTTGGTGGAGATATGAGAAAAATGAAATTTACTTCTACAAATTTATCACCAAAACGTTTGTTCTGTACAGCCTGCCGACCAAGCAGAACCTGAGCACCAATATCGGCGGTTCTTCAACTGATTCCGGCGGCGGCGGTACCTCTGCCCTGACTTTGACCAACACAGCCGAACTGGAACTGTGGGGCAATATCGAAAAAGCCATCAAATCCATGATTGGAAAAGATGCGCAGCTGTCGATAGATTCAACTAACGGCACGATTTCTCTGACGGCAACACCGAACGAAATCAGAAGAGTGGCTAAATTTGTCAATGAACAAAATGCCAGACTTTCCCGACAGGTTGCCATCAGCATCAAAGTGCTGCAGGTCAGCGTAACCGATTCAGACACTTTCGGCCTGAACTTGAGCGCTTTGTTCAACGACGGCAAAACCGGCGTCGGCATTGCCAGTGCGGCCTCCGGCCTGAGCTCGGATATTGTTGAAAACCTGACAATGACCATTATGCCCGGCAACTGGGATATCAACAGCAGTATTCAGGCATTGTCAACGCAGGCAACAACCAACATGATTACCAGCGGTACGGTAACCACGTTGAACAACAAATCTGCCCCGATTCAGGTTGTAACCAAACAGAATTATATTTCTGAAATTACCAAAACCAACAGCGGCGGTGATTCCGATACTTATGACCTGTCGACGGAAACGGAAGAAATCGAAACCGGTTTCACAATGAATATTCTGCCGCGGATTTTGGAACACGGACGTCTGCTGTTGAAATTTGACTTGACTTTGTCTGACCTGCTGGCTCTGGAAAGGGTTGACCTGATGAGCTCCGGAAGCAGCGACGAATCGGCAGAAGGCGGCGAATACATCCAGAACCCGATTATCGAATCCCGCGGCTTTACGCAGGAAGTTGCCATGAAGTCCGGAGAATCGTTGGTACTGACCGGTTATGAAAGAGTTGAAAACGGCTCTGAAAAACGCGGTGTCGGTTCGGCAACAAATTCTCTTCTGGGCGGATCCGCAACAGCCGACAAAAAAAGAAGCATCTTAGTGATTATTTTAACCCCGGTAGTTCTCGAAACTCCGCTTAATCCGGAAACCAGAGTACACGACTAGACATTAAAAAGGATACGACCGTGTTAGACGATGCCAAAATGCTAGATGACGATTATAAAGCAGATCAGGAACGGAGCTGGGGAACACAGTTCACATCCGGCGGGATGGAATTTGCGACCAGCCTGTTCTGGCAGTCCCTGCAAAACCAGGAAACGCCTCTGCCCGAAATCATAGAATCCTCCCAAGGTATTCTTGAGGGCGCTGACTTATACTGCGTCAAAAAGGGCAAAACCCCGCAATTTGGTATCTGCGTTTCTTCCGACGGGTACAAACCCGGGCTTAATGCCGGTGCAATTTCGCTGGCAACGGCATTAAGCGACCAACCGTCCTTTGTGGCCGTATTTAAGGTTCCGACCGGTTGGTGGTATGTCTGCGTACGTGATGACGTTATTCTGGCTAACGGCGATATGCTGTACCTTTCGGAAGAAGACGCCAAAAAGCAGTTTATGAGCATGTTGATGGTTCCGGACTGGAAGCTGAAAATTGCTCCGCCGGAATGGAACATTGAAGACACTCTGTATCCCGAACTGGAAGACTTGCTGGCGCGAGGCAGTAAGGTTAAGCTGCAAAAGATCAACACCCGCGGCAAGATGTTTTATGTTATTGCCGGTGCAGGCGCTTTTGTTGTTCTTTACATCGCTTATCAACTGTTTATGAGCTTGTTTGAAACGACGCCGACGGTTCCGGTGGTAGTCCCGGTTAAGCCCAAAGTGGTTAAGACCGAAGAAATTCCTCCCGAACCGAAACCGTGGGAGAATTTGCCGGATCCGGTTGTCGTTCTTTCGAGATGCTGTGATAGGATCATGGATTTGGTACAAATTATGCCTCCCGGATGGGTTATCGACGACGTCAGCTGCACGACCGGCGGCGCAAGTACTTCCTGGACGCGTCAATTCGGCCGTATATCGATTGCGGATCAGGCTTTAACGGCTTCGGGGCTGGATTTTTCCGCACGTTCCATCTCCAACGACGGAAAATCCGTCATGGCCGCTCTCAGCCTGGGCAAGATTGAAACCGAACTTTCGGAACCGACAAAAACCCAGTTGGATTTGAAAATCAACCTGAATGAATTTTTCCAATCCATCGACCAGACGGTCTCCCTGACTGATGAAAGTTATACATCGCCGCAGAAAAATATTTACCGTTCGGTTAAGTTTAAGTTTTCGTCAAACTATAACCCTAAGGTCTGGAGCGATTTGTTAACAAAATTTTCAGGACTTAAGATTAATTTAATAAAATACCACCCCGACAGCGGTGTTTGGGATTATGAAGGAGCTATCTATGCATTATAGTTTTAGAAATACGTTATGTGGTCTGGCTGTTGTCATTGCCGCCGGGTTATTGGCTGATCAGGTCGCAGCGCAGACTGTTACGCTGGAAGAAGACGCAAATGATGTTGTCGCCCTCTCTCCTGTTGACAATACATCGTCTATGCCGGAAGAGATTTCCCTGTTTGACGAACAGATGGGTGATGTTTCCTTGCCGGACGACGGGATGACCACCTCGGCACAGCAGACAAACAGCGTGGCTACGGATTTAATTCCGATGGAAGGCAGCGGCGAAGAAAATGACGTCCCGACGATTGCCGAGACCTTTGCTGCAACCAGCGAGGAAGCGCCGGCAGCTACTCCTTCCGAAGAACAGCCGCAAGAAAACATCAGTCTTTCGATAGAGGGTGAAACTCCGCAGCCTGCTGCAGCTCCGCTCAAAACCGTTTCGGAGACACCGCCGACAACCACTCCGCAGGTAACGGGGAAACTTTTGGCCGCAAAACCGACCAGCAATTTTGACGAGAGCATTTCTCCCGCCATCAGCAACGAGCTGTTCCAACGGATGTCGGATTTGGAAAAGCAGACAACCCTTCTTAACCTGGAACTGAAAAAAGAACGCGTTCAGAATGAAATTGCCGCGGTCAGGGCTCAGCGCCAGAGAGCACAGGAAGAGGAAGCTGCCAGAAAGGCCGAAGAGGAAAGAAAACAGCGTGAATGGGAAAACGAACAAGAGCGCCTGATGGTTGCCGAGCAGACAAAATTAAGAGAAGCGGAAGCTGCTTTGGAAATGCTGCGCCAAGAAAAGATCGTCAAAGCATACAAAGCAACCATGCTTGATTCCATCCAGAAATGGATTAAGGTTAACGCCGGCGTTTATGCCCAGCTGTCCGAAAAAGAAAAAGAAATCAAACAGATTCTTGAAGACAACAAGAGCAAAATGAAAGTTTTGCAGCAGAAAGCCGACGATTTGAAGAGCAAGGCCGAAAATGCAAAAGTTGCTTACGACAAAAAGGTTGCCAACCTGGAAAGCCAGATTTCCATCCTGAAAACCAGATTGGAAGCAGAAATCGAATCGTCCAAAAAGAAAATTGCCGAAGCCAAAGCCGAAAGCGCCAAAGGACGCAGAAATCCGTTTGCAACGGCCGCCTCGACAAGTATGGCCACTCCGCTTGCACCTGAAAAGGTTTTGCTGAGCAGTGAGTATGCCATTATGGAAATCAGCGGTCAGGGTGCAGAACTGGCGGCCAAACTGATCAACACGGAAGGCGACGTCTTTATGGTTAAAGTCGGAACCACGTTGAGAAACGGCTTTACCATTGATGATATTTCGCAGACATATGTCAGCGCCGTTAAAGACGGGGAAAAAGACTTCCTCTATTTCTCGGCCGGCGGTATTCTTGACCATGAGCCGATCCCCTCTGACATTACCATCAAGGGCACGCCTGACGCGAAAGCCTCCGGCGGCACCGGCAACGAAGGCAGCGCCCCTTCAAGAGGACGCAGAGTTAACACTACCCAGGGAATCCCGAGCTTAGGACAGGGAATGTTTATCAGATAAGTCATATCCATGGTAGAAGAAAGCGAACAAAACAAGGAAAATGAGCAAACATCTTCTTCGACTGACGATCAGGATCAGTCGAAGAAGGTGAGTGCTAAAGATTTTATCGAAGGCCTGTTTGCCAACGACAACTATCTTTGCACAATGGTCGGTGCCAAGCTGCCCGACGGGTCGGCGTTGAACATCAATGACGAAACCCGCCGGCGTTTGGCGCTTTTTGCCGACGGCACGTTGCTTATTTCCAAAGATCACCGTTTTGACGGTCCGGTTTTGAGCTTTCTGAGTATTGCGGAAAAGAAGGGGATTAAGATGAAATCTCCGACTTATATTTCGCAAAACGAATTGTCTACCATTTATGCAATGGCGGAACGTAATCAGGTCTTTTCGGAAGATGACGAAGACCTGGCTCGTCTGCAAATGCAAAGGGACTTTGTAAACATTATCAAACGCGCGTCTTCGATGAAAGTTTCCGACGTGCACGTCGTCGTTTCCGACAACTGTACGGAGATTTTTTTCCGCGCCAACGGTATTATGATCAAAGAAATGGAATACAGCAAGGAATGGGGCGACCAATTTGTGCGCGCGGCCTTTGCTTCTTCCGATATTTCGGATGCCAACTACGCTCAAAACGAATTTCAGGGCGCGCAAAAGCTGGGTTCCACCCCGTTGCGCGGTTCCAAGGGCAAGCTGATGCTGCCGCACAACGTATTGGCCATCCGCCTGCAATTCAACCCGATTGCATTCGGTTCACAATACCTGGTTATGCGTATTCTTTACGCCGATGATAACCCGGACGGCAACGACGACCTGGCGGCTTTAGGATGCGGCGAATATGAACAGGATCTGTTCTTCCGTCTGCGGGCGGCGCCGGTCGGACTAAATATTGTGGCCGGACCGACCGGTTCCGGAAAATCGACGCTTTTGCAACGCAACATGATTAAGCTGATAAAAGAAAAGAACGGTGAAATCAACCTGCTGACGGTGGAAGACCCGCCGGAATATCCGATCCCGGGCGCGCGGCAAATGCCGGTTACCAACGCCAACACGGAAGAAGAAAAGACCGTTCAGTTTACGCTGGCTCTGTCAGCTGCGTTGCGTTCCGACCCGGATGTGCTGATGGTAGGCGAAATTCGTTCGCTGGCAACCGCCAGCTTGACCTTTAAGGGTGCGCTTTCGGGGCACTTGGTATGGGCGACCCTGCACGCCAACTCGGCACCGGCGATTGTTACCCGTCTGCGCGATATGGGGGTACAAACCTATATGTTGAGCGATCCTGAACTTTTGAAAGGGCTTATTTCCCAACGTTTGTTCAGAAAACTCTGCCCTTATTGCCGAGTTCCGGTCAAAGAGCGGCTGGATTATCCTTCGGTTAAACGTCTGCGGACGGCGCTTGGCGATTTCGGCGTTGAAAACACTTATTTAAAAGGCCCCGGTTGCAAATTCTGCGAAGGACGCGGCGTGAAAGGACGTTTGGGCGTTCAGGAAATGATTTTGCCGGACGGCACTTTCCTTGAATTGATGATTGCCGGAGAAACCCGTAAAGCGATCGACTACTGGACCGGAGATTTAAACGGCAGAACGCTGAAAGACGCCGCTTTGGAACGTATGCTTAAAGGGCTGATTGATTTGGACGAAGTTGAACGCTGGTGCGGTCTGTTGGATCAGCGTCCTGTATATTAAAGGGAGAATGAAGTATGGCTATGGATGAGAAGAAAAAAGATACGCCTTCCAGCCTTAATCAGGCATTGAAAAAAGTAAACGCGATCGAAATTTATTACGCAAAAATCATTTGTATGACTTCCGGGCAAACCCGGTTAAAAATTTATCGTAAAATCGCCTCCCTGATGAGCAACCGGTTTTCTTTGATGAACGCGCTCGATATGCTGCACTCGACCATGTCCAACGACGGCAAAAACCCGAGCGAACCGATGGCGATTGCAATTGCGCAATGGGGCTACGGCCTGCAAAACGGTATGTCTTTTTCCGATGCGCTCAAGGGCTGGGCTCCCGACCGCGAACGGCTGATGCTTTCGGTGGGCGACGTTTCCGACCTTGAAGGTGCGCTTTATAACCTGATCAGGGTTACCGAAGGCACCACCAAAATGATCCGCCCGATTATCGGCGCTATTTCTTACCCGGCGTTCCTGATGATGATGGTGGTTTTGATTATTTACGGTATCGGCGCTTTCATGGTGCCGCCGATGATTGAAGCCGCGCCAAACACGCGCTGGCAGGGAACGGCAAAAACGCTGGTTGATTTGTCCAGCTGGATTCAGGAATACTGGATTGTGGCGTTTTCGATTTTGCCGGCCATCATGCTGGTGATCTATCTGACCATCGGCGTCTGGACGGGGCCGATCCGGGTCTTTTTTGACAAACTGCCGCCATGGTCTTTGTATAAAACCTTCGTCGGTATTACCTGGCTGCTGGCGATGTCGGCGCTGGTCAAAGGCGGCACGCCGGTATCTAACGCCATGCGCGCGCTGAGGAAAGATTCCACACGTTATTTAAAAGAGCGGATTGACAAGGCGCTGGTTTTCATCAACAACGGTGATAACCTGGGGCAGGCATTGGCCAAAGCCAAGCTGGACTTTCCGGATGCGGAAATTATCGGCGACCTGAAAATTTATTCGGAAATGGATAACTTTGAAGAAGCGCTGGAAAACCTGGCTAACAACTGGCTTGATGAATCGGCTTTCGTTATCGAGCAAAAAGCCAGTATTTTGAACATGATCGCCTTGTTAATGGTTTCTGGCATTATCGCCTGGGCGGTATTCGGCACCTTTGAAATGCAAGACCAGATCACGAGTTCGATGGGTATGTAATAAACGGACGGTATTTATGATAAAAAGAATCAGAGAACGTCAGTTCTATATACTCATCGCGGTAATGGTTTTGATGGTCGGATTTGTTGTCTGGCATTATGTTACCCCCGGAAAAAAGATTGATGGAGCGGCCCGGCAGATTGAAGAAATTGCGCGGGAAGTTCGCCAAAGTTATGTTAATCAGGTCGATTATTGGGGGTTGAGCACAAAAAATGCGATCGCTAAGAATATTTTAACTATTTTATCCTATGATGACAACAAATTGATTAACGCCCTTGGCAAGCCGGTGCAAATCGGCAGCGGGGAGAACGGGGAAACCGTGATGCCCGGAGAGCGCAGTTTTGACGTCGTTTATGACGATTTGAGCACGGGGGAATGTGTTGCCCTGGCGACTTATCGTTTTGAACGGCCGGAAGAATTAGGTCTCTTGCAAATAACCATTGTAAGCAAAGACGGCAGTCAGAGTTTCAGTTGGGGGGAAGAGAACTATAAATTGCCGGTTAACCGGCTGGAGGCAAAAAAACTTTGCCGGAACGGTTCTAAAGTTTTATGGACTTTGGAATAGTTTAAGACAGGTTTGGCGGCCTCAGGCTAAAAAATAACTTGTTTGTTGGCTTAAAATAAGCTAGTATAGTTAATTGGAATACGATTTTTTTGGGAGAAAAAAATGAAGACTTTATATAAAAGCGAACAGAGCGGACGTTCCATGGTTGAAATGTTGGGCGTTCTGGCGATTATCGGCGTTCTGTCGGTTGGCGGTATCGCCGGTTACTCCAAAGCTATGGCAAAGTTCAAACTGTCGAAAGTTATGGACCAGGTTTCCATGACCGTTGCTAACGTTCGTACCCTGTACTCCGGTCAGCCGAACTATTCCGGTTTGACTACTGAAACTGCCATCCAGATGGGTGCCATCGGCGCCGAAATGCTGAACGGCAAGAAAACAACTTCTGCAACAGAAGCTTATAACGCTTTCAACGGACAGGTATTTGTTGAGGCTGCTGGTGATGGTCGTAGTTTCTGGGTTACTTTCACCGGTTTGGGTAAAGAAGCCTGTGTATCCCTTGGTTCCTCTGACTGGGGTTCGGGTTCTGGTTCCGGCTTGATCGGTGTAGGTGTAGACGGTTCTGGTAGCGCTGCTGTAACCTCTTTACCGGCCAGCTCCGGTACGACCGCAGCCGCAACCTTGCCGCTGTCTCTGGCAACCGCAGCTTCCGGTTGCAGTGGCTCGGGTGACACGAACGTTGTTGTTTGGAACTACAACTAATTTGGTGGTTTTACAAAAACTTCAGGGAGAAACTTTTGTTTCTCCCTTTTTTTTGTCTTTCCCCATGTCATGCCCGGACTTGATCCGGGCATCCAGTTAAATAATAATGCCATATTGCCCACTGGATTCTCGGGTCAAGCCCGAGGATGACAGAGAAAAGAAAATGTCATGCCCGACCTAATCGGCCATCAAGTAAAAGATAAGGCTATATTGTTAACTGGATTCTCGGGTCAAGACCGAGAATGACATTCTTTATACTTTGTCATGCCCGGACTTGATCCGGGCATCCAGTTAAATAATAATGCCATATTGTCGACTGGATTCTCGGGTCAAGCCCGAGAATGACATTCTTTATACTTTGTCGTGCCCGGACTTGATCCGGGCATCCAGTCAAACATAATGCCACATTGTTGACTTGATTCTCGGGTCAAGACCTAAGAATGACAATAAAAAATGTACCCGAGAATGACAGAGAGAGAGTGTGTGGTTTCCGGGGCAAGACCGAAGAATGACAGAGAGTAGATAAAAATCTTGTATCCGCGGAAAATTTTAATTATAAAAACAAAAGACATAAAGAACCGGGATTATGAAAAGATGAAATTTATCAAAACTGCTTTTATTGTCGTTTTGTTTTTTGTTCTGGCGGCGTTGGGAACGGCCTCTTTGCTCACCCTCTATTTCTGGGGAAGAACGCGGCTTGATTATCTGCTGCTTTATGTCAATAATACGCAAGGAGCCGGCAGCTTTATCAAATACACCTTTATCGTCTGCTGCACCCTGTTTCCCGCGGTGATTGCGGCCGGAGCCCTTTGGGCCGGCAACAAACTGCGGCTGGCGGTCGGATTGCTGCTTGCCGGTTTATTTATTTACACCTTTCAGATCGACAGTTTTATCACCGGAAAAATCAGCACAACCCAAATTTATGAAAAAGAATATATTTCTCCCGCCAATATCAACTTGTCGCCCGAGGCTACAAAAAGAAACCTTGTCGTCCTTTATATCGAATCGCTTGAGGCCGATTACGCCGATGCCGACGGCATCAACCTAATTCCCCGGTTATCCGCTCTGGCCAAAGAAAATTATTCTTTTCCCGGTTTTTATCAGTTGTTTTACACCGACGCAACCATTTCCGGACAAGCGGCGGGAATGTGCGGACTGCCTTTCAAAGCGGAACTTGACAACAACAACCTGTTTTCGCTGCTTAACAACAATCTGCCCAATGCACGCTGCCTGCCGGATATATTAAAAGAAAACGGCTACAATACTTATTTTATCAAAAGCGGTTCGCTGTCTTTTGCCAACACGGCCGGCTTTGTCAAAGAACACGGCTTTGATCTGGCCGAAGGCGTCGACGAGCTTATCCGCCATTATCCCGGCGTTACCAAAAAAGCGGCCGGAAACGACTGGGGTATCAAAGACAGCGTTATGTACGAGATTGCAAAAGAAAAAATACTGCGGCTGGCGGCCGAAAATAAACCTTTTCTGGTCATGATTACGACGGTTGATACTCACGAGCCGACAACTTTTCTTGATCCCTCCTGTCCGCAAAAATTCGGCGATAAAAGAGATATTGTTTTCTGCGCCGATAAAATGGCTGCCGATTTTCTGGACTGGCTGCAAAAACAGGACTTTTATCCCGAAACGACTGTGCTGGTGCTCGGCGATCATATTTCCATCGGCAAAAATTCCGTTTATCCGGAAAAAACCGAGCGGAAAATTTTTAATATGATCCTTAACCCCGTCGGCGGTCTTATCGCGCAGCCGCACGAATGGACCACTCTTGATATTGCCCCGACCGTTCTTGCGGCTCTCGGTTTTGATAACAACGGTATGGCGCTCGGACGCTCTTTGTGGAAAAAGGAAGCGACCCTTAAGGAAAAATATGGGCAAAAGCTCGATTTGGAATTTAATAAAAATTCCGACTTTTACCGCCGGCTGCAAACGCCCGAAAACAAAGAAACAAAGGCGGAGGCTGCTTGGGCTGCGCTCGGAAAACAAATTACGGCGGCGGAAATCAAAGCATACACGCCCCTGTTTCAGGAAAGCATGGATACAATCTGGGCCGACCAACTTTTTTTGAAAACAGATCCGAATCCGCCTGCCGGCCGGTTGTGCCTTGAGGCAGAATTTATCATTTTCTTTGCCGATACGAGGAAACCGGAAAAAATCGCAATCTCGCTGAACGGTCGTCCGCTCGGAAGCTGGAATATCACCGCGGCAGAAAAAGCGCCTTTTAAGCGAACAATCTGTTTTAACGTCGAAAACAATGAAAAAAACGGCCTTTTTAAATTTTCTTTTCAACGCGATGCGACAATTACCAAACTGCGTTTTATCAGTACCGGTTTTCGCAAATTCAGGCTCTATCCGAACGACAATAACAAAAAATAAGGGAAACTCCAATTAAATTCCTTGTATTTACTTTTTATTAACATATAATGAGTGTGTCAAAGCGATTATCGGGGGATGGACTTTATGAAAAACAGGCAGACACATCAATGTGGGCGGTCAATGGTGGAAATTATAGGTGTGTTGGCCGTGATCGGTGTTCTTTCCATCAGCGGGATTGCCGCTTATTCCAAAGCCATGGAAAAGATGAACATTGACCAACTGGTGGTTGACATCAGTACGACAACCCGAAAAATCAAAAACCTTTATGCCGACGAAAAAAATTATGAAACTCTGGACAAGCTCGTCTTCAGTCAGCATCTGGTTGAAGGCGCTTATCAGATAGACGGCATGAACAAACGCCTGCTGCACGTTTTTAACGGAGAAGTCGTAGTTAAATCCATATCTTACGACCGCGGTTTCGTTGTTGTTTATAACGGATTGGAAAGCAAAGCCTGCACCGTACTGGCGTCAACCGACTGGGGCGGAACCAGTACCGGCTTGAGGTTTCTGGTCGTCAGCCCGACCGGGATTATACCGCCGCGGGGGTTCCCGTCCAATCTCGATTATGGGGAATTTAAGGTAAATGATTTGCCCCTGTCGCCGGCAGAAGCCGCTAGATTTTGCCATTGCGATGCTTTTTATAAATGCGGTATCGCCTGGTTTTACGAATAATATCCACTTTTTTCACACATAAAACGAATCCGCTGCAATCGACCGGCGAATCCGAAAAGTTTTGGTCGCTGTCTGATAAAATGCCTCTTTGAGCGCAACGATTTTTATTTTTAAGAAAAATCTATAGATTTCAGCAACGCGGTGTAGGGCTTGTCAGACGGACTGCTGATAAAAACTCCCGCCGCCAGGGTATTTTTTTCCGCCAGCAGACGAAAACGGCGGAGAGGAATATATGCAATGCCGTTAGTCGAATAAGAGAGTTCGCAAACGCCGTCTTCACCCTTTTTCAGCCGGAACCAGATTTCGGCGGTGCCGGCCGCGCAGGGGGCAAGCGACATATCCGAATTTCCGCTGTTGGTTACAACGCTGCAAACATTAACCATGCCGCCGTTTTTGGACATCAGAGAAATTTTGAACCAATGGTTTTCGTCAGCCCTTCCCATCAGCCCGCATTGGGCAAAATCGAGCGGTATCCCCGGCTGCCAGCAGACCGTCAGGGTAAAAGCGCCCGAACGGGGAGCAAAAAAGAAATGCCCGTTGTCTTTGTGATGCCCGCGCAGGACGTCCTGCCAGAAATCGGTGCCGGGCGCAGCCGTGATTTTTACCCCGCGGTCGCTGAAAGTTACTTCTTCCGCTTCATTATACCATTCAAAATCCCGTAACGTTTCCAGCAGCATTAAAAAGTCCTTACGTTTTCATCAGGCATATTTTGCAGTACCTTTTCCAGCTCCGTATTTTTGCTGCGGGGAGCAACAATTTTCAGAATAATGAGCTGATCGCCCTGCCCGTTGCGGTTTTTCAGTCCCTTGCCTTTTAAGCGCAGTTTGTCGCCGCTGCCGGCATAGGGCGGAATTTTGACGGCAACCTGGCCGTCAATCGTGGGCACGGTTACTTTGGCGCCGAGAACGGCCTCTTTGATGGTAATCGGCAGCTCCATGGTGATGTTTTGCCCTTCCAGATTAAAATACGGGTGCTTGTCGACGTTTAAGGTGATCAGGACGTCGCCGTTTTCGCCGTTATAGTGGCCGGGCGCGCCCAGCCCTTTTAAGCGCAGGGTCTGACCATCCACCGTGCCGGACGGAATCTTGACATTGATGTTGCGGCCGCCAATCACGACCTGCCGCTCGCCGCCGCGGACAGCGGTCAGAAAATCTATCCGCATCGTGTAGTTGATGTCTTCGCCCTTACGCGGCCGGCGAGAAGACGCACCAAACCCTTGATACGCCCCCTGAGTGCCGCCGCCAAAGGCCGAAAATATATCGTCCCCGAAAATGGAGGAAAAATCGAAATTGGCCCCCTGCCCGCGGGAAGACGAATAAAAACCGCCCTGCCCGAACGGACTGCCGCCGCCGAATCCGGCATCGAAACCGGTCGGTTTGCCGTCGGCGTCAATTTCGTTGTTATCATATTTCTTTCTTTTTTCGTCATCGCCCAAAATATCATAGGCCGCCGAAATTTCCTTAAATTTTTCGGCAGCCGACGGGTTGTCTTTGTTGACATCGGGATGATATTTGCGCGCCAGTTTGTGGTAGGCGGACTTTATCTCCGCTTTGGTTGCGCTTTTGGTAACGCCTAAAATGTTATATAAATCTTTTCCCATTTGATACTCTTGACCGATAGATGTTGCAATCTTTTCCTTCGTATCTATATAGGATTTTGCAAAGTCTATTGCAAGCGCAGACAGTCAAAAGTGGCGCGGCGGGCAAAGTTTTTGTAAAGGATAACGCTGCGTAAAACGGCCGTGCGGTTCCCGTTTTCCTGACAGTAGCGGGAGGCAAGAGGCGCCAGCTCGTCAACGCGGACGTCTTTATACTCGTAGGTAACGTGGTTTTCCGAGCGGGATTTGATGACAACATTGTTCAGAAAACGGTCGTAGGCCGAATCGTAAACCAGTTCCTCGACCGGTTCGTCAGGGTGCATTACTTCGATTTCATCGTCCTTTTGGGCGGCGTTTTCTTCCGCCGGCGCCGGTGTTTCTTCCGCTGCCGGAGCCGCGGTTTCTTCTTTGGCGGCGGACGGATCTTTTACGGGAATTGCGGTTGCCGTTACTTTTTCTTCGGGAGCTTTCGTTTCAACGCTCGCCTCGGCGGCAAGAGAACTCTCTTCATAATAAAAATCCTGATGCTGGCATCCGCCAAGCAGGAAAGCTGCTGCTAACATTGCGTACCGAAGCTCTTTCATAGTTTTTCCCCATTTCTTTCAAATGTTTTTGTCAATTTATCACCGCTTGGTTAAACAATGCTTAATCCAGCAGGTTGTAAAGGTCTTTTCCGGCCTGTTCCAATATCTGCAACACTTTGCGGTTGGTGGTGTCTTTCGTGCGGTTGTTGCTCAGCTTGTCAAGCATTTTCTGCACCTTCCGGTTAAAGCGTTCGTTTTCGCGGAGGCGCTCGATGTCGCGGATATTTTCTTCATCATCAATCTTATAGTTGACAACCGCCCGTAAAACGGCAATGTACTGCGCGTCTTTGGTGGCAGACAACTGCGCCCGGGCAACATTCGGAAAAGAAAAAGCCAAAGCCGCCAAAATGAGAGCTATTTTTTTCATAAAACCTCCCGTTGCTAAAAAAAACATTGTGTTAATCACCATAAATAATATAATAAAGAACGAATCGTTTTACTATAAAAATATTAGAGTTATCAAACATGAAAAAAGTTATGTGGGCGCTTATGGATGACCGCGCAGGCAGCGTCGGTCAGGCAAAAGGCATCTTTCCCGCCGTGGAAGACGAGTTTGAAATCGTTGAAAAAAAAATCGTTTACAATCGACTGGCGGGATTTCCCAATCTGTTGAGAGGGAAAACCCTGATCGGCGTTAACCGCAAAGAAAGTTCTCCCTTAAAAAACGAGCCTTTCCCCGATGCCGTGCTTTCTATCAGCCGGCGGACGGCGCCGGTTGCCCTGTGGCTGAAAAAAGCCTCCAAAGGTAAAACAAAAATCATCCAACTGATGTTCCCGGGTAATTTCGGCTTAAAAGATATGGATCTGGTGATTGTTCCCGAGCATGACCGCGGCAAAGCCGACGGCGACAATCTTTTTTACATCACCGGATGCGCACACCGTGTTTCCGAAAAAGCGCTGGCCGAGGCCAAAGCCCGCTGGGAGCCGGAATTTGCAAAGCTGCCCAAGCCGCTGACGGCCGTTTTAATCGGCGGCGCCATCAAAAACAAACCCTTTACCGCCCAAAACGCGGAATTGCTGGCCGACGCCATTTTATACATCCACAATCAGGTCAGCGGATCCATCCTGATTACGACTTCCCGAAGAACAGGCAAAGAAGCCCAGGACATCATCATGAAAAAAATCGGCCATATCCCCGCCTATACTTATTTGTGGGGAGAGAAAAAGGAAAACCCGATCATGGGCTTTTATGCCTGCGCCGACCGGATCATCGTTACCGGAGATTCCGTTTCCATGGCCTGCGAGGCCTGCGGTTCCGGTAAGCCGGTGCTTGTTTTTCGCGGCAAAAACTGGCTGACGCCCAAACATTTGCGATTTGTTCAATCCCTTTATGACGGCGGGTATGCGGTTGACATAAGCAATTATGACATAGAGCAGACTGGCGCTATGAAACGATTGGATCCGGCGGTTGAAATCGGAGAAAAAATAAAAAGTCTGTTTGAATAAGGTATGATTGCGGTAGCCTGCCGCATCGCAAACAAAAAGAGCGACACTTCCGGGTGCCGCTCTTTTTTTTTCGAGCTTTGGCCGTTACCAAAGATAATTCAGACCAAGGTTAACGTCAAAGGCATCATAATCATCACCGAACGTGTGGCCGGCGCTGAGATAACTTTTAAAAGAACGGCTGAAGGACAATTCCCCGCCGATTTCCACCCGGCCAAGTGTTTGGTCATCATAAACGGAATGTCCGGCAATGCCGGTCATGACCGTTTTGCCGCCGCTGCCAAAGGTTTGGATAATGCTCGGTTTGACATACAAGCGGTTGGAGCAGCCGCCGCGACAGAAGAGATAAGACAATTTCAGCCCCAGTTCCGCCTCGCCGTAATGCATATCTTCAAAAGCGGCCGTTTTGCCGGCATTATCCTTGATGTCGTCCATATCAATGCTGGTATAAAAAATCCCCAGGCTCGGCTCCAGATCAAACGCGGAAGAAAGCATAAAAGTACGGGAAAGCGTGATATCCGCACCATACTGTGTGGCATCGGCACCGGCAGAAACCGCATGATCGGCGGTGGAAACGTCAAGATCCTGCTTGCCGCCAAACAACATGGCCAGGAACTGCCAGTTGTTGTACCGATAATCGTAGTACAAACCGCCAAGCCAGCCGGTCATATCAATTTTTCCGCCGGTGTCGGACCAAAGCCTGCCATCACCGGAAAAGTCGTATTTGCCGTCCTGATAACTGCCGAAAATACCCAAGCGGTAACTGCGGCTGCGGAATAAATCAAGCCCGGCCGTAACGGCATATATATCCGCGTCAATTTCGGACGGAGCATGAATATCCGCCGTTTCATAAGAGGCGTCTACCCACAGGCGTTCGGACACGGTAGGTATGCCGCAACAGCTTTTGACCCCGAGCCCGCGGGCAACCCGTGCCCCGATCCGGCGGTTTTGTTCAATCAGGGTACTGACGGTACCGTCATAAATTGTGATTTCCGGCGCATAAACAGCACTTGCGTTACCGCCTTCTCCGCCCGGCGTATCCGGCTTTTGTTTTACACCAAGGTACCAGACGCTGCCGGTTTCATCGCCGCGGGCGTTATAGCGGGTTTCGTACATATAAGGGCTGCCGATGACGCGGCTGACGTTAAACGCCGCCGAAGTGGCAGTATCGTCCGCCGGTGCAACGACAAACGGGCTCAAAACGGTGGCGCTGTCGGCAAAGGTATCGGCATTTAAGGAATTGACAACCACGTTGGTGGTTCCCTTTACGTCGCCGGCCACTTCCAAAACACCGTTGGTTAAAGTATTGTTGGCTCCGTCGGGAATGACGTTAAGCAGCAACTGCGGCGTCTGTCCGTTGTCTTCGGCCTGATAGCGGAGCATATTCAGGGTTTGGTTTTCGCCGACATAGAGCGAGCCGCCGTCTGCCATAACCAGCGTATTCAAGTTGTTGACGCTGTTGTTAAAACGCACCATACCGCTTAAATCGCCACCAACCTGAATGTTGTAATCCGTCCCGTCCACGATATCGTCAAAAACAACAGAACCGTTGTTTCTGCTGTTGAGGTAAAGAGTGGAGCCTGCCGTTTCCATATAGACGCCGGTGTTGTTGGTGGCGGTGTTATTGTTATATATATGTGCGGTATCGCCGTCGCCGGCAAAAGTGATATCCGTCAGGCTGTGCACTGCTCCGCCGGAAGCGCCGGCGTTGTCGTGAATATCAACATTGGTCAGAGTTACGGAACCATCTGCGGCATAAACCGCCCCGCCGATACGGCTGGCGGTGTTGCTGGAAATTTCGGAACCGGTAACCGATACGTCGCCGCCGGCAACATAAATGCCTGCGCCGTTACCGGCGCGGTTGCCGGAAATGGTCGTGTTGCTGATTTCAAGCCTGCCGTCAGAAACTTTTTCGTTGTCTGTGCCGGCGTTGATGGTTACCGTGGTATTATAAATCGCGCCGCCGTTGCCGTAATCAAGGGTCATATAGTTGTCGGAAAGGACGGAGTTTGAGATTGTCATATCGCCGGCATTGTAAATTCCGCCACCGCTGGTGGCAACATAGTTGCCGGAAATCTCCGTATTATTGATTTCTATTTTACCGGCGCCGGACGCCGATATCGTATTATAAATACCGCCGCCGGCACCCGTCCAGCCGGTGGTTGTATGGTTTCCGATAACAAAGGAATCTGATATCTGCATATCACCGCTGTTATGTATACCGCCTCCGCCGGCCGGTGCCGTATTATTTACGATCCGCGTGCCCTCGTTGATTATCACCTGAGATGCGCCGTTGTTCACAGCACCGCCGCCCCAGCTGCTGGAGTTTGCTTCAAAATAGCTGTCAGAGATGGTGCCGGTCGATGTTGCCCAACCGCCAAAATAAATGGCGCCGCCCTCTTCCGCCGCGGTGTTGCCGGTAAAGCGACTGCCGGTAATCGTCATATGCGCCAGACCGCCCGTTTGGGCAATAGCACCGCCTTTCCACCAGACGGTGTTTTGTTCAAAATCGGAATCTATCACTTTCCAAGTGCCGCCGTAATAAATAATCGCCGCACCGCTTTGACCGGCTCCTTCCCGGCCTTCCCAAGTGGTGTTGTTCCTGAAGACCGAACTGGTAACGGTTACGCTGCCGCCGTTGCCGCCCAGCGCCGAACGATAGTTGTGCTCAAAAGTGGCGGTGATGTTTTCAATGGTGCCGTAGTTCCAGACGGCCGCGTGCAGCCAGGCATTGTTTTCGCTGAAATAACCGCGGAGATCTTTGATCAGCCCCTGGTTGAAAATGGCCGCGCCGGAAGCCTCGCCGGCGGCCGACTGGGCAATCGATTTGTTGCCGGTAAACGTAGCGTCAATGTAGTTTATCGTTGCTCCCGCACCGTTAAAGATGGCGCCGCCGTCAAAAGCGGAATTGTTGGTAAAAGTGGTATTGGTGATTGAGCCGATGGTGCCCATATTGGTAATGGCGCCGCCCAGTTCGTCGTCCGAACCCGGAGAATCATTCGGATCGTTATAAAAACCGCTGAAAGTGATGTTGCTGATGCTGTCAATATTGCCGAAATTGCGCACCATATTAGATTCATAAGTGCCGCCGCTGACCGTAAAGCCGCCGCCGTCGATGACCTGATTTTCTCCCCGCGGGGTAGCTGTCTGACCGTATTGCTCGGAAAGGGTAATGTCCCCGGTTAAGGTTATGTCTTCGCCGGCCTGCAGCGCATTGCGAAAATCTTCCGCAGTTGAAACTTCAACCGCCTGTGCCTGAGAAAATGCCAGCAGCGTGCCAACGGAACAATATAAAAATTTTCTCATTATTTCTTCCCCCAGAAAACAAAACCGCTATAAAAAACGTACTTTAAAATTCCCCAAAAATCAAGCCTTAAAATCCCCGGAAAACGCCGATCAAAGCTGCTTAAAAAAAACGTACGTTTTTTTGCGGCAGGGGCGGCGCGGCCGGAAAAAGACGGTCGGCAACGGGGTCTTTTAAAACAAGGCTCAATACAAACTCTCTTTTCTTACCGCCGTTACTTTTTGATACATCCGCCCGAAAAAGGTGGTTTTGCGCCAATAGTACCCGGACGGGCTGCGGGCATAGTTTTTGATTTCGTTATGCCACAGCTTTTCGGCAAAAGGCTGATAAAGGCGGTTAAACATTTTGACCAGCCAGCGCAACGGGTGCCAGACCGGTGAATTGTTATAATCAACAAAAATAACCTTTCCGCCCGGTTTGACGCAATTTAAAGCGTTGTTGACAATCTGCGCGCGAGTACCCGAGGGCACCTCATGCAGCAACATATAGCAGATGACAACATCATACTGGCGTTTCGGCTGTTCGGCGGCATCACCGTTAATAAAACGCATGAACGGGAAAAGATAACAATATTTATTGCGCTGGTGCCGCAACTGTACCATGCTGACATCAAGCAGATCATAATGCCCGTAAATGCCGACCCTGGCCGCCGCCGTCCCGATCTGATCGCCGAAAGTGGCCCCCATCTGCAACACATCCGAGGAAACGGGTATTTCGTTGGCACAGGATTTGAGCATTTTACCGCTGGCGCCAAAAGTCAGAACATTGAGCAGCCGCTGATGGTCGAGCCAACGGGTTAAACGCGGACTTTCATAGAGCCAGCTGTAGAACTCCCGCTGATAAGAAGGAATTTTGGCTTTGACCGCCGCCCGCTGCGCCGGCGGTATGTTATCTGCTTTCTTTTTCATTTTCTTCTCCATCCCAACACCCGCAAACCGACTGCCACACGCTCAACGCCGCGGCAACCGCCGTTTCCGCCCTTAAGATCAACGGACCCAGGCTGACCGCACGGGCAAACGGCGCCGCCCGCAGGGCGTTCAGTTCCTCTTCGGCAAAACCGCCTTCCGGTCCGACCAGCAGCGCGGCCGCCCCTTTGTTTTCGGCAAAAACCATGCGCGCCGGCCTGCCGCCCCCGCTTTCGTCCATAAAGAACAACCGACGGGAAGGATCCCAGACAGCCAGCAAATCTTTCAGCCGAACCGGCTCTTTTATTTCCGGCACATCAAGCCGGCGGGACTGCTCGGACGCCTCCGCCGCCTGCGCACAAAAACGTTCAAGCCGGACTTTTTCGGCAATCGTATAACGGGTTATAACGGGCACAATGACCGACGCGCCGAGCTCGGTTGCCTTTTCGATGATAAAATCCGTGCGATCTTTTTTTACCGGCGCAAACAACAGCCACACATCTTTGGCGGGAACAAATTTTCTGGTCTGTTTTTTGACCACAGCCTCTCCCGTTTTTTTGCCGAGGTTGACGATTTCGGCCGCAAATTCGCCGTTTTGACCGTCAAAGAGCAGAACTTCCGCGCCGGCGGAAAGCCGCATGACGGCGCCGAGATAGCGGCTCTGGTTTTCGTCAAAAACAACCCGTGCACCGACGGCAAGCGGAGTTTTTACATACAAACGGATTTTGGCTGCGCCCGACATTGTTTCTCCGGTTGAAAATAAATTCTGAATAACCTCCCGCGGGGGGTTGTGTTTATCATCTAACCGGAATATACAATGTCTTTAGTTAAGTTTTCGTTACGGGCATAAAGCATGATTATCACTATTGACGGGCCTGCGGCGGCAGGCAAAGGAACTCTCGCCTCCACTCTTGCCGAAAAATATCGTCTGGCTTATTTTGACACCGGCATGGTTTACCGCGCGGTCGGGCTGATGATGGTTTTGGACGGACTGGACGTCAATGATGAAGTGTTGGCAGAAGAAACCGCCAAAAAACTGACTTTCGTCAAAATGATAGAGCTTTCCCGCCATCCCGATTTCCGCAGTCAAACCGGCAGCCGGGCGGCTTCAATCGTTTCCGCTCATCCGAAAGTGCGGGCGGCGCTCTTAAAAATGCAGCAGGATTTTGCCCTGACCCCTACTTTTGCGGACGGCAAACCCGCCAACGGCGTTATTTATGACGGTCGCGACACCGGCACCGTCGTTTGTCCGCAGGCCGACATCAAACTGTTTGTTACCGCCGCTACCGAAGTCCGCGCCCGCCGGAGATATGACGAATATAAACAAAAAGGAATCGACACTCCTTATGACAAAGTGCTGGCCGATATGATTGCCCGCGACAAACGCGACAGCGAACGGGCGTCGGCCCCCTTAAAACCGGCCGAAGACGCCGTTATTTTAGACACCTCGGAGATGAACGCGGCGGAAGTGGCCGCCAAGGCATCTGCCCTGATCGAAGCAAAAACGGCAAAAAAAATAACGACCGGTTGCCGGATAAAGCAGATTGTGCTTGAAAAATAATAATTTAAGTGTATAAAAGAGCTGATTTGACGCGCAGGGTACGCTGCGCTCAATTTTTTAACCTCGTACAAGTCCGCCCGAAAAAAACACGGGAATGGCATTTTGAATTGTTTTTACTTTAATGAATACAGCAGAAGTTCAAATCCCCGAAACCAACGAAGTTTTCGCCGACCTCCTGAATGAACAGATGGGAGATAACGGTCTGGTTGGTTCGGTCGTAAAAGGAACCATTATTAAAATCACTCCGGATTTCGTTACCGTTGATGTCGGACTGAAATCCGAAGGTCGCATCCCGGTTCGTGAATTCGGCCAGAATCCGGAACTCAAAATCGGCGATACGGTTGAAGTTTATGTTGACCGTTACGAAGACCGCGAAGGCAACATCGTTCTTTCGCGCGAAAAAGCCCGCCGCGAAGAAGTATGGCAGGATCTGGAAAAAGCCATGAATGCCAACGAACGCATTAACGGCGTTATCTTCGGCCGCGTCAAAGGCGGCTTTACCGTTGACTTGAACGGCGCCATCGCTTTCCTGCCGGGATCTCAGATCGATATCCGCCCGATCCGCGACATCACTCCGCTGATGGGCATTTCCCAGCCTTTCCAGATTTTGAAAATGGACAAGGTCAGAGGCAATATCGTTGTTTCTCGCCGTGTTGTGCTGGAAGAAACCAGAGCCGAATCGAGAGCCGAACTGATTGACGCCATCAAAGAAGGATCCGTCCTTGAAGGTGTGGTCAAAAACATCACCGATTACGGTGCGTTTATCGACCTCGGCGGCGTTGACGGCTTGCTGCACGTTACCGACATTTCGTGGAAACGCATCAATCATCCGGCCGAAGTTCTGTCTGTCGGCCAGACGGTTAAAGTTCAGGTTATCAAATTCAACGAAGACAATCAACGCATCAGCCTGGGCATGAAACAGCTGGAAAATGACCCGTGGCAAAATGTTGAAGAAAGATTCAAAGTCGGCGAAGTTTACAAAGGCAAAGTAACCAACATTACCGATTACGGCGCGTTTGTCGAACTTGAAGACGGAATCGAAGGACTGGTTCACGTTTCGGAAATGAGCTGGACCCGCAAGAACGTTCACCCCGGCAAGATCGTTTCGACCTCGCAGGAAGTTGAAGTTAAAGTTCTTGAAGTTGATCCGGAAAAGAGAAGAATCAGCCTCGGCATCAAACAATGCACCCCGAATCCGTGGGCTGCTTATATTGAAGAGCATCCGGTCGGATCCGTCATCGAAGGCAAAATCAAAAACATTACCGAATTCGGTCTGTTTGTCGGCCTGAATGACGAAATCGACGGCATGATCCACCTGTCCGACATCGCTTGGGACAAATCCGGCGAAGAAGCGGTTAAAGACTACACCAAAGGACAGGAAATTCAGGCCAAAATCATTGATGTTGGCGTTGAAAAAGAACGTATCAGTCTCGGCATCAAACAACTGACTGAAGATGAAAACGCAACTGCTCTTGACGGCTTCAAAAAAGGCGATACGGTTAAAGCAACCATTACCGCCATTGACGACAAAGGCGTTGACGTTGAAGTTAACGGCGTTGCCGCCAACATCAAAAAGTCCGATATGTCGAAAGACAAAGCCGGCCAGGATCTGAGCCAGTACAACGTCGGCGATGAACTGGAAGCCAAAGTTGTCAGCGTTGACAAGAAAAAAGGCAAACTCGGCCTTTCGGTCAAAGCTTTGGAAATCGAAGAAGAAAAGAAAGCTCTGGAAGAATATTCCAGCACTTCTTCTGCCGGTTCTTCCCTCGGCGAAGCCCTGGGCGAAGCTCTGAAAAAGAAATAAACCTTACGGTTTGTTTGAAAAACCGCCCTTCCCGGGCGGTTTTTTTTTATGTCTTTTAAATCCAAAGACGGTATTTTCCGGCACGAAAATTTTTGCTTGGAAACGGGCAGAAAATATGATATACTAACAGGGTATTCACAGGAGTAAGGCATGAAACTGAACGTATCCGAATATCGTTGGATTCTGCTGAACTGTAACTTGATGGTCGGTCTTTATAAGGGAAAACAATACGCGGTTATTGAACCGAAATTTCCCAAATATCAGGCAAAGCTCGACCTTTTGCTCGGCAGCATCACTTTTCCCTCTATTGAAGAATGGAATAAATTGTCGCGGGAACTGCGCCCGAAACTGAAAGAAAACAACCGAATCCGCCACGAGCTGGCCGTCCGCAGACTGACCGGGTTGAGCAACGAGAAAATAGCCGCTCTCAACAACAAACAAAGGCTGGAAATTCTTGACGGCTTGTTGCAAGATGTTCTCGGTCGGGATATGGAAACTTTCCGCCAAAACAAAGAAACCATCTCCACTTATAAAGACCAACTCAAAATTTTATTGTTCGGCATTCGGCTGCCGCAGGAATTTCTGGACCGGGAAAAAGCAAGATGCGAACAGTTCTGCCACCGCCTGCAAAGCGTTCCCCGGCTGAAAGAAGACCTCGAAAATTGGCAGCACTTAGAGTTTGCGGAACAAAAAGACCTTTCTCAAAATATCATAAACGCTTTTAACGCCTCTTATCATACTGCCGTAGAACTGCGCTTTTTTAATCAGCGTGAATGGCTTGAAAAACAGGAAAGCAAAGCCGCCGATACCGATTTGAACAAAATGAAAACCGCCTATGCCGAAGGTAATACAATCATGATCAGCCGGGAAAAAATTGCAAACTGCGACAACCTGGCGGTGCCGGCTCTTATTTTCCACGAAGCTTTGGAGATTGCCCGCAAACATGAAGACTGGTCTCGGTTTCCGCTGATTGATAAGCTTTCCGAAAGCAAATTCGCCTATCTGGCTCTGGGCAAAGATGAGCTTTACACCATGAATCCGATGGCCGTCCACGCCTATGAGATGGATACTCTGGTGGCCGATTTTCTGCTGGATAAAATGAAAATCAAATTTATCGAAAATCCGCATTCGGCAGAAATCAGCCTGAACATTGCCAAACCGCAAAAAGCCCGGATGGAAACGGCATATCCTTTGTATGCGGGAAAAGACAAACAATGATATATCTGCGGCAGGAAATGTGCCCTTTTGACCCACCGCCCTCAAACAGGGCGGTGTTTGTTTTTAAGGTTGCCAATTGCCATTGATAGGAAGAAAATTTAAAATCCGACCTTTTTGATAATATTTAAAAATAAATCTTGCAAAATAAAAGAAAACAGTCTAATAAACTAATCAGTTTTATGGACAGGTGGCCGAGTGGTCGAAGGCGCACGATTGGAAATCGTGTGTACCCCTAAAGGGTACCAAGGGTTCGAATCCCTTTCTGTCCGCCATTTTGATCAAAAAGACGCTTGGATAAGGCGTCTTTTTTCGTATCCGGCGGAAACGCGAGCTTTGTCGGCGGTTGACATCGCCAAGACATATAATACCGATTTTCAGGAAGTCATTTTGTTGTAATTAAAAAGCTTTTTTCCTAAATATAGTTTAATCTGTAAATAACTTCAGGAAAAAACAATGCAGAATTTGGATAATCCTTTAAACTTAAAAGAGGTGGTGTAAAAAAACGATTTCAAAATGAAAGGCGTAAAGCACTGGAATTATTAAAACAGTATCGTTAGTAGTACTGAAGGTTTTGCTCATACAGAATGATGTCCTCTAAAATTTGTTCATAATAACGTCCCATAACGGCATCATTCTGTTGGCGGCCGATGTATCCATTATCTTCTGTATTATGTAAAATCCAATAAAACCCTAAAACGCCTTTTTCAAACTCATTCAGAAATTGAACCATCTGTTCGCTTTCTTTTTTAGGAAAAATCATTTTGCTTTTTTCAACAATTATGCTTTTTATACATTGATGGTATTTTTGATTTGCGTATTTTAAAGAGTCATCTGTGAGCGCATAAACATGATCCGTGTAGTCATCCGGATACGCTTTTCGGAACATTCTTTTTTGTATTTTTCAACTTCCTGCTCAACCTTTTGTGATGCATCCATTTCTGCAGATACATTTTCCTCTGCCCGGGCATTGGCGGCAATCATCACAACCAAACTCAAAAGCAAAAATATTTTTTTCATATGACTTCCCTGAGATTTTACGGCTTTCTTGCTGACAAACTTAACAAACTATATTTATATCTGCAAACAAATATTGTGAAAAAATTAAAAAGCAAAGCCATGATGAGATTATGAATGTTTCTGTAAAGGACTTGCAAAACAATCTTTATGGCGGTAACCATCGCCGTTTAAGACAAAGCCCCTCTTTTATATCAGAGGGGCTGTCCGTAACAGAGAGTTTTTTTAACTTAAATTTCCACCAATTCATAATTGCGGCTGCCCATGCCAAGCTCCGCCATATATTCCAACTGGTGCAATCCTTCTCTTGATTCAATACGTTCTTTGATATCGCGGTTATCTTTTTCCGGCAAGGCATAAATCAGGTCTATTCCCGCCTGATCAATCGCCAGAATATCCGTTGAGGCAAGAATGCCGATATCGGGACAGGTCGGTTTGGCGCCATGGGCATCACAGTCGCAGTCCACGGAAATATTTTTGAGCACGTTCAAATATGTAATCCGGCGGCCAAAATGATCACAGACGGCCTTGCCGCCTTCTACCATCCGCTCTAAAAACTGTTTTCCCGTTTCCCAGTCCGGCCCGTGCAACTGGGCCTTACCGACCTTGCCGGAAGCACAGCCGATGGCAATATTTTTCAGAGAACCGCCGAAACCACCCATGGCGTGCCCCTTAAAATGCGTGTAGACAACCATCGAATCGTAATTTGCCAGATGCCCGCCGACGGCAACTTCCGTCAAATGGCGGCCGCCCTTTATCGGCAGATTGATATCGCCCTCGGCATCCATAATATCTACCGGGCAAAATGTCCAACCGTTTGTTTTCAGGGTTTCCAAATGGGTTTTCGTGTTCTGCCGCGGGCTCGGATAGAGCACGTTGCACTCGACAATCGTACTTTGCGGAATGTCCGCCTGCAAAGCTTTTGCCAGCTCACGGGGCAAAAGATTGGGGCCGTGCGGTTCGCCGGTGTGCAGCTTGATGGCAACTTTTCCCCGGATATCCTGATTGACCCGGTGATACAGGTTCAACAGGCTTTCCGGCGTAATTTCCCGCGAGAAATAGACTTTGGGTTTTTCCCCCGCAAATGCCGCTGCGCTTTTGATTTTAAACATATTTCCCAAAACTCCGGCGGCAACGGCAGCGGCCGACATTTTGCAAAATTCTCTGCGTTTCATTTTCTACCCCCTTTTATCTGTTTGTTCTTGGGCATAATTTAATATTTGTTATCATAGTTTTTAGAGCACGCTTTAAGTCAAGCCTTTTTATCAAAAATATGACAGAAGGGGAAATAATGAGCAGATTTTAAAAATCAGCCGAATGTAAAAAAGGCATCCGCAACATCGTCCGGACAAAACATCCGGAAAATACAGACGGCCTGAATGCCACAAGCCGTCTTATTTTCCTTTTTTTCGTCCGCGGGCGGCAAAAAGCCCCGCTTCAAACAGCAAATAGGTCGGAATTGCCAGCATTAGCTGACTGACAATATCCGGCGGGGTTAGAATTGCGGCAATAATCAGGATACCGACAAAAATGTATGAGCGCTTTTCTTTCACCGTCTCATAAGAGGCAATTTCGGAACGGATTAAGGCGTAAGTTATCAACGGAAACTGAAACATCAGTCCGAAAATGACCGACAGCCAAAGCGCCAACGTGATGATATTGGCAATGCCGAAGACCGCCTGAATATTCTCGGTGGCAAAGCTGATACCGAAACGGATAATCAGCGGCAGAATGAAAAAAACGCAGAAAAGCACGCCGAGGATAAACAACGCGCTTGAAATCAGCACAATCGATTTGACAAACCGGCGTTCGTTGTCATAAAGCGCCGGCAGGACAAAGTCCCATATCTGGCGGATGACATAGGGAAAGCAGACCAAAAGGTCAAGCACAAAGGCCACTTTGATTTGCAGCACAAACACTTCCATCGGTGAAAAGAAGTTGAGCGCAACATCGTTTTCACCGACCATCACCTTAATCAGCAGATCCATAAAATACGGGGCGGCAAAGAACATCGGTATCAGGCCGATGCCCAATGCCAGAAAGCACCTGATCAGCATACCGCGCAGAGCTTCAAGATGCACCACCAGACTTTCGTCTTTGTCTTCCATTTATTATTTTCCGCTTTTTTCTTCCGTTTTTTCGGCGTTTTTCTTTTCTTCTTCGGCAGCGGCTTTTTCAACCGTGTCTTTTAAGTCCTGAGCCTCGTTTTGCAGCATTTCCTTGGCTTTTTTGTATTCGTACTGAGCTTTGCCCAAAGCCTTGGCCAGTTCGGGAATGCGTTTGCCGCCGAACAAAATCAGTACGACAATTAAAATCAGGGCAATTTCGGTTAATCCTAAAGACATTGTTTCCTCCTTTATTTTACAAGTTTTTGCCGATCGACGGCAACAATTTCTATGGCTTTGACGGGGCAGGCGTTTTTGCAGGCGCCGCAGCCGATGCAGGCTTTTGCGTCAATCTGCGGGAAACCGCCCGTTTCCTTGTCAATAATCTGCCGCGGGCATTTCATGACGCAAAGTCCGCATTTGACACACAAGCTTTCATCAACGACGGCCAACCCGATCTGCGTTTTCTGCTTTTCGGCAAGGGATATTTTTCTGATTGCGCCGGACGGACAGACTTCGGAACATTTATGACAGTCATAGTTGCAAAAACCGTCCGAATAGTCAATATGCACGACCGGGAAATCCCCATCGGCCCGGCGCAGAATTTTCATCGGGCAGTTTTCCACGCAAAGGTTACAGTTCAGGCAGCGGTCGGCAAATTCTTCCGCGCTGCCGGCGCCGGCCGGCAAAACCGCCTTTTTCAGCCGGGCAGCGATATTTTTGCCGAACTCGAGACCCGATTTTACCGCCAGGGCAAACAAAGCTGCCGCGCCGCCGGTTATCAGCAGACGCCGGCGGAGAGGGCTGAATGCCGGTTGCAACCGTTTCTGCGGCGGCCGGCCGTAGTGTACTCCCTGCCGATGGCAGGCGTTCAGACAACGAAGACATTTGACGCAGGTTTCGTTATCCACCGTCTTGTTTTTGAAATCAATGCTGCCGGCCGGACAGCGGGAGGCACACAAACCGCAGGAAACACATTTGTCCTCTTCAATATAAATCCGGTTGACGGCATATTTGGAACAAAGCCCGAGCACGGTACCGACCGGGCAGATATTGGTGCAAAAAAAGCGTCCTTTGAACCAGACCAGCAACGCCAGCAAAACCGCAACCGCCAACCCCAGCCAGGCGCCGCTTGCCGCCGAGCAGAACAACGTATAGGGATCGAGCAGACGGATCAAAAAGGCAGCGCCGCCAAACAGCATTCCGTATGCGGCGGCGGCCAGAAAATATTTATAAGGACGGTTTTTTCCCGGCCGCATTTTTTTGCCGCGGCGGAAGACCGACACCATCAGCTCTTGCAACAGTCCGAGCGGGCACAAAAGAGAACAATACAGCCGACCGAACACAAGGGTAAAAATCAGCACCACCGCCGCCAACACGGCCGCTACAACCGAAAAATCGACCAGCAGCCGCTGCAGCAGCGGCACAAACTCGATGTCCAAAAAAGCAATCGGATAAAACAAACCGGTAAAAGCAGCTATGCATAAAAGACCGACCACCGCCGACAAAACGACCAACAGATACCGATAAACCTTATTCATAAAAACTTTCCTAAAAAACAAACTCTCAAATGCGGCCTCCGGTTGACAATCAACCGAAGGCCTTTTTTTTACAGACCAAAAATAATTGCAAGACCGCAGGCCATAATCGTCCCGCCGGCAATTTCGTGCGCGTAGTTGCCCAGTTTTTCAAAGCGCAGGGCGCTTAATCCGCGCAGCCCGCAAGCAACCGCCAGCATCATGGTGGCGATGGTTGCGACCGAGAAAATGACCGTGCAGGAAATGACCGCTTCCGTACCGAGCACGCTTGAG
>CALXPZ010000082.1 GCA_944390375.1 uncultured Alphaproteobacteria bacterium | reverse complement strand
ATAAAGAAAAGGGGATTTTCTTAAACGATTTGGGAACCCACAACACAGATTCGTGCGACTATCCCGATCAGGCAAAAAAAATGGCGGAAACCATCCTTTCCGGCAAAGCGGAACTCGGGATTCTCATCTGCGGCACCGGAATTGGCATTTCTATTGCCGCCAACCGCTACCACGGGATCCGTGCAGCTCTTTTGTACGATGACTTTACGGCCGAAATGGCCAAACGCCACAACAACGCCAACGTTCTCGTCTTCGGCGGCCGAACCATGAAGGCCGAAGACGTCATCCGGCGGATCGACATTTTTAATAAAACCGAATTTGAAGGCGGCCGCCACTGCCGCCGGATTGAAAAAATCGAGGAGGGAAAATAAACATGGATTTTACTTCAAACTTATCAACCGAAGATCCGGAAATTTCCGCGGCAATAGACCGGGAACTCGGCCGCCAGCGCAACCAGATCGAACTGATTGCCTCCGAAAACATTGTGTCCCGCGCCGTTTTGGAAGCGCAGGGATCAATTCTGACCAATAAATATGCGGAAGGTTACCCCGGACGGCGCTACTACGGCGGCTGCGAATTTGTCGATCAGGTGGAACAACTGGCAATCGATCGTGCAAAAAAATTGTTTAACGCCTCTTTTGTCAACGTACAGCCCCACTCCGGCAGCCAGGCCAACACCGCCGTTTATGTCGCTTTGCTCAACCCCAACGACACGATTCTCGGAATGTCGCTTGATGCCGGCGGACACTTGACCCACGGCGCCAAGGTTTCCATTTCCGGCAAATGGCTGAATGCGGTTGCTTACGGCGTCCGCAGACAAGACGGCTTGATAGATTATGATGAAGTGGCCGGGCTCGCCCAACAACACCGGCCGAAACTGATTATTGCCGGCGGTTCGGCCTACTCGCGGCAGATAGATTTTGCCCGTTTCCGCCAAATTGCGGACAGTTGCGGCGCGTATCTGATGGTCGATATGGCGCACTTTGCCGGTCTTGTTGCCGGCGGCTGCCACCCCAACCCGCTTGAATACGCCGATGTTGTAACCACCACCACCCACAAAACATTGCGCGGCCCCCGCGGCGGCATGATTTTGACCAACAACGAAGAGCTGGCAAAAAAAATAAATTCGGCCATTTTCCCCGGCACGCAGGGCGGACCGCTGGAACACGTTATTGCAGCCAAAGCCGTATGCTTTAAAGAGGCTCTGAGCGCCGATTTCAAAAATTATGCCGCTCAGGTTATCAAAAATGCCAAAGTTCTGGGCGAAGTATTAACTGAACGCGGCTTGTCGCTCGTTTCCGGCGGCACCGATACGCACTTGCTGCTGGTTGACCTGCGCCCGAAAGGTCTGACCGGAGACGTCGTGGCCAAAAAGCTGGAAGAAGCAAACATCACCTGCAACAAAAACGCCATTCCCTTTGATCCCCAGCCGCCGAAAACGACTTCCGGCATCCGGGTCGGTACGCCGGCCGGCACCACCCGCGGTTTCCGGGAAAAAGAGTTTACGCTCATCGGCAACTGGATCGGGGACATCATAGATGCTCTGGCCGCCGGTAACGCCGACGCCGTCATCCGCGAAACAAAAGAAAAAGTCTTAAAATTATGCGGACAGTTCCCTATTTATTAAAAACGGAACAATGATAGATAAGACCCGGCTGAAAAAAGCAACCGGGTCTTATTTTTTTAATCAATATGCCGGGTAATTGGTAACATCGCTGTTTGTATTTTCTATCTGATTGATATCGTCGTCGGGATACGACTGAACATCATAAATCCGGTCGTTGGCCTCATAAAGCGTATTCTGAATTTCGCTTTGCATCTGTTCGGGAGAATTTTCGCTGATTTCCGGATTCTGCTCACTTACTTGAGAAATTTCGTTATTTCCGACAGTTACACCGCCTTTTTGCACGGTTACCGGAACTTTTTTGGCTGTTGCCGCAGTCTGTTGGGACTGCCCGTACGGAGCTATGTCTGCAATCGGATTGCCGAAAGGATTGGGAGCGTCCGCCGCCTGCCTGACCGAGATTTCATTAAACGTACCGTTTGCATTTTCCGCCTCGCCGTAAATAATCGTCGGCTGGGAAGAGTCGGACTGAATCACCATTCCTTCTTCCGCCCGCACGTCAAATGCTAAAAGCAGCCCCGTCCAAAACAATATTTTTTTCATCATCACGCCCTTTGTTTAAATTTTTCTCTCCCTTTCAGATAATTATCCCAAGCGCAATTTCAATGTCTTTTTTCTTCTGATCAATACAAAAAAATTTCCCTGCCGTCCGTCAAAGGCGGCAGGGAAAATATCTTTTTATCCGCAAAAAATTATATCAGTTTCCGGACATCCTGGGCAATCACCAGTTCCTCGTTGGTCGGAATGACAAACACCCTGACCTTGGAACCTGGTTTGGAAATTTCCACCGTCTGCCCGCGCAGCTTGTTGGCTTCCTCATCCAGTTCGATTCCCATAAAGGCCAGCCGTTCGCAGATCTGTTTGCGGACTTCGCAGCCGTTTTCGCCGATTCCACCGGTGAAAACGATGGCATCAACCCCGCCCATCGCCGCGGTATAGGCGCCGATGTATTTGACAATGCTGTATGTATAAACCTGCATGGCGGTAATCGCGTCCGGATCGCCGGCGAAATACTTGACCTCAACGTCGCGGTTGTCGGAACAGCCGCACAGCCCGAGCATACCGGATTGTTTGTTCAGCAAATTGTCAACCTCGTCAACCGTTTTGTTCTGGGTTTTCATGATATAAAGCGGCACAAACGGATCGACATCGCCCGAACGGGTACCCATCACAACCCCGGCCAGAGGAGTAAAGCCCATGGACGTATCCGTACAAATTCCGTCCTTAACCGCGCTGATGGAAGCGCCGTTGCCGATATGGCAGGTAATAAATTTACCGGGTTTTCCCATGATTTTGGCCGCCTCGCGGGAAACATACAAATGCGATGTACCGTGGGCGCCGTAGCGGCGGATTTTATATTTTTTATACTGCTCAAGCGGCAGGGCATACATAAAGGCCTCGGGTTTCATGGTCTGGTGGAAAGCCGTATCAAAAACAACCACCTGCGGCACTTTCGGCAGCAGGGATTTAACCGCCCTGATCCCCATAACCGCCGCCGGATTATGCAGCGGAGCCAGTGTGGAAAGACCGTCTATCAGGCGGATAACTTCGTCGTCAACCAGAACCGAACGGTCAAAATATTCCCCGCCGTGAACAACCCGGTGCCCGACGCCGGAAAGTTCGTCCAGACTTTTTAAAACACTGCCGAGCAGCAGGTCCAGCACTTCCTTGATCGCTTCTTTGTGCGTCGGCAGCGGCAGTTCGGTCGTAACTTTATCGCCCTCGCCGACCTTGATTGTAACCAGAGAGCCCTCAATGCCGATACGGTCGGCAATTCCCTTGGCTACGACTTCATAATTATCGCCGGAAACATTGAACAACTGATACTTCAGAGAAGATGAACCGGAGTTCAGCACTAAGATTTTTTCCATATTATTTTTACTGCTAATTAGCTGAAATCAAAAAAGTTATTTTCCGGCGGCCTGCAATGCGGTAATGGCAATCATGCCGACAATGTCGTCAACCAGAGCGCCGCGGGACAAATCATTGACCGGTGCGTTCAGCCCCTGCAAAATCGGGCCGTAAGCCTCTGCTCCGCCCAAACGCTGCAACAGCTTGTAGCAGATATTGCCGGCCTCAATATCCGGGAAAATGAGAACGTTTGCCTGTCCGGCGACATCGCTGCCCGGAGCTTTTTTGGCCGCAACCACAACATCAAGCGCCGCATCGGACTGCATTTCGCCGTCGATTTTAATCGGCAGATCTTTATATTCCGGACGGGTGAGCTGTTCTTTTGCCAACCGGACGGCTTCCACAACCTTGTCCACTCCTTCGCCTTTGCCGGAACCTTTGGTCGAATAAGACAAAAGCGCCACTTTCGGCTCAATGCCGAACTGGATGGCCGTTTCCGCCGCATCAATCGCAATGTCTGCCAGCTCGGCCGCCGTCGGATTGATAATAATGGCGCAGTCCGAAAAAATATAGGGCTTGCCGTTGACAACCTCGAGAATTGCCGACGAAACGGAACGTCCCTTTTTGGCCGATTTGATAATCTGCAGCGCCGGACGGACGGTATCGGCCGTAGAGTGATCGGCGCCGGAAACCATGCCGTCGGCATCTCCTGCCTTAATCATCATGGTGCCGAAATAATTATAGTTATGCATCTGCTTTAAGGCATCTTCCTGAGTAATTCCTTTTTCTTTGCGCAACTCATAAAACATATCGGCATAAGCCTGCAATTTCGGTGACGTTTCCGGATTGACAATTTCGATTCCGTCCAAACGCCATCCTTTGGCCTTATAATAGGCCTCTATCACATCCCGGCTGCCGAGAATCACCGGCCGGGCGGCACCGGCCTGTGCCACCTTGTGAGCGGCCTCAAGGATACGCTCGTCTTCGCTTTCGGGCAAAACGATTGTTTTCATGTTTTTCGCGGCTTTGCCAAGCAATTGTTTTAAATAAGCACTTTCAGTCATTTGACACGTCCTTAAACTGGTTAAATCAGAAATTTGCTTGTAATAAACAACGATTTGATCAAAAAGTCTATAAAAACTTTTTGCTTTTTCAATCCTTATAGGATAAGATCAGAACAAGATTAAACCAATCAGAGGAGAATTATGGAAAGAACTTTTTCAATGATCAAACCGGAAGCCGTACTCGGCTGTGTTGCCGGCAAAATCATCACCCGCATTGAAGAAAGCGGGCTAAAGATCATCGCTCAAAAGATGCTCCGGCTGTCCAAAGAACAGGCCGCCTGTTTTTATGCCGCCCACAAAGACAAAGCTTTTTTTGAAGAACTGATCGAAAACATCACGGCCGGCCCGGTCATTGTCCAGGTTCTGGCGGGAGAAAACGCGATTGAAGAATACCGCCGGCTGATGGGAGCGGCCAACCCTGCGGCAGCCGAAGAAAATACTCTGCGCCGGCTGTACGGAATATCCATTGAAAAGAACGCCGTACACGGTTCCGACTGTCCGGAAACTGCCGCCCGTGAAATATCTTTTTTCTTTAACCAGTTGGAAATCATCAAATAAATCGGGAGCCACCGTCATGCGCCTTCTTATACTTTCTTTGTTTTTAACCGCCGCCGTTTTCGTTTCCGCCCTCCGGGCGGCGCTGCCTTCTTATTCTGCCGACATCAGTGTCGACGTTACCGCCGAAAACGCGGCCGCGGCCAGAGAACGTGCCATGCAGCAGGCCAATCGGCAGGCTGTCAGCGCCATTGCCGCCAACTTCACCACCCGGGAAGGCCTGCTGGTTTTAAACAAATTAACCGACGACCAACTGCTCAATTTCATTAAAGAAACCACCGTGTTGGAAGAAAAAACCTCCAATTTCCGTTATCTGGCCAAACTAAGAATCACCGCCAACGACCAATTGCTGCGACAATACCTTCAGGAAAAAAATGTTCCTTTGGTTGTTGCCTCTTCCGCCGATGTTCTGATTATTCCCGTTTTCCACGAAACGGAAGAAAGTCAAACCTTGCTCTGGGAAGAAAACAATTTCTGGCGGCTGGCATGGGAACAATTTCCGCAAACGGTCGGCTCCATCCGCCTGTTTGCGCTGGCCGAAAGCAACCTGCCCTCCCTTACCGCGGAACAGGCGCTTGACCCGGATATGCCTGTCTTGCGTCAGCTGAACGCCATCAACGGCGGAAACGATGTTTATACGGCAGAAGCCTGGTATAACGGAGAACAGGGTTTAACGGTCAGAATAATCAATCTTCAAACCGGCAAAAACGACACTTTTAACATCGACGGCCTCCGTTCTTCCGAACTCTTTCACAAAGCCGTCGAAGAAACCGCCCTCCATATTTCCGACGAGTTGAAAGGCCGCAGCATCGTATCTTCAACGGAAACCCGGACAATTACGGCTTTGTATAAATTCTCCACGTTAAGTTCCTGGCTGAAAGTGGAAGAAAAAATTGCCGCCCTGACCGCCGTTGAAGGTATCCGGATCAACGCTATCGGAAACGGTCGCATTCAATTCCAAATTGACTACATCGGCGACTTTGAAACCTTAAACAAAGCGTTGGAAAACCAGCGCCTGCAACTGACGGATACCGGCAATTACTACACCTTGGTCAATATGTAAGCATAAAGGATATAAAAATGCCTGTAAAATCATCTGTTTCGGCAACCACGGCTCCAAAATCGAACCGCCTTTTCTGGTTGACGTTGTTTATCTTTTTCTGCGCTTTTGTATATGTCCTGCGTTCGGTACTGTTGCCGTTTGTCGCCGGCATAATCATCGGCTACCTGCTCGATCCGTTGGTCGACCGCTTTGTCAAATTAAAAATCAGCCGCACCTGGGCAACCATTCTGGTACTGGTTCTGGTCATTTTGCTGATCGTCCCTGCCCTGATTCTGCTTGTCAACGTAATCGACAGCCAGCTCGGCACATTTATCAGTGTTGTCCCCAACTATGTCAGTTCGCTCCTAAAAAAAGCGGAACCGCTGCTGGCTCAACTCAAGGACATATTTCCGACTTTTGACGCCGATAAAATCCGCGAATATGTCCGCGCCAACGCCGCCAATAACTTAAAGCTGCTCGGCAAAATCATCCGCAGCGTGGTTTCCGGCGGAATGGCCGTTGTCAATCTGATTTCCCTGCTGCTGATTACGCCAGTTGTCGCCTTCTATATGCTGCGCGACTGGGATAAGTTTATTGAAAAAGTCCGCGGTCTTTTGCCCCGGAAATCCAAGAAATCCATCGAACAACAGGCTCGCGAAATCGACCGTACGCTGGCCGGCTTTATCCGCGGACAATTAAGCGTTTGTGTCATTTTAGGCAGTTTTTACGCCATCGGCCTCCAACTGGTCGGCCTTGATCTGGGACTTCTGGTAGGCTTTTTGGCCGGTATCATATCTTTTATCCCTTATGTCGGCACCATTTCAGGTTTTGTCGTCGGCATGGCGCTCGCTTTTGCTCAGTTTGACACCATGGGACCGATTATCAGCGTGGTTGTCG
>CALXPZ010000081.1 GCA_944390375.1 uncultured Alphaproteobacteria bacterium | reverse complement strand
ACAAGCCGCGAAAGACCAACAACCGGCGATCCGTAAGCACGACCTGACGGCGATAAATGACCACTCCGGCCGAAAGCGCCAACAGCAGCAGACACAAAAAAACATCAATCCAGGATAAAAAGTTTTTAGGACCTGCCAAAAACAGAGGAATCAGCGGCACAAACAACAAACAGACATAGTTCAGCCAATGGCTTTTAATCCGAAACCGGACGTTTTCACCGGAATCCGGATATTTTTTAACTCTGTCAACCACTTAATTTCTCCCTGGCTTTAGGAAAATTTTGCCATCACCCGCGCTTTTTCCCGGTTCCAGTCGCGGTTCTTGATCGTTTCCCGCTTGTCAAAATTCTTTTTGCCGGTACCCAGTCCGACTTCCAGCTTGGCGCGCCCTTTTTCGTTAAAGAACAAGCGGATTGCCACCAGCGTCGCCCCTTTTTTGGCCAGGGCGGAAAGGATGCTGTTGATTTCCTTTTTCTTCAGCAGCAGTTTGCGGTCGCGCTTTTCAATATGGCTTTCGTAACCTTTGTTGGCATATTCGGCGATAAACATGTTGGAAATATAAAGTTCACCGTTTTTTTCCACCCCGAAAGCGTCATTGATATTGGCGTGCCCGAGCCTGAGCGATTTGACTTCCGTCCCCGTCAGTTCCAGCCCGGCAACAAATTTTTCGTTAATGAAATAATCAAAATTCGCCCGCCGGTTCTGTGCCACCAGACCGCTTGCGATAAAATCCGTTTTTTTGCTTTTGGCCGACATCTCTTATTTAACGGCCTTGATTTTAGCAACGATTTTCGGTGCGGAAACGGTAGAGGAAATCTGCACCGCCGGAGCCGGTTGAGCATTGCTGTTCTGTCCGCGGATACAATGTCCGTCGATATAAGCACCCGGTTCAATCGCGATTGTGTTATGCGTAGCGTCGCCGATCAGTTTTGCGGTTTTGGCAATAAACAGACTGTCGGCAATGGCCTTGCCTTGCAGGGTGCCGTACAGATACATGCTTTGTGCCTTCACCGTACCGAGGATGTTCCCTTTTACGCCGATCACCAGCTCTTCGCAGTTAATATCGCCTTCGATGTAACCGTCAACATGAAGAATGCCGTTGCTGTTGATGTCGCCGCTGACTTTGGTTGTTTCACCGATAATCGTCGGCACCTGCCGGCTGTTGTTGCTGCGCCCGAAAGCCCGCGCCAACTTTAAGTACATCATTTTTTTCAACTTTTTCATCGTTTTATTCCTTATAAATCTTGTCTGAAACTAAGATATTTTAGCTTTCATAAACGGCATCGGATCAACATCGTGCCCTTTATAGAGAATTTCATAATGCAGATGCGGCCCGGTCGAACGTCCGGTCGAACCGACCTCGCCCAACACATCGCCCACTTCCACATACTGTCCTTTTTTCACATAAATTTTATGCATATGCCCGTATTTTGTCTTAAAACCGTTGCCGTGATCCACTTCCACCAATTTTCCGTATCCGGAAGCCGTTCCCGCACGCACAACTTTTCCTTCCGCCATCACTTTGATTTTATTTCCGGTTCTGGCTGCCATATCCACGCCTTTGTGGTAGACTTTGGTCTTCTTAAACGGATCCGTCCGCCGCCCGTACGGCGACGACACCCAAAAACTCCACACCGGTTTGCCGATCGGCACCGACTTCAACACCTCGCGGTAATACTCCACATCGTCGGTATTCTTGAAAATTGCGCTGACTTTGTCGCCGACTTCCTTGTCTTTTAAGAAAGTATTATCCTCCGGGATATACGGCCCGCCGGTGCCGGTTTTACGTTTGTCATTAGCCAGCGGATTAAAATAAAGCCCTTTCTTTTTCAGCGGCACATTGATATCTGCGACCGCGCTTTTGATTTTAGATGCCTCTTTTTCGGCAATCCTTGCCACCCGCTCCAGAATTTCCGCCTCGGCCTCACGGATATCTTCAACGGTCTTTTGCATTTCAACCAGTTGCTCGCGCAGCTGGTCTCTTTCTGAAACCGCGATGTCCCGTTGCAGGGAAAGCTCGTTCATGCTGGCCTTTTCTGCCAGTTTTTCGGCGTTGATCCATTTAACCTGGGTTGTAATCTGCTTAATTTTACCTTCTACCAGCGCTGCCTGTTTCTGATACTGCCCCAGGTTCAGTTCCGATGTTTTGGCATTGTCAAGCGTCTTGATCATATCCGCAATATTACCCTGCAGGGTAACAAAATCTCCCATCAGATCGATATAAGCATCCCTGGTTGCAATCAGCTCGTTGTTTTTCTTAACGATAATCATATCCGAGCGGTGATACATTTGATAGTAATAAACGCTCCAGACACTGACAAACACAACCAAAAACAGAAAGATAACCTGCATTTTGGAAGAAATGGTAAAGACTTTTGCCCGGCCGTTGCTCCTGAAAATCACTTCCTTTGCGGAAAAAAAAGGCTTTTTGGAAGCATACTGCATCGGCTCGGGGGCTTTTTTCCTGATCTTTTTCATAAAATTACATCACTGCGACTAATTAAGGAAAAGATTTCCCGCTGATTAAAATTTAATTATGTATAGCAAAAAAAAATATAAAAATACAGACTTTTTTTAGCACAGCGGGAAAACCCCTTCGGCCTTACTGCTCATCCAAAATAACAAATTCGTCTTCGTCGACGAAATTAAGCACGACGCGGGCTCTTTCGTCCAATAAGTCCAAATCCAGACTGTCCGGCGAAAGCAGGCGCACTTCCCTGTTCAGGCGTTCTTTTTTGGCCTCGTACTGCTGGGCAAGCGTACGCGCGTATTCCACCTCGCGGCGCAGATAAAGATACTTTCGAATCCCGCGCTCACCATAGAAAGCATAAAATCCGAAATAAAAAATCACCAGCGTAAACGCGATGTATATTCCCGAACTTTTTAACCTGCTTTTCAGCTCAAACAAAAAACCCATGGCCAGACTCTGTTGTGTTGTTACGGAGTCTGATATTAGACAAATTTTATTAATATTTGGTTACGTGTTTTCAATCAGCCACACAGTTGTTTCCCTTCCGGCGCCAGGCTCTGACGATTCCCTTCTCCACCAGAAACGATGTTTGGCAAACAAACTCAACTGTATAGCCGAAACTTTGTTCAAACGGATAAAAATCGTAATCACCGTTAAACGGCGAATAAACAACCTCCTGTCCGGGCACCAGCGTATCGTCATACATATAATATTCCGACGGCACATAAGATTCGTCAACTTTGGTATAAGTAATCACCCGGCTGTCGTCGTCAAGGATTTTTACCGCCGACGGCTTGCCGAACCTGGCCTCAAGCTTTGCTACCGGCTGATTGAGAAACCCGTTCAGTTCCCGGTCATATTTCTTTTCCGTGGCGCAGCCGCACAAAAGAGCCGCCGCCGCAAGTCCCAATATCAGTTTTTGCATATTTTTCTCCTGCTTATCGGATTAACTTTTTACCCGGATAAAATAAGCAGGCATATTCTGTTTTCAAGCTCTCCCGGTTCCCCGCGGCACCGGCACTCCGCGCACCGCCGGCAGACGACGTTTTTGAGCTTCCGCCGCCCGGGCTTTCAAAATACCCTCTGCGTCAACCGCAGGAAACTGCGGCAGCCGGATAACTATGTTTGCCCCTTCCGGCAGCCGGTCAAGATCCTTCAGCTGCGGAGCAAAAATTTCCCTGTTAATACGCACATGGGTTGTTTTATGCAAAACGGACAGATTGCCGAAAGAGTTGACATCTTCGGACGCGCTGCCGGAAATCGGGAAAATATGATGCACATCCAGATCGGCCGGCAGATGCCCGAGTTTGGCCTCTGCAATCTCCCGGTCGTTCAAAACACCGTCAAATTGGTTGGTATAAGCCAAATATTTGATAAACATTCGGCGCACATGTCGCTCAAAAAAACGGCGATGATGTCTTCGTACTTCCTGAGAAACTTTGGTAAATACTACTTCATTAAAATCCATCGCCGGCAATCCGTCATTGTTATTGACGGGATAAGATTAGCCTGCCGGCATATATTCGTCTATAATTTTATGATTTTATTGACAGTTTTTGCCTTTTAGCACGAAAAAAAGTTTTTAACAGCGCCGCCGCCTCGTCCGCCAGCAGACCGCCTTCCGTTTCCGGTCGGTGATGACAGGTTGCCGCCTGATAAAAACGCACGCCGTTGTCAACGGCGCCGCCTTTGGTATCTTCGGCAGCATAGTAAATTTTCCGGATTCTCATCAGCGAGGCCGCCGCCGCGCACATCGTGCAGGGTTCAAGCGTTACATACAAATCCAGCCCCCACAGGCGTTTTTGTTTCAGTTTCCGGCAGGCCTTGCGCATTGCTTCAAATTCGGCATGAGCGGCGGCATCTCTGCCGTGTTCCCCGAGGTTATGTGCTTTGGCAACCACCGTCCCGTCCGCCGGATCAACCACCACCGCGCCGACCGGCACTTCGTCGGCGGCAAAAGCTTTTTTTGCCTCTTTTAAGGCAATTTTCATATAATCCTCAGGATTCATCTTTATTTTTCTTTCATTTTGTTTATTATTAAGCGCAAATTTATCAAGGAACCGTTAAAATGAGCGAAAGACTGGCCAAATTTATCGCCCGCTCGGGTATCTGCTCCCGCCGCGCGGCCGAAGAACTGATATTGCAGAAAAGAATCACCGTCAACGGGGAAATTGTCGATTCTCCCGCATTCAACGTCGACGGCAGCGAAAAAATCCTGCTTGACGGCGAAAAGCTGCCGGCCATCGACAACACCCGCCTGTGGCTATACTACAAACCGATCGGACTGGTAACCACCCACAAAGACACTGCCAACCGACCGACGGTTTTTGACAACCTGCCCGCCGGCTTGCCGCGGGTAATCTCGGTCGGCCGCCTCGACCTCAATTCGGAAGGCCTGCTGCTTCTGACCAATAACGGCGAACTTTCACGTATGCTCGAACTGCCGCAAAACGGCTGGAGCCGACGCTACAAGGTCAAAGTGCACGGCCGCGTCAGTCAAAACAAAATCGATTCGCTTGCCGGCGGAGTAACCATCGACGGCATTTCTTACGGACCGGTCAAAATTGTTTTGGACGAAAGCCAGGGCACCAACAGCTGGCTGACCGTAACCCTGCAGGAGGGGAAAAACCGCGAAATCCGCCGCCTGATGAAATATATCGGGCTTGAGGTGGCGCGCCTGATCCGCCTTTCTTACGGTCCTTTCCAGCTCGGCTCCATGAAAAAAGGCGAAGTCAGAGAAGTGCCGCAAAAAGTTTTGAAAGAACAACTGGGGGACAAGTTTCCGTTATGAGAATCATCGGCGGCCTTTACCGCGGCAAAAAACTGCTTTCGCCGCGCTCGGCAAACATCCGTCCCACTGCCGACCAGGCGCGCGAGGCGGTGTTTAACATTTTATATTCCAAACTCTCCCGTCCGTGGAACGAACTGATACTGGCCGATATCTTCACCGGTAGCGGTGCTTTTGCGCTTGAGGGCATTTCCCGCGGAATCTGCCGGGCGGTTATGGTTGACATTGACCTGACCGACGCCGCCCGTAACGTCGCCCTCTTTCCGGCGGAAAAAGGAAAAATCCGGCTGCTTAAGGCCGATGCCTCCCGCCTGCCGGCAGCCCCCGAACCTTTCGACATTATTTTTCTTGATGCTCCCTATAACAAGGGCTTAAGCGAAAAAGCGCTCTCGTCTCTGCTTGCCCAAAGCTGGCTGAAAGACGATTCGCTGGTTGTAGTCGAACTTGCGCGGGAAGAAGAACTGCTGCTCCCCGGCGGCTTGGAAATCATTGACGAACGTGCCTACGGCATCACCCGCTTTCTTTTCGTACGTCAACAAAGCCGTTGACTTTTGTCTATTTTTCCGCTATTGTTTTCAGGTACTTAACAATTATTTTATATATGGTTACAATTTCTTTAAGAAGCGCTGCCGAAGCATTTGCCGGTATCGCCTGGTGGGGCAGCTTTTCGGTTACGGCCCTGATGATCGTGGCAACCGTTGTTTTTATGATCTGCAGTCACTACGACGAAGAAGGCTACTGGCCTCGGAAAGCGCTGCAGATAAAAGTTCTCGGTTCTTCCTGCCAGGTTTTCCATGTTGCACTGATAATCACCAACATCAGCTGCTGCGTATGGCTGCTCGGCTGCCATGGCTATTCGCCGTGGATTATAGCGGTTCCGCTGGTCAGCTACCCGCTGAGCGGTATTATCCTGACCTGGATAACCCGGTTGATGACCGTACTTTGCTGGCTTTTGGCCAAAAGTATCGAGTATTATCTCAAAATTTTCAAAAAAAACTGGTTTTGACGTAATACGAACTTCAGAAAAATACCGTTTGTCTTTGAAAAGACAAACGGTATTTTTTATGATTGCTTACGCCGCGTTTTTTTCTTTTTCCTCCGCCCCGGCCAGGTTGACCGCCGTATAAGGATAGTTTTTGACCGTTTCGGCATTCAGTTCGGCACATTTCTTTTCGATTCTTGCCTGCAAATCTTCTATAAACGCATTTTTATCCGCTCCCGGCATCATCGGCTCCATAAATTCGATGATCACCTTACCGGGAAAATGATGTGTCGAATGCCGCGGCCAGAACATCCCCGTATTATGCGCAACCGGAATCACCGGCAGATTAAGATGCTGCGCCATAAACAAAAACCCGGGCTTGTATTTCTGCGTGGTACCCGGTTTCATCCGGTGTCCTTCGGGAAAAATGATGATCGGCCGTTTCTGCTCCACCCTTTTTTGAGCGGCGGCAAGCATATTTTTCATTGCTCTTGCACCGGCGGAACGATCTACCGGAATCAAACCGTACAGCCATTGCGCCCAACCGAAAAGCGGGATATAGGTCAGCTCTTTTTTCAAAATCATCACCCCGCGGGTAACCAACGTTGTCATCACATAGGTTTCCAGCGCCGATTCGTGCTTACAGGCATATATGGCTCGCTCTTGGTTTATATACTGCCGGCCGCGTACTTCAATGCTGATCCCGCCCAAAACTCTCAGCCCCCACAGGGCGATATGCAACTGAAAACGATTCCAGTAGGCAATAATCCATTTTTGCGGCACAAACCAGCCGAAAATACAAGTCAGGATAACGCCGAAAGCAATCCAGAAATAGATCCACAGCGTCCCCAGCCACGAACGAACAGCAAACATCTCAGTCCTCCCTTAGTTTTCCGAGGTGGTTCTTAAACCACACATACAAAAATTTGTTATATTCGGTCGCAATCAGCGCAAAACTGTGCCAGCTCCGCCACCAGTCTTTCTCCACCCGATCTGAATAAACCGGGTGCGCCAAAATAACCAGCTGCCGGTTGTTGGCTCTGAACTCGTCCATACTGCGCGGCATATGATAATTGGAGGTAACCAGCCGGATGGAGCGGATATTGTTTTCCCTCACCCAGGCTGCCGCCTCAATCGCGTTTTCAACCGTATTGGTCGACTTCTCGTCAAGCGTAATTTCCCGTGATGTGGTAATATTGACATCCTGCCTTTTTTTCAGCGTATCCAAAGACATTCCTTTGGATACGCCGGAAATGAGCAACTGCTCGGCACGACCGTTGTTAAGCAGTTTTACCGCCTCACTGATCCGGTTGCTGCCGCCGGTCAAAACCACAATGGCATCGGTTTTAGCCTCTGCATCCGTCTTCAGGTGGTTGATGGTATAATTAAACCCGATCATTCCGCCGAACCAAACGCAAAAACCTATAAATACGGCATAACAAAAAAATTTTTTTCTCATCGGTTTTACATCATTTTTTCCAAAGTCCGCTTAACCGTATAGTAAGCGGTCTGCATTGCCACCAGCATGGAAAACAGCGGCAGACATAAAATAGCCGTCCAACCGCCCCAGGACAAATGCGCCTCGTTGATAATGCCGCCTTCGATCTGCTGCGCCAAATGGGCAATCACAAAAATCGTCGGAATGGCAAACAAAACGCCGACTATGCCGCCCCAAAAACCGAGCAACGCGGTTTTTGCCGCATACTGCTGGGCAATATAAGTATCTTTCGCCCCGAGCAGATGAAGAATTTCGATAATATCCTTATGCAGGCCGAGGCTGGTCTGGGTCGAGTAAAAAATCGCCCCCGAAGTAATGCCGATAACCAGCACCAAAATACTCAGCGCCAGCATTTTTAACCCGCCGGCAAAATTGATCAGCTTGTTCAGCCACAATTTATGATTGTCAAGAGACGCCTGCGGAGCAACGGTAGCCAACTTTTCCGCCAGAGTCATAAAATTGATTTCCGCCCCTTTTTTCAATTTGACGTCGATTAATCGTGGCATCGGCAGATTGCTTAAATCGACATCATCGCCGAGCCAGGGCTTTAACAACTGCTCCAGTTGGGCGTCGGTCAAAGGGGTAACCTTCTGCGTTTCCGGCATAGCCTCAAGCAGAGCAACCGCCCGCTGTTCCTGAACAATCGTTTCGTTTTTGGCCTTCAGCTTATCCACACCGTTAACCGGAATAATCTGCACCGTCAGCGACCCGAGAATGCTCGAATTCCAGTTGACCAGCATGGAGTTGATCGAAAGCACACCGGCAAGCGTTACCGCAAACAGAAAAACGGCAATCGAAATCATGACTTTCAAAAACAAATTGGACGAGTCGGCAGAAAGCGGCAGCTCCCGATGGCGCATGGTGTTAGATCTCAGCATATTCGTCTCCGTCCTCCGGGTTGATGATCGACAGGCTGTGGTTTTTCAAATGAATGGTCGGATAACGAAACTCCTTGATCAGATTTTCGTTATGGGTGGCAATCACCACCGTGGTGCCCAGCTTGTTCAGCTCGACAAACAGCTTCATCAGCTTGGGAGCAATATCGTTGTCCACGTTGCCGGTCGGTTCGTCGGCCAACAGCACGTCCGGACGATTGATGACCGCCCGCGCGATCGCCACCCGCTGTTTTTCACCGCCGGACAAAGTTGAAGTAATCGCCGATGTGCTGCGGTCAATTTCCACCCATTTTAACAGTTCGGTAACCCGTTTGCGTATTTCCCGCTCATCCATGCCGCACACTCTGAGCGGCAAGGCCACGTTGTCAAAAGCGGACGAATGCTCAAGCAGACGGAAATCCTGAAAAACAACGCCGATTCGGCGGCGGAACATCGCCAGCGCATTGCGGTTGGCAAAATTGACATTGTTGCCGAACACGCTGACGCTTCCTTTACTTGGCTTCTGCGCCAGATACATCATACTCAAAAGCGATGTTTTACCGGCGCCGCTCTTGCCGGTCAGATAATGAAAAGAGCCCCGTTGCAGCGACAGATTGATATTGCGCAAAACTTCCGGGCCACGCCCGTAGCGGATGCTGACGTTTTCCATTTCTATAATTGGCGTGTTGCTCATCTCCGGCAAATACTCCCTGATTTTTAACTGGCTCCATACTATAATAATATTATCCCGATGAAAATCTTTTTTTTCGGCAAGAAACAGTTTTTTAAAAAACGGAAACAGGAAACGGCAACAGTTATAAAACCGCGCAAAAGACAGGAAAACACAGAAAAAACGCCGATTCCCAGATACTGCCCAAAGCCGGAGAACGAGGCAGACAGAATAACCTGCCTTAAAGTTCGTTATATGAGTCGGATAATAAGAAATCAGGGGATTGGCAAGGGCGCGTACAAAGACGTACACAACCGCGCCAAGAGCCCGCAATTTCTGTATTAGCTCAAACACCTTAAAAGCCAGAGAACGAGGCAGACAGAATAACCTGCCTTAAAGTTCGTTATATGAGTCGGATAATAAGAAATCAGGGGATTGGCAAGGGCGCGTACAAAGACGTAC
>CALXPZ010000080.1 GCA_944390375.1 uncultured Alphaproteobacteria bacterium | reverse complement strand
CATCATTCATCTGTTTGGGCAAAAACTCCTGAATAACGGCGATTTCCGCCTCTTCTTTGGCTGCCAGATCTTCCCGGCCGCCGTCTTTATACATTTTGGCAGATTCCTGACGCTGTTTGATCATCGTCTGCATCATCGACAGCAGATCAGCGTCGCTGGCGCACTCTTTGCCTTTGCCGCGGGCATCAACGTCTTTTTCCTTGACGCCGGCCAAAATCATCCTGACCGTGCTCAAGCGCTCCGTTTCATGATTTTTCATCGCATTCTTAATGGCGTTCTGAATATCTTCTCTCAGCATTTTTCCTCCTCATATAAAATTTTTTTATAAAAGTTATAACGGTTGAGCTAAAAAAGCAAGATAAACATCAAAAAAGAATGCCCGCGTTTTGCCACCCAAATCAGAAATAAAGACGGAGCGAGGTAACAAACTCGTCCAGATTGCGCCCTTTCTTATTGTCGTCAAAGCGATATTCCGCCGCCAGCCCCAGATTGGTCGATAACGGAACATTGACCTCCGCCCGGTATCTGATTTTGTCGGCAAAACGGGTAGTGGCAAAAATCTTTTCTGCCTCCGCCAGCAGCTTAAAACGGCGAAAATCGGCAAATATACCGGCCGAAAAACCAAGACCGACATATTGATTGTGCGGCAGAAAACCGCCGTATCCGCCGTAAGCCGTCCCCATCGTGTAAAGATAAATGCCGTCCGCAGCCTCAATCGCCCCGCCGCCGCCGGCTTTTCCTTTCAGGACATAACCTTCTTTTCCCGTTTTCGGATCCGTTTCCCGAGCCACGTCAAGCGCCACCGAAAAAGAAACGGGCTGGAACAAGGCGCCCGCCGGTGAAAGAGATCTGACACCGACCAGATTCAGCTCGCTCAAAACGGTCTTTTTGCTTTCGTCATAATGGCGGATTTTGAAATTAAGGAAATTGATCTCCGCCCCCGGTAAAAGACCATAGTTGTTATCGGTCAACGAATGATAGGCCGGTCGATAGGCTATTTCCTGAAAACCCTCGCCGTCGCGGCTGCCGGCACCGATCGTCAAACGCATGGATTCATGCGATTCAAGCGGAGATTTTCCTTCCGGGTTCTCGGCAATCTGCGCTTTGTTTTCCTCCAGCCGGTTACGGGCGACAAGCGCGGCAAAACTTCTTTTCCGGTACTCATCCATTTCCATTTTTTTACGCACCAGTTGATATTGAACATACTGATAATATGTTTCCAAAACATCGGCTTTTTTATCTTCCGGCACGCCGGACAAGGTATAATCTTCTTTTTCAAGCGCCTTCATCATGGCGTCTTTTTGCGCCTTATCCATGTGTCGCCAGCGATGGATGATTTTGGCCTGCCGCGAAGGACGGTAATGAACGCTTTTGACCAGCCCCGGCGAACGATAGACGGCCTTTGCAGTATCCAGAGGAATGGCCTGCAAGGGAAACCGGTCCGCCAGCTTAAGAGAAGGACGCACGGCGTCAAGCACTTCCATCAGCATATACGAACAGTTTTTGGTAAAGAAATAATATCTGGTCTGCGTATGGCCGATTTCCCATAAATGAGCCACCAGCATATCCAGTTCCTCAGGCGTCAGATCAAGGTTAAGTTCCCAGATATCCCGGTTTTCGATATTGTTATAGGTGTTGATCACGTCAAAATAGGGTTTAACCGTCCAGCCGCCGTAATAACCGCCGGTCAACCCGTACAAGGCATATAAAAAACCGTTGTCTTTACCGTCCGTAAACGCACCGTAATTTGCTCCGTGCGCAAGCAGCTGCGTCCCTTTACGGGCGGTATCTATCCGCAAAAGCGTATGCCCGAAAAGAGATGACGGATTATTCATATAGGCGTCGGTAAACAAAAAGGTAACGCCAGCCGGGCGCAAATCGTTTTTGAATTGTTCGAATTCTTCACATTTTACATTAAGATTTTTTATTAGTCCTATGTTTTTCAAATATTTATATCTTGCCGGGAACAAACATATTTTTTCTTTATCAGTCCCCTTTTCAAACAACGCAACGGTTGCCGCAAATTCGGCCTCGGGATCCGTCCGCCCGTTTTTCGCCAGATAAAAATTTTCTGAATCAATACTCCCCTCATAGCCGGAAAAAACACCCGGTCGGTAATGCACCAGAGCCAGCCATTGCGGACTGAAAGCGGGATTTTCCTCCGCCGCGGCGGAAAAAGAAGAAAAAAAGCAAAAAAAGAAAAACAGGCAATATTTCATGAGCTCAAAAAGCAAAAAGAAAAAGCGGCCTGCCCCTTGGCAAACCGCTTTTTGCAGGACAAAACTAAGCTTTGATGATTTCAAAAATCTTCGTGGTTACATAAACCGCGTCAACATTTTCATTCGGGAAAATCGCGGCAAAGTTCTGCTGCGATTTTTCGGCGAACACATTTTTGTCCATATTCAGCATACCGGCAATGGTATCCAAGGTTTCTCCTTCGCCGCGGGCAGCGTCAAGGGCATACTGTTCCATATTGTTTTCGATAAAATGGAAAACCATTCTCTGTGTTCCGCCGGTAATCCGTCCGTTCGGATCACAGCCGGAAGTACCGAAAGTAATACCGAAAGTCTGGCTGCCGGTCAAACCGTTGGTCGTTACCGCCAAAACCTGAGGAACCGGACCCGACTGTCCGCGCCAGGCCATGGAGCCCAGCCCGCAGCCGGTGCTGTCAACGGCCTCTGCGCCGGAAGCGGCAAAAACCATAGCGGCCGCTGCCGATAATACGTAAAATTTCTTCATAGTCAAATCTCCAGAATTTCATAATTCAACGATATGTAATATACCACATTCCGCAAACCTGTATAGTTTTAATTCATTTCTTCAACAGAAATATTCTCTTGCCAAATTATTTTTATATGCTATATTGATTCCCATCAACATGATAGTTCTGTGGCTGTGAAAGGAGATCCTTTTCGCAGTCAAATTTTTTAATTTTAGCAAGAGGTGATAAAGATGGATAAGTTCCCTTTGACAAAGGAAGGGTTTACTGCGCTTGAGCAGGAACTGAAAAACTTAAAAGGCGTTGAACGCCCGAATATCATTGCCGCAATCGCGGAAGCCCGCTCGCACGGCGACTTGTCGGAAAACGCCGAGTAT
>CALXPZ010000079.1 GCA_944390375.1 uncultured Alphaproteobacteria bacterium | reverse complement strand
GGACAACCAGCCTGTTCCCGACCAAAAAGAAAAAAAATGTTCCGGTCAGGCTTCCGTACCGGCGCTGCTTACGGCGCTGATAATTGCCGCCGGCGTCCTGGCCGCCGCCGTTTATTATGAAAAAATGATTTTGCCTGAACACAAACCGCTGCCGATGCAGGCACAAACGGAAAGACCGGCGCATATTCCGGCGGTTGTTCCCGCTCCCAAAGCGGCACCGGCTGAAAAACCGGCCGAAAAGAAAGTTTCTGCCCCGCGTCCGCAGGAACCGGTTACAGAAATCAAATATGTTATCCCGGAGAGTATCAGTAACGCCATCAACCGTCTTTATGACAAAGTCGGCAAAATGGAAAACCTGACCAACCAGTATATGAATATCAAAGCCGATTCTTCGGCCGTCATCAGCATGGGCGAAAGGCTCGACGCACTGGAAAAAAGAACGGCGAAACTGGCGCAAATTTCAAACGACGGGGCTTTGATACTGACCGCCGCCATGATGATAAAAGAAAACGCTGCCGCCGGGCAACCGGTGCGCTTTGAGGCGGAAGTATTAAAACAACTGGCCGCCGCCGAGCCGGAAATAGAAACCCAAATCAATTATATTTATAACAATTCTTCTCGTCAGTATCCTTCCGACAAAAACCTTGTTTCCGGGTTCAATCAAATCAGCGGCCGCATCATTTCCGATTTCAACCGCCGGGGCAGTTGGAAAGACCGTTTATTAAGAAAAATCAACGAATATATCCGTATTTCCGGAACCGAAAATGAAACTCCGGAAATCAAGGCATTAAAGGAAATCGGAAAATATGTTGACGATGGACAGTTTGCCATCGCGGTAGAAATGCTTTCCCAAGAGGAAAACCAGCCTCTGCTCGCCGATAAAGAGCTCGCCCGCTGGTATGCAACGACCGATTCCAAACTGAAATTTAACCGCGCTCTTTCCGAGATTTCCGCCTATTCGCTGGCATTGATGAAAACCGAAGGATTAAAAAATGTATCCCTCCCCTGAACAAATTGCAGAAAGCTGGCGGAAAGAATACGAAAAAGCGCCCGAAACCCTGGCTAAAATGGAAGAAATCGGCACTCTGGCCGCCGCTTTCAATGCCAATGTCGATTCCGTCGTCCGTTTTTCCGGCAGCGACTTACAGGCAAGAATAAATCAGGCAGGCATGAGTCTGGCCGATCTGGAAAATATCCCGACCCGCGGTATCCGCCGTCCTGAAGATATTCTCCGCGGCATTTTCCGCTGCTTTACTCTGGGGATTGCGGAAGAATGGACGGCCGAAGATCCCGAAATTTATCAATGGATGAAAAAAGAACTCGGCACCCGCAAACTTCAGATGGGAGCGCAGGCGGGGATCATTGCCAATACCATGTCGCTGACCGGCATCAAAAGGGTTATAGCCCACGTTGCTTCTCTGCCCGCCTTGCAGGCAGAACAATTTTTTAAAAAAAACAATCTTCTTTCTTTTGACGAAAGCGGCGTCTTAAAACCGGCATATCAGATTGACCGCCCCGGGGAAGAAGCCTCCGTTCATTGGATTATCGAATTTTCCAAAGGCGACAGCCTGGAAATTGAGGGAAAAACTTTCACCTGTCCGAAATCAAACCGTTTTATTGCCACCTATGATCCGGTACTGTTCAATCTGGTGATAGACCCGCATTTTACGGACTTTACTTTCCGCGAACCGGTTGACTATATCATTCTTTCCGGCTACCAGGCCTTAAGCGAAAACAACAACGGAACCGCGCTGGTCAAAAAAACGATCCCCGTTATCAAACAATGGCGGCAGAAAAATCCGCGGCCGGTTATCCATCTGGAAATAGCCTCCACGCAGGACACGGCCGTCCGCGAAAGCGTTGCCCGGCTGATTATGCCGCTTGCCGATTCCGCCGGCTTAAACGAGCGCGAAGCCATCGACTTTCTGGAAGTTCTCGGACAACAAACGCTGGCCGAAGAATGCCGCCGTCAGCCCTCGCCGGAAAATATGTTTAAAGCTCTTGCCGCAATCAAAAAAGAAACCGGCTGCCCGCGCATCCAGCTCCATATGTTCGGACTTTACATGACCATGCAGGATAAAAATTTCCCGATTTCTCCCGCTGCCGACAGAAACGGTATGGTTCTGGCCGCTGCTGCGGCCGCCTCCAAAGCCCTGACCGGACAACTGGCTTCCTACCGCGATTTGACAGCCGCGGTCTCAATGCCCGTCAGTCAATACGGAATTGAGGGATTAAAAAAACTGTCCGCTTTTCTGGCTGATGAAAACTTTTTGCTGACAGGGCTGGGATCTTATTCGGGCTGCGACGTCATAGCCGTTCCCGCCATCATCATTGACCACCCCAAAACCCTGGTCGGTATGGGCGATACGATATCGGCTTTTTCGCTTTTGGGAGCCCGTTAAAATTTAAGCCTTGGCCTCTTCCTTTTCAGCTGCCGGTTCTGCCAGCCAAAGGGCGTTTTTCAGCTTGCTTTTCAAAAATTCCTGATGTTCGGCCTCTTCCTCCGGCGTTATGGCGAACACTCTCAACGGGCGCATTTTCTTTTCTGCAGCAAAAACAAACCCGCCGGTACTCTGAACGGATTTTTCTTCTTCCGTCTTAAGCAGCATGGAAGGTTCGGCACCGCCCAAAAGCTCCAGATAAACGTCGGCCAGAAGTTCCGCGTCAAGCAGGGCGCCGTGTTTGGTACGATGGCTGTTGTCAATGTTAAACCTTTTACACAGCGCATCAAGATTGTTTTTGGCTCCCGGAAACTTCTTACGGGCAATTTCCAGCGTATCGACCACCCGGTCCCATTCATATTCGGGGTAACCGAGTTTTTTTAATTCAAAATTGATAAACTTGATATCAAAAGAGGCGTTATGAGCAACCAAAATGCCGTCATCGCCGACAAACTCGATGAAAGCGGCCGCCACGTCGGCAAAAACCGGATAATCTTTCAAAAACTCTTCCGTTAACCCGTGTACCGCCACCACTTCTTCCGGCACGCTGCGTTCCGGGTTGATATACTGATGATAAGTCCGTCCGGTCGGGATGTGGTTAATCAGCTCAACCGCGCCGATTTCAACCAGCCGATCGCCTGTTTCCGGCGACAACCCCGTTGTTTCCGTATCAAACACAATTTCCCGCAATGCCGTTTTCATTTTTATTCTTTCTCCAGTTCGCCAAGCAAAGCAATCACTTCTGTTTTTAATACATTAATCGGCTTGTCGGTGTCAATAACCGCGTCTGCCATTTGTTTTTTCTTCTCGTTGCTCATTTGCACGTCGTTTATCTTGTCAAAATCCTCACCGTTAACATGATCCCGCGCCATCACCCGTTTTTTCTGGATTTCGTATGCAACATCGGCCACAATGATCCGGTCGCAGTAAATATCCCATCCCATTTCAAAAAGCAGCGCCACATCGATAAAAAACAAAGCGTCAACCCGACTGTTGCGGCGGATAACCGATTTCAAATAGCGGCGCAAAAACGGGTGCGTCATCGCCTCCAGTTTTTTAAGCTCCCGGTTATCGTTAAAAACAATGTTGCGCAGTTTGCGCTTATCAACCGTCCAGCCTTCCGTTGTTCCCGGAAAAGCCTCCCTGATTCGGTTAATAAAATTTTTGTTGTAATACAGGCGTCTGACCCATGCATCGACGTCAAACACCACATATCCCTGCTCTCTGATAATGCGGGCAATGGTCGTTTTTCCGCAGCCTATTGAGCCGGTAACAGCAATCAGTTTCATTTTCTCAAAAATCCAAACTTATCAACAGCCCTGTGTATAACAGGGGCTTTTTCCACATTTATACAATTTAATCCCGATAATTCAAATTCAATAAAACAAGATACTAACAGGTTGATAACTTTTATCCACTTATGGCAAAAACAGGGATAACAAAAATTATTAACAAACGGTAAAAATTTTTATTTACAAACCTGACTCGCGACCGACAAAGAAGTTAAAACTTTCTTAAAATTTTCTTAACCGTTTTATTAACAAACCGTTAAAATCTGGATAAATCTGTTAATAAAATTTAATCCCCAGCTTAAACCGCTATATACAACCTTCAAAAACATTTTAAAAATATATATGATTGGGCAAAAGAGGTGTTGAAAACTTTTCGTGAACAATTATTTGACAACCGGTATTTTATGAATTATAAAATTCCTGTTGCCGGTTGGCAACGTCTCTCTTTAATTTTCCAATATAAAATTTTTTGACATCCACAAACAACGGACATTCAATGCATTTAAACGATTTAAAGCAAAAATCCCCCAAGGATTTGTTAACCGAAGCTGAAGCGCTCGGTATTGAAGACGCTTCTTCCATGCGCAAACAGGACTTGATGTTTGCTATCTTAAAAAAAGTTGCCTCTGATGACAATATCATATACGGTGAAGGAACAATCGAAGTTTTACAGGATGGCTTTGGCTTTCTGCGTTCGGCACAATCCAACTACCTGGCCGGTCCCGACGATATTTATGTTTCTCCCGCCCAGGTTAAAAAATTCGGGCTGCGTACCGGCGACACGATCGAAGGAGAAATCCGCGCTCCCAAAGACAATGAGCGCTATTTTGCCCTAACCAAAATCAACCGCATCAATTTTGATGATCCCGAAAAATCCAAACTAAGAATCAATTTTGACAACCTGACGCCGCTTTACCCGACAGAAAAGCTCGATTTTGACATTATCTGCGGCGATAAGGACTATACCACCCGTATTATCGATCTGGTGGCTCCTCAGGGCAAAGGACAACGCGGGCTGATTGTGGCGCCCCCCCGCACCGGTAAAACGGTTATGCTGCAAAATATTGCCCATGCCATTTCCACCAACCACCCGGAAGTTTATCTGATGGTGCTGCTGATTGACGAGCGGCCGGAAGAAGTAACCGATATGACCCGTTCGGTCAAAGGCGAAGTGATTTCTTCCACTTTTGACGAACCGGCCTCCCGCCATGTTCAGGTTGCGGAAATGGTGATTGAGAAAGCCAAACGTTTGGTAGAAAACAAAAAAGACGTAGTTATCCTGCTCGATTCCATTACCCGTCTGGGGCGTGCTTATAACACCGTGGTTCCTTCTTCCGGTAAAGTTTTGACCGGTGGTGTCGACGCCAATGCTCTCCAGCGGCCGAAACGTCTGCTTGGTGCTGCCCGTAATGTGGAAGAAGGCGGTTCACTGACAATCATTGCCACCGCGCTGATTGATACCGGTTCACGCATGGACGAAGTTATTTTTGAGGAATTTAAGGGTACCGGCAATTCGGAGATTATTCTTGACCGTAAATTAACCGACAAACGCCTTTTCCCGACCATTGACATTACCCGTTCCGGCACCCGTAAGGAAGAACTGCTGGTTGATAAGGCGACACTGACCAAGATGTGGGTTCTGCGCCGTGTGCTGATGCAGATGGGGATGACCGACGGTATGGAATTCCTGCTTGATAAACTTAAGCAAAGCAAAGATAATCAGGATTTCTTTAACAATATGAATTCTTAAGACAAAAAAATCCCCTTTATCATCATGATAAAGGGGATTTTTTTAGTTCTTTATTTCCAGTCGTTTGACAGGCAGACATTGATTTTTGTTGTTATCGTTTGACTGGTCATAAAGTATTTTCAATTTTGTGTTTGGATTAATTTTCCTGATTGCCGGATATTCCCAGGGGCTGATGCTAAAAGTACCGTCTTTGGTTGTAACGATGTATACTGTTTTCCCCTGATAAATTTCTTTTTCCCAGGAAATAACGTCCGTGAACTCTGCTTTGCTGAAACGGTAGTTATCATATTGGTGCGTTTCAATCACAAACAGTGAAATAAAAAGCACGGTAGAGACAAGCAACCATAGGAGTACACCGTTTAATTTTGTTTCTACCGGCTCTGCCAGAGGCCAGAAAGCACATCCGCTGTTTAGATCATTCAGCTTCATATGGTAAGATATTATGGAAGAAAAAGCATAAATATTTATAACCACAATATAAGCCGCTATATAGCCTGGAAAATGATGAATAAACCCGTCTTTATTGTAAGTCAGCAACGGTACAACCAGAACAAACACGGCTCCCATTATCAAACTCCAGCCGGCACGGACAAAAACGCTTTTTATCGGCAGATTGCATATATCAAGTCTAAAAAAGGCGATTAACATGACAATCACCGCAAAAGTCAGCATTATGCCATCGTAAGAACCACAAAGCAGGACAATAAGCAGAAAAAGCAGGCTCGCTCCCGCAAACACAAATTTCCCATACTTGGACCATAATTCGATCCAAAACTTATTTTTTTTCATACGTTTAAAAAATTATAATAAAAAAAATTATTTAACTACAATATATAAATAACATATTTTTTGTACATAATCAACTTGTTTTTCATCTTTTTGTCAAAAAAACTCCGTGTCGTTTTCATACGACACGGAGTTTTTTTGTTTTGCCGGAAATTATTTCAGTTCCAGCTTAAAAGGTTTTTGTAAGCCGTTGACTTTGTAGCTGTCAATGACATACTTAACCTCGCTTTGTTCGTTCGCCGTTCTTATTTCCGGATATTTGCGGGCATCGACACCAAAGATATCTCCGCTTTCGGTAACAACCACGTAATAGGTGTTGCCCCGGTAGATTTCCTTGCTGACGGATTCAATTCCCACAAATGCCGCTTTGGCATATTCGGCTTCCATTTTTTCCTCTTTTTTTGCTTCACTGTCAGCTATGACAACAAGAAAAAACAGGCTGAGGAAAAATAATATCCAAAATTTAATGCCGTTTCGGCCGCAGCCATACTTAAAATAATCCAATTCCATTTTTTTGGTTAAAATGGGAATGAATGTATAAACTGATGTAATGCATACACCGGCTGCCACTATCCACCATTCGTTACTGAACGGAAATGACATACATAAGACAAAAATCGAATATATAATCATAGACCATCCGGCCTTGATGAATATATCTTTAATTTGATATTCATCGATTGACAGCTTAATATAAGCTGCTACGGCGATGATGAGCCCCAGAAACAAAACAGATCCGTTGTTTATGTTGATTAAACTTAAAGATCCGGCAACAACCAACGAACTGAAGACAAATAATAAATATTTTTTCATATAAAAATAATTTTAGTTAACAGTTATATACTAACTCATTTTTGTCCATTTTTCAATAATAAAATGCTCAACTTCTTCCATGTCGTAAAAAATGTATTTTACGCCGAGAGCTTTTACCTTTGCAAGATATTCGGAGCTTTGGTTCATTTCAAAACCGAGAAAAGCAACCACCTTCATGCCGGCTCTGAGTCCGGCCGTCATACCGGCTAAAGAATCTTCAATAACCAGACAATCTTGAGGCCTGTATCCCATTGTTTTGGCGGCCAACAAAAACAAATCCGGTTCCGGTTTGCCGTGCGCAACCATATCGGCGGTAAAAACTTTTTCTTCCGGAAAATATTTCCGGATATTGACGGCCTCTATCTTGGCGGCTGTCTTATCTTTAATTCCGCCTGTTGCAATACATTGTTCAATTTCTTGATTTTTAAATATTTTTTCTATTCCAGTCGTCAGTTCTATTCCTTTTTTCAGGATTTCATAATCTCTTGCCAGAGCTTTTTCCCAAAAGTTTTGATCCGTATTGACGCCGAGTTTTGCCAAATCATTCTGTTTTGTCTTGTCGCTTTTGCCGCCTATATGCATATTAGCCGTATCAAAATCCCAGTTCAGTCCGAATTTTTCGTTCAGCATCTGTCTCCGGTTTTCAACCCACAATTTTTCGGTGTCGGAAATAACACCGTCAAAGTCCCAGATGATAAGTTTTTTGTTCATGGCAAAAATTTTCCCGTTTAAAAAATCGAGTCCGTCTAAAGGCCGCTGAGAGCCGTTGCGAACAATTTACGATATAAGTGTTAAGATAAAATAAAAAAGCTCTCAGCGGGCAAAAAAACGCCTCTTTTTAAAACTTGCCAGCTGGCATTTTTAACGCTATACAGTTTTTATAGATAAAAGGAGCTTTTATGAATAACAAAACCATATATGCTTTGTCCACCGTTACCGGAAAATCGGGAGTTGCCGTTTTTCGGGTTTCCGGTTCCGACGCGCTTTCGGCCGTTCGCTGTCTGACTTCTTTGAATACGGAAACAATCACCCCCCGTCATGCGTACTTTACGGCTCTCCGGGATAAAGACGGCGCTCCCCTCGATCATGCGCTGATAATTTATTTTAAGGCGCCCTCTTCTTTCACCGGCGAGGATATTGTCGAAATACATACGCATGGTTCCCGTGCCGTTATTTCTTCTCTTTTGGAAAATCTGGGGAATATTGAAGATTTTCGTTTGGCCGAACCGGGAGAGTTTTCAAAACGCGCGTTTTATAACGGCAAAATGGATCTGACCGAAGCCGAAGGACTGGCCGATCTGATAGATGCCGAAACCAGGGAACAGCAAAAATACGCTCTCCGCCAGATGGACGGCGAACTTAAAAACCTTTACGAGAGCTGGCGCACCGGTCTGGTTGAAATTCTGGCTTATCTGGAAGCCTATATAGATTTTCCCGACGAAGAACTGCCTGATAACATTGTTTTAAAACTTGAAAACACTGTATTTAAAGTTTCCGGAGAAATAAAAAAACACCTTTCTCAAAGCAACGCTGGCGAACGCCTGCGCGAAGGTTTCCGGGTTGTCATCGTAGGCGAACCGAACGCCGGAAAATCAAGCCTTTTGAATACACTTGCCCGGCGCGAGGCGGTAATTGTTTCCGATATTGCCGGCACCACCCGCGACGCAATAGATGTTTATATGGACATCAACGGTTATCCCGTTATTTTCACGGATACGGCCGGTCTGCGCGATACCAAAGAGCAAATTGAGAAAAAAGGGATAGAAATTGCCTATGACAAAGCTCTGTCGGCCGATTTAATTATTGCTCTTTCCGAAAGTGAAAATTTTAATCCTCTGCTTTTCGAAAATATTGAAAAGCATTGTAAAAACAAAATTCTTTATGTGATCAACAAAGCCGACAAGCTGGATCAAAAACAGTGTTCGATGTTCAATGCCAAGGGATATATTGTTATTTCCGCCAAATATCAGCAGGGTATAGAAAACCTGCTGAAGCAAATAAACGACCGCATTGCCGAAGGCTTTACTTCTTCTTCCGGCGCTCTGATTACACGCCAGCGTTATCGTGAAGTTTTGAACGATGTATTTAAACATCTGGAACGCTTTAATCTTAAAAAATCGATAGAACTTGCGGCGGAAGATATCCGTATGGCCGCCCGCGAAATCGGGAAAATTACCGGCCGGATTGAGGTTGATGAAATCCTGGATAAAATTTTCGGCAGTTTCTGTATCGGCAAATAATCAGATTTCATAAACATAAACATCATTAAATTTGTAAAAGCCTTTGATTTTAAAAACTTCTTTTGCCTGCATTTGAGGAATGTAAAAACTGTTGGAATAAACCAACGTTCCCGGCCGGCACTCTTTTTTGATTTTGTTGCCGAAACTTTCCATCAGCGGCTGCATTAAAAAACAGACGATAATGTCAAAGCTCGAAAAAGAATGTTCAAACATATCCTGGCGGATAATTTTGATATTTTTGAATTTGCGCGTCCGCCTTCTTGCGATTGCCGCCGCCAGCGGATTCCATTCAATCCCCGTAAAATTATGTTCGGGGAATTTTTCCGCCAAAGCAACCAGCAGCGTACCGGTGCCGCAGCCGGGATCAAGTATGTTTTGCGGCTGTTTCCTCTTCTTCAGTTCGGTTGCAATTTTTTCAATCATAATTTCTTTTTGCTTGCCGAAACTGGGAACAAGCGGCGGACACTGCCTGTATTTGCGGCTGACAAAAAGCCTGATGATGTCGATCCATACATAAGCCAGAGCGACCATCAGCAGCGCATAAAGTAATATACCAAACCAGATAATCATATTTTCCCGTTTTTTTCCCTTTTTTTGTTTACCCTCAGTTTACATATTTTGTGCTAACCATTGGTTAATGTGATGAATTTTTATTTAAGAGTCAAAAAAGGCTTGCTAAAAAAACAAAAAAACGCTAAACCCCGAAAGAGGAAAAACGAGGCAAAAATGCAGACAAATAAACATTATAACGTAATCGTCGTCGGTGGCGGACACGCCGGTTGCGAGGCCTGCGCTGCTGCGGCCCGCATGGGGGCAGAAACCTTGCTTGTAACCCACAGCATCGGCACAATCGGAGAAATGTCCTGCAATCCGGCAATCGGCGGATTGGGGAAAGGCCACTTGGTGCGGGAAATAGATGCTCTCGACGGCCTGATGGGACGTGTTATTGATAAGGCCGGCATTCAGTTCAGAATGCTCAATATGTCAAAAGGTCCGGCTGTCCGCGGTCCACGTGCCCAGGCCGACCGTGAGCTTTATAAAAAATATATGCTGGAGGCTCTTCGTGCCCAACCCGGTCTTGATATTCTCGAGGCCGCCGTCGAAGGCCTGTTGTTTGAAGGCGACAAAGCGGCCGGAATAATCCTGGCCGACGGGCAAAAGATTTTTGCCGATGCCATCGTGCTGACAACGGGAACTTTTTTGAACGGTGTTATGTTTACCGGTCATCAGGCTACGGCAGGAGGCCGTGTAGGCGATGTTACCTGTACCGGTATAACACCGTATTTAAACCAACGTGAACTGCGTTTGGGGCGTCTGAAAACGGGTACCCCTGCCCGTCTTGACGGCAAATCGATAAATTGGGATATTCTGGACGTTCAACACGGTGATGAAGATCCGCAGCCCTTTTCTTATCTGACGGAAAAAATCACCAACCCGCAGATAGACTGCCATATCACGCATACCAACTTGCAGACGCATAAAATCATCCGCGACAATTTTTCAAAATGCGCTCTTTTTTCCGGTTTGATTAAAGGCGTCGGCCCGCGTTATTGTCCGAGCATAGAGGATAAACTGGTAAAATTTGCCGACCGCGAAAGCCATCAGATTTTCCTTGAGCCGGAAGGTCTTAATACCGATGTTGTCTACCCCAACGGTATCTCGACGTCTTTGCCGGCCGATGTGCAGGACGCTTTTATCCATACCATCAAAGGACTGGAAAATGTCCGCATTATCCGCTATGCCTATGCTATAGAATACGATTATGTCGATCCGCAGGAGCTTGATCACTGTCTGCAACTAAAGAAAGTTCCCGGTTTGTTTTTGGCCGGACAGATTAATGGTACTACCGGCTATGAAGAAGCCGCCGCCCAGGGTGTGCTTGCCGGTATAAACGCGGCGCTTAAGGCCGAAGGCCGCGGGCGCGAATTTTCAATCGACCGATCGCAGGCTTATTTGGGCGTGATGATTGACGATCTGATAACAAAAGGGGTTGACGAACCCTATCGGATGTTTACTTCCCGCTCCGAATACCGTTTGTATTTGCGGGCCGACAATGCCGACATGCGCTTAACCGAGGCCGGTCGTCAAATCGGTTGTGTGGGGGAGGAGCGGTTTCGCCGTTTCAAACACAAAGAGCAGCAGATTGAACAATTACAACAGGAGGCTGAAAATCTGACTGTCAAAGCCTCTTTGCTTGACGATTTCGGGATAAAGAACAAAAAGGACGGAGTCCGCCGGACGGCTTTTAACCTGATGTCTTATGATGATGTTTCACGTGAAACAATATTGTCGATCTGGCCCGAGTTGAAAAAATATCCGGCAGCCGTTTACGAGGCGGTTGAAACCGAGGCCAAATATGCCGGCTACATAAAAAGACAGCTTGCCGATATTGAAGTTTTCAAAAAAGATGAAAAATTAAAAATCAGGGAAGATATCGACTATGCCAAAATAGGCGGCCTGTCAAACGAAATGGTCATTAAGCTGAGCCGGGTACGTCCTTCGACCATCGGCGAGGCTTCCCGTATTTCCGGTGTTACGCCGGCGGCAATTATGGCAATTTTGGGATATTTAAAAAAGTAGGTGCAAAATGGCAAAATTTCCACCCCGTGCAGAAGCCGAGCGGATTTGGCAGGAAGGAATCCTCTATCGCCTTTCCCGCCCCTATTCCTTTCCGCAGGAAAAAGAATACCGTTTCCACACCAAAGGCGTGGCTGCGGCGGCAGAAAAAGTTGCCGGAAGCATAATCGGAATGGATGGCGAAAAGGCTTATGTCTTAGGCTTGTTGCACGATTACGGAAAACGCATTAACGAAAGGTTGGAAAACAAATTTCATGGCCGCGAGGGATACGAGCAGATGATGCTGATGGGCTATCCGGAGGTTGCGCAAATATGCCTGACCCACACTTTTCCTTCCAAAGATTTTAAGAACGAGCAATATTCTTATCCCGACGAATGGTTGGATTGGGCGCGCGGGCTCCTGAAAAACGTCGTTTATACGGATTATGATTATCTCATTGCTTTTTGCGACAAACTGTTTGAAGGCATGAAAATGGTTACTGTCGAAAAACGGGTTGAAGACATTTCCGCCCGCTACAATCTCAAAGCGGAACAACGGGAATTTCTTTATAAAGAAAGCATAGAGTTGAAAAACTATTTTGATAAAAAAACCGGTCAGGATGTCTATCGGTTATTAAATTTGACGGATAAATAAAAATGCAAAAATTCAGTTATCACACCCACACCAACGGCTTAGGTGTTTTTGACGGTCATCATTCGGCGGCGGAGATGATTCGACGGGCGGAAGAAATCGGCTACGAGGAAATAGGTATTTCCAACCATCTGGTTTATCACCCCAACCTTTTGACAACCAGCCCGATGTTTTTCAATGATTTTGATCTGTTGAAAAAGACAATGCAAAGAAATGTTGATGATATACGCCGGGCGTCCGAAAAGGCTTCTATCCCCGTTTATGTCGGTTTTGAAGTGGATTTTTTTCCTTCCGCCGTTTGGCGGAATGCCTTTGAAAAACTGATAAAGAATCTCGGTGCGGATTATTACATCGGCTCCTTCCATTTTCTGCGCAACGCCGATGAAAGCCGAGTTTATAATATGTATCACTATAAGGAATCCGGTTTGCCTTTTTCGCCGGAAGAGCTGGCGGACGCCGTTCATAACTACTGGCACAACATCTCGCAGGCTGCGGAAAGCGGCTATTTTGATTTTATTGCTCATCTTGACGTTTACAAAATTTTTCCCGATTTTGCACCGCTTGGCACAAAAGAAGATAAACAGGCGGTGGTCGAAACCTTAAGCCGGCTCCGCCACCCTTATGAGCTCAACACCAGCGGCTGGACCAAATGCGGCGAACAGCATCCGTATGGATGGATGCTTGAAGAGCTGAATAAAAACGGCGTGCCGGTGATAATAAGCGACGACGCCCACGATATAGGCCATCTTGCCCGTCATTTTGAACAGGCTGAAGAATTGCTTTCAAAAATGAATTATATCAATCGTTGGAGGTTAAAACGTTGATGCAAAAATTCAGTTATCATACTCATACCGTTTTTTCTGACGGACATAACAATGTCAAAGAGATGATAGAACGGGCAGAAAGGCTTGGATGGGAAGAAATGGGCATCAGCGATCACCTGATTGTTCATAAAAACATTCCCCAGAGCCGCTCTTTTCCGCGCTGGCAAAGCAGTGCCGGAAACCATGTTTACAAGACCGATTTTGCAAAAGCCGCCGACGAGTTTTGCCGCCATGCCGAAGAAATCGGGAAAATTGCGCGCGGCCGCAATATCAAAGTCAGAGTCGGAGCCGAAGTGGACTATTTTACTTACGACGGCTGGACGGACGAATTTGCCTGTTTCCGCCGGAAAACAGAGCTTGATTATTATATATCCGGCAATCATTTTCTCCAGCCGTCCGATGGGGAAATTCTTGATATAAAAGATCTCCCCCTGCTTTCCGGAGAAGAGCGGAACCGGGCGCTGAAAAATCATTTTGACTCAATTTGTCGGGCGATTGAGAGTAAAATATTTTCATTTATCGCGCATATCGACTATATCCGGAAATCACCATTTTGTCCCGATGACGCTTTTCAAACCGAAAAAATGCGGGTGATAGAATACTTAAAAAAATATCAAACCGCAACCGAACTCAGCACCAAAGGGCTGCGAAAACGGGGTGATTTTTACCCTGCCGATCGGCTGGCCGGAGAAATTATCAAAAACAACATCCCGCTTGTTATCAGCGACGACGCCCACCGCATAAGCGAACTCGGTTTTGCTTTTGATGAAGCTGAAAATTATTTGCAAGCACATCAATGTCGCAATCGTTGGTCTTTTGAAAAGTAAAGATTTAAATTTAAAAATTTGAGCTAACAGTATGAAATTTATGGAAAATAAATAAATTATTTGCTCTTGTTTTTTATAGTTCTCTGATTTTTCGTATCAAAAATTAAAATGTTCATAAGTGGTATTTTTATATTTTAAAAATATAATTATAAATATATAAATAACGATATGGAAAATTTTATGACAACATACAATGTTTCACGTGAAACATTTGATCGTTTAAAGCTCTGTCAGGAAGCTCTTTCCGAATGGCAGAACAAATTTAACCTCGTCAGCAAAAATTCTCTGGAAGACAGTTGGAACCGGCACTTTGTCGATTCTGCACAGTTGTTTCCTCTTTTGCCGGAAAAAGCGCATTCGCTGGCCGATCTGGGCAGCGGCGCCGGATTTCCGGGTATGGTGCTGGCTGTTATGGCTAAAGAAAAAACACCGTATTTAAAATTGACCCTGATTGAAAGTACGGGTAAAAAAACACTGTATTTAAATCATCTTAAAGAAATCACCGGATGTGATAATGTTGAGATACTAAATCAGCGTATCGAAAGCATTAAAGATAAAAAATTTGACGTTATCACCGCCCGGGCGCTGACGGCCTTGTCCGATCTTTTAGGATATGCCCGCCCGCTTTTGAAAAAAAACGGTGTTTGTATTTTTCCCAAAGGGAAAAGCTATGCCGAAGAAATAAAACAGGCGTCGGCAAAATGGAATTTCGATTATAAAACTGTTCCGAGCGTAACCGATTCGGAAAGTGTTGTTTTGATAATCCGCAATTTAACTGAAAAAGGGAGATATTAAAATGCCTCGTATTATTGCAGTTGCCAACCGTAAAGGCGGCGTCGGCAAAACAACGACCACGGTCAATGTCGCGACGGCGATGGCGGCGGCCGGTAAAAATGTTCTGGTGATTGACCTGGATCCGCAGTCGAATGCGTCAACCTCGCTGGGGATAGACAAACATTCCGGCATGGTTTCGTCTTACGAAGTCATCATCGGGGAAAAAGATATCAAAGACGCGGTTGTCTTAACCGAGATTCCCGGTTTTTCGCTGGTACCGGCAACTCCTGATCTGGCCGGTGCTGAGGTCGAGCTGATTGATCGCGAGCGGCGTGAATTTGCATTAAAAGATGCCCTGAGCGACAAAAATCTCAACTACGATTATATCCTGATAGACTGCCCGCCCTCCTTAAGCCTTGTAACCATCAATGCCTTGGTTGCCGCCGATGCGGTGATTGTCCCTCTTCAGTGCGAATATCTTGCCCTGGAAGGTATCACCGACCTTATCGGCAACATCAACCAGATAAAAAGACGCTTTAACCCGAAGTTGGAGTTGCAGGGGGTTGTGCTGACAATGTACGACGGCCGCAACAATCTGACTCAGATGGTGGAAGAAGATGTCCGCAGTTTCTTCGGCAGCAAAGTTTACCAAACGGTAATTCCGCGGAATGTGCGGGTATCGGAAGCGCCCTCTCACGGCAAACCGGTATTGCTTTATGATTTCAAATGTCCGGGTTCGCAGGCTTATATCAACCTGACCGGCGAAGTATTGAAAAGAGAAAAGGAATTGCTCGCATGTTAGAAGATAATCACAAAAGAAAAAGCCTTGGCCGCGGTTTGGGCGCCCTCCTCGGCGATGATATCGATTTCATCCAGTCGGATAACAACACGGTTTCCCGCGCCGGCGAAAAAAATGTCAATATCAACGATTTGTCCCCCAGCCGCTACCAGCCCCGGCTCGATTTTGATCAGGAAGCGCTTGACGCCCTTGCTCGCTCCATCAGCGAAAAAGGTGTTCTCCAGCCGCTTTTGGTTCGCGAGCTTGGCGGCGGAAAGTACGAAATCATCGCCGGTGAACGCCGTTACAGAGCAGCCGGCATGGCGGGGCTGAAAGAAGTTCCCGTTATCGTTAAAAGCATGAACGACAAAGAAGTGCTGGAAGTTGCCCTGGTTGAAAACCTGCTGCGCGAAAATTTGTCGGCAATAGAAGAGGCGGAAGGTTTGCAGCGCCTGATTGATGAATTTTCCCATACCCAGGAAGCATTGGCCAAAGTGATCGGAAAATCGCGCAGCCATATTGCCAACACGCTCCGCTTGCTTGCCCTGCCGGCAAGTGTCCAAAAAATGGTCCGCGACGGTATTTTAACTGCCGGCCAGGTTCGTCCCTTAATCGGGCTTGCCGACGCGGAAGCCCTGGCGCAGAAAATTGCCGCCCGTGGCCTCAATGCCCGTCAGGCGGAAGAACTGGCGGCCAAAGCCAGAAAACCGGTAGAAAGCAGAAAAGAAAAACCGGCCGACAGTGATCTTGAGGAAATATCTTCTTTCATCGGCCGCAGTTTGGGGATGAAAGTCAAAGTTACGGCCGGCCGCAACGGCGGCGGAAAAATCGTTCTCCGATATGCCGATCCGGCGGAACTGGACAGGATTGTCGATATTCTCCGGCAAAAAGCGGTCTGACGACGGCAGCAAAACAATCACCGCGGTACCGGTTAGACGGAGCTGAAAACTGGGGAATTATTTTCATTCTGCCAAATACGATAAAGACAAAAATATGGTAACCATATTTTTACCGTCTTTTGATATATATTGCAGCAAATTAAAAATTTTTAAGGAACCCTGCCATGTTTTTTATTAAAAAGTTAATCCTTGGTCTTGCCGCGGTAATCCTGATTTATCTGGGCGGCAGCGGCACTCAGAGTTCAAATTTGCTGTTTCAGGGCGGTGGTTTTATCGGCATTATTGTCGGCTTTGTGGTTTTATACATTTTCGGCAAAATGGTTTGGCGAGCCATGGGCTGCATTCCCGTCTTGCTCATTATCTGCCTGATTGTCGGTTTTGTTCTTTATGCCATCGGTGCTTTCAACGGCGGGGTTGATAAGGTGATACCCAATATTCGCAGCTTTTTGGGTGCCGGCCGCAGTACGGCAGCCGTGTCCGAAATGCAAGCCGCGGCTTCGGCTGAGCCCGAGGTTGAAAAAGCCTCTTCTCCGACAGCCCCTCTTTTGAGCGAAAATTTTGATGACGTTGATCTGGCGGAAGAAATGCCGGCGCCCGTCAGTGCGGAAACAGCCCCTCGCCCCGCTGCCGAACCCCGTGCGGAAGAGGAAAGCGGTTTTGAAAAACTGCTGAGCAGCCTGACCGGCAGCAGTCCCGAACCGGAACCCGTAAGACGTTTTAACCCCAACGATTATCCCGCCGTTTACGGTGTAACCCGGGTAATCAACGGCGATACACTTGAAATGCGCGGCCGCTACCTGAAACTTTACGGCATCGACGCACCGGAATCCAACCAGACCTGTGCTGACGGCAAAGGACGTGCCTACCGCTGCGGACAGGAAGCCGCCCGCTGGCTGAAAAGCTGGATATCCGGCCACGAACTCGAATGCCATGTTTTAAAACAGGATTCCAAGGGCAATATGGTTGCCACCTGTTCGCTGGGGCAATATGATATCGGCGCGGCGCTGGTCAATGCCGGCTGGGCGGTTGCCGATCCGCAGCAAAGCGGTATTTACCTGCCCTACGAGCAGCAGGCGCGGGACAGCGGCCGCGGATTGTGGCAGGGACAGTTTTACAAACCCTGGGATTGGCGCGAAATTCAGTCTAAAAAGCCGAAAATCAAGGTGATAAAACCTAAGCAGCCGAAAAAAAGTATTCTCGATTTTTAAGGACAGGCATGAGTACATCTGAAACTTATTTTTGCGCCACGGAAAAAGATACGGAAGAACTCGGCCGCCGGCTGGCCGCCGCTGCCCGCAAAGGCGACTGTTTTGCCCTTTACGGCACGCTCGGGATGGGAAAAAGCGTGCTCTGCCGTGCTTTTATCCGCAGCCTGACCGGCGCTGAAGAAATTCCCAGTCCGACTTTTACGCTGGTTCAAACATATCCGGCAAAAGATTTTGATATCTATCATTTTGATCTTTACCGTTTAAAATCACCGGAAGAAATTTTTGAACTGGGAATGGAAGAGGCGCTCTATTCCGGCGTTACCCTGATAGAATGGCCCGAAAAAATGGGCGGTTACCTGCCTCGTAAAGCAATCCGGATAGAAATTGTCCCCGCAATGTCTGGCCGCCGCATAACGGTCAGCGGCATGAAAGGCGAAAAAGATCTTGACTAAGATAAACATACATGCAACCTGCATCAGCTACAAGGAAAACGGCATCCTGTTTACCGGACCTTCGGGCAGCGGCAAATCTGACCTTGCGCTTCGTATGATGATGAACAAAGGCGCCCTGTTGGTTGCCGACGACCGCACCGATCTGGAAGAGAAATTCGGCCGCTTAAGAGCCTCTTGTCCGGAAGAAATCCGCGGGATGATGGAAGTCCGCGGGGTCGGCATCTGCCGTTTTGAGCCCTGCCCCTCTGCTTTTGTCGAACTGGTCGTCGAACTGGTGCCGGCTGAGGAAAAAATAGAGCGTCTGCCGATGGGGGAAACGGTTGAATACTGCGGGGTAAAAGTTCCCAAAATCCGCCTCCACGGCTTTGAAATATCGGCAATAGATAAGATCATTCTCTCTTGTTACCAAAATAAATAGCCCTTGCTTTATTGTTGCTCTTATTTTAAGATAAAGCCGTTTAACGGATTTAGGAAAAAGCAATGCAACATCACAGGTATCTGGAAAATTTTTTGCGGACGCTCGGTAAGCCGCTGGTTGTTTTTATTTCCCGCATAGGGCAACTTGCGGAATTTATTGCCAAAGCGCTGTACAACTGCGTTACCCCGCCTTTTTATCCCAAGCTTTTGCTTCGTCAGGTCGTCGACATCGGTTTTTATTCTCTGCCGGTAGTGGCGCTGACCACGATTTTTGCCGGTATGGTGATTGCTTTGCAGACGCACGCCGGTTTTTCCAGCTACGGTGCCGAAAGTGCCATTGCCTCGGTCGTTCTTATTTCGGTTACCCGTGAGCTGGCGCCGGCCTTTGCCGGCCTGATGGTTGCCGGCCGTATCGGTGCCGCAATGGCCGCGGAAATCGGTACCATGCGCGTAACCGAGCAGATAGACGCCCTCTCCACCCTGTCGACCAATCCCTACAAATATCTGGTGGCGCCGCGGCTTTTAGCCGGTGTAATTGTGCTTCCCCTGCTGGTTTTGATCGGTGATGTCATCGGCATTTTCGGCGGCTATATTGTTGCGGTTTATCAGTTGGATTTTAACCCGGCCAATTACATCAAGGCCACCATAAACGAACTCCAGTCGATAGATATTTATACCGGTGTTATCAAAGCTGCCGTTTTTGGGTTTGTCATTGCTTTGATGGGCTGCTACAACGGCTACAAATCAAAAGGCGGAGCTCAAGGGGTAGGTGAGGCGACGACTAATGCTGTGGTTGCGTCTTCGATAATCATCCTCATTTTCAACTATATCATCACCGGTCTTATTTTTACCAAATAGATGACGGAGCGGAAACGTTATGCAAAAAGAAACAAATAAAATCGAGGTCAAAGGTTTGCGCAAGGCTTTCGGCCGCAAACGCGTGTTAAACGGTGTTGACCTGACCGTCGGCAAAGGGGAATCACTGGTTGTCATCGGCGGTTCGGGAACCGGAAAATCCGTTCTGATAAAATGCATTCAGGGGCTGATAACGCCGGATTCCGGCTCCATTAAAATTGACGGCATCGAAACCGTCGGCGCCCCGCGCAAAGAAAGCGAAAAACTTTATGCCACAATGGGTATGCTGTTTCAGGGCGGGGCATTGTTTGACAGCCTGAGCGTTTGGGAAAACGTGGCTTTCGGCTTGCTCGAAAATCAAAAAATGCCGCGTCGTCAGGCGAAAGAAAAAGCGATTGAAGTTTTGCGTCAGGTCGGTTTGGGTCCGGATGTTGCCGATTTGTCCCCTTCCGAATTGTCCGGCGGCATGCAAAAAAGGGTAGGGCTGGCGCGTGCGGTTGCCACCCGCCCGGAAATCATCTTTTTTGACGAACCGACAACCGGGCTTGACCCGATTATGGCCGACGTTATTAACGATCTGATTATAGATTCGGTTAAAAAACTCGGCGCCAGCGCGCTGACCATCACTCACGATATGGCTTCCGCCCGCAAAATCGCCGACCGGATCGCCATGCTCTATCAGGGAAAAATCATCTGGCAGGGAACGGTTGCCGAAATGGATAAAACCGACAATCCTTATGTGCTGCAATTTGTCAACGGCAGCTCAAAAGGGCCTATCAAAGTGGAGATATAACGAATGTCCAAAAAAAGCGGAATTGAGTATGTCTGCCAAAGTTGCGGCGCCGTTTATCTGAAATGGCAGGGAAAATGCGATTCCTGCGGGGAATGGAACACGATAATTGAGGAAAAAATCGGCGGCGGGGGGTTTTCTAATTTCAATCCCAAAAAAAAAGGTTCTCAGCTCAGTTTTGTTTCTTTAAGCAGTTCGACCGAAGCTTTGACACGCCTGCACACCAATATCCGGGAGCTTGACCGGGTTTGCGGCGGCGGTCTGGTTCCCGGTTCGGTCATTTTGGTCGGCGGCGATCCCGGCATCGGTAAGTCCACGTTGCTGCTGCAGGTTTGCGCAAGCATTGCCTGCCTGCCCGGTCAGCCGGAATGTTATTATATTTCCGGCGAAGAGGCGGCTGATCAGGTCAAAATCCGCGCCCGCCGGCTGGGGCTTGAAAATGCTCCGGTTAATCTGGCCTCGGCAACCGAAATAAAAGACATTATATCCACTTTGGAAAAAACAAATGCTGCGGTTGTCGTCATTGATTCAATCCAGACCATGTATCTGGAAGAGGCGGAGTCAACCCCCGGCAGCGTTGCCCAGGTGCGCGCCTGTGCCTACGAGCTGATAAAACTGGCTAAAAAGAAAGGTTTTGTGCTGTTTTTGGTCGGGCATGTAACCAAACAGGGAGCGATTGCCGGCCCCCGGGTTTTGGAACACATGGTTGACACCGTGCTCTATTTTGAGGGCGAACGCGGTCATCATTTCCGGATTTTGCGGGCGGTCAAAAACCGTTACGGCGCCACCGACGAAATCGGTGTTTTTGAAATGCAGGACAAAGGTCTGGTCGAAGTGGAAAACCCTTCCGCCCTGTTTTTGGCCGAGCGTCAGGGCAATATTTCCGGTTCCTGCGTGTTTGCCGGGATAGAAGGATCGCGGCCGGTGCTGGTAGAAATTCAGGCGCTGGTCAGCCAGAGCGGCTACTCCAGCCCCAAGCGGGCGGTTGTCGGCTGGGATTCCGGTCGTCTGTCGATGGTACTGGCCGTTTTGGAGGCAAGGGGAGGGCTCAATCTTGGTTCTCAGGACGTCTATCTCAACATCGCCGGCGGGCTGAAAATTTCCGAACCGGCGGCCGATCTGGCGGTTGCGATGGCGATTGTGTCTTCCTTGACCAACCACCCGCTGCCGGCGGATATGGTCGTTTTCGGCGAAATCGGCCTGTCGGGCGAAATCCGCGCCGTCAGCCAACCGAACCTGCGGCTGAAAGAAGCGCACAAGCTCGGTTTTAAGAGCGCCATTATGCCGTCGCAGTACAGCAAGGACAAAAAGAAAAACAACGTCGACATCAATATTCACGAAATCGGCAACGTGCAAAAGCTGATTAATTGGTTTAATTAGGATAAAAGTTATGAACGGTCTGGATATCATTATTTTGGTCATTGTCTTGATCTCTGCCCTGATTGCGCTCAATCGCGGGCTGATCAAGGAAGTTTTGTCGATAATCGGCTGGTTTTTGGGGGTTGTTGCCATCATCTACCTGCTGCCCTATGTCCAGCCGCTGGCGGAAAATTATATCGAAAGCGAGTTGATGGCCATTATTGCCTCCGCTTTTGGTATCTTGATCGTCTTTTTCATTATCTGGATTTATCTGTGCTCTTTTATCATCGGCAAGGTCCGCAGCAGCAAGCTGAGCGGAATGGATCGTGCTTTAGGGCTGTTTTTTGGCGTTTTGAGAGCGTTTTTGCTGATTATACTGCTCAACATACTGATCGGCTGGATTATGCCGCCTGAGGCTCAGCCGGAAACCTTTAAGCAGTCAAAATATTTTCAGTTAGCCGGTTCTTTTGCCGAACCGATTGAAAAACTTATTCCCCGCTCTGCCCGCGATAAGGTACACGATCAAATCAATCCCGACAAAGAAGTCGCTCCCGGGGTGGAACTGGAAAGTGATATTGACGATTTGTTTGAAAAACTGGCGCAGCCGAAAGTTGCCAAAAAGACCGTGGTCGAAGTCAAAGAAGACGAAACGGTGGGCTATGACAAATCCGAGCAGAAAAGCCTTGATCGTCTGATTGAAACAATCGAATAATTGCTTTTTTTCAGGCCCCAAAAAAACACCGGCAGTCAAACCGGTGTTTTGTTTTATCCGAAAATGCCGGGAATATTTTTTTCTTTATTTTAAGGAAAAAAGGAAAACAAAAGGGAAACCGGCATATAAAGCAGATTATAGGCATTGCCCGTCCGGGCGGTGTAATCAAGTTCCCGCTGGATAATGTTTACTTGTCGGGCGGCAATATACTGATCGGGATAATAATAGTTGTCCGGCGCTTGTCTTCCCGCCGGCGGTGTATATTGATTACGCGGAAAGCGGACTATTTTGTCGGAAGCGATAAACCTTTCGTATTTTGAACGTTTAATCCGAGCAAGGCAGGGCGGATTGTCCCGGGCGCCGGCCTGGATAAAAGCATTATATGCCTTATAATCTCCGCGCTTGATTGCAACGCAAACCCCGGTGTCGCCTTTTTGGTTGACGGAATCAATTTTTAATCCCCGGTGCATGGCGCTGCGCAACCCCTCGACATCACCGCGGGAGGCCGCCGCATACATCGCCTGAAACGAAACACTGGAGATTGCTTCGGCAGAAAAAGGAAATACAGAAATAAGCAGAAAAAAGAAAGTAGTCATTTGCCGTTTCATAGCTTTGTTTCCTTTTTACATTTCCTTACGTGAATTGATGGCCAGTTGGATGGTGCCTTCGTCCATGTAATCCAGTTCGGCGCCGACCGGAATCCCCTGCGCCAGAGTGGTGATTTTAATATTGCTGTCTTTCAGCCGGCTGACCAGATAGTGGGAAGTAATCTGTCCGTCAACGGTTGCCGGCAACGCAAGGATCACTTCTTTTGTTTCTCCTTTTTCCAGTCGGAGGAGCAGTTTTTCTATGTTCAGATCTTCGGGAGAAATGCCGTCAAGAGCCGACAAAACACCGCCCAGCACATGATACAGACCCCGGTAAAACCCGACCCGCTCCATCGCCCATAAATCGGCCACATCCTGAACAACGCAGATTGTCGAGCGGTCGCGTTTTTCGGAGCTGCAAAGAGAGCAGGGTGAAATCGTGTCATAATTGCCGCAAACTTCACAAGTTTTGATATTGGCTGCCACCTCCTGCAAAGATTCGATCAGAGGCAGGAGGACGGTTTCCTTTTTCTTCAAAAGGTGCAGCACGATTCGCCGTGCCGAGCGCGAACCGAGCGCCGGCAGTTTGGCCGTCAGTTTTATCAGTTTTTCAATTTCCTGACCGGACAAAGTCGTATCTCCTGCCTAAAACGGGAACTTCAGTCCGCCGAGATTAAGCCCGCCGGTAATATCTTTCATACCGTCGCTCATCATATTGTCCACTTTGCCCTGGGCATCATTAAAAGCGGCCACAATCAGGTCTTCGAGGATATCTTTTTCTTCCGCGTTGACAAGGCTCTTGTCGATTTCCACTTTTTTGGCTTCAAATTTTCCGTTTAAAGTTACTTTGACCATTCCGCCGCCGCTTGTACCGGTAACTTCGGTTTCTGCCAGCTTTTTCTGTGCCTCTTCCATTTTTTTCTGCATCATTTGGGCTTGTTTCATAATTCCCTGCATATTCATCATTTTTTCTTAATCCTCGCTGTTAAAATAGTCATCACTGTTATTGTTGAAAATATCTTCGCTTTCATCATTGTCTTCATCGTTGTTTACGGGAGAAACTTTCCGCGTCAGAGTTTCTATTTTGGCACCGCGGAATTCATCGAGAATAGCTTTAACCAAAGGTGTTTCGGCAATGTCTTTCTTGTCTTTTTCCTTTTGTTCTTTTTCAATGTCGGCAATGGTTCTGCCGGGTTCTCCGGGCACGATGTCAAACACCCATTTACCGCCGGTGGCACCTTCCAAAATTTTGTTCAGCGCCGCCAGAGTATCATTTCCGACCCGGTCGGCGGTCTTAAACTTCATCCGCCCGGGAACAAACTCCAAAATCTCGGTATCGTGGCGCAAAGTATATGCCAGCCGTGCCTGCTTGTTGTCTTCAAGAAATTTGACCAAACCGCCGATATCCGCAAAAGGCATATTGAAAGTTGCCGCCGCAGTCGGATTCTTGATGCCGGCCGTATGATTTTCTTTTTGAAAAACAGGAGCTTGTAATTCTGCCGTTGATGTTGCCGCTGGAACGACCTGCGCCGGAGAAGCGGCTATGGAGCGGTTACCGCCTAGCTCAGATTTTTTTTTTATACTTTCCAGCAGTTCGGCGGGAGAGGGCAGGTTGGCGGAATAAGCTATCCTGATTAAAATCATTTCCAGGGCGTCAATCGGCACCGGCGCCGTCTGCATCTCGTTTAAGCCCTTAATCAGCATCTGCCAGATTTTTGAAAGCACTGCAATATTGAGCCGTCCGGACATTTCTTTTAAGAAATCACGCTCACTTTCCGCCAGGGAAGAGTCGTTGATAAAAGCGGGAACCAGCAAAACCTTGGTCAGGGCGTGAGTCAGATTGATCAAATCATTGATGACGACCGTCGGGTTGGCGCCGTTTCTGTACATTTCCTGCAATTTTGCAAGCAGCGCGGGCATATCGCCGCCGACCATCAACTTAAACAGCTCAAAAGTTTGTCCGCGATCGGCCATGCCGAGCATTTCCTTGACAATGTCTATCCGCACTTTTCCGCCGCCGAGAGAAATAGCTTGATCCAAAAGGGACAATCCGTCGCGGGCGGAACCGTCGGCCGCTGCCGCAATCATGTGCAGAGCCTCTTCGTCGGCTTTGAGGTTTTCGGCCGCAGCGATTTTATTAAACAGTTTCAGCAGGTCTTCAATCGACAGTCGCTGCAGATCAAACCGCTGACAGCGGGACAAAACGGTTACCGGCACTTTTCTGATTTCGGTCGTGGCAAAAATAAATTTAACATGCGCCGGCGGTTCTTCCAAAGTTTTCAGCAAAGCGTTGAAAGCGTTTTTGGAAAGCATATGCACTTCGTCAATGATGTAGATTTTGTAACGGCAGTTGGTCGGCTTATAACGTACGCCGTCCAAAATATCGCGGATGTCGTCAACCCCCGTGCGCGAGGCCGCGTCCAGTTCCAATACGTCGATATTCCGTCCCGCGGCGATTGATTTGCAGTTTTCGCAAATACCGCAGGGATGGGTGGTCGGTCCGCCGTTACCGTCCGGTCCGGTGCAGTTAAGAGCTTTAGCAATCAACCGGGCCGTCGTCGTTTTGCCGACCCCGCGGATCCCGGTCAAAATATAAGCATGATGCAGGCGGTTGTTGTTGATGGCATTGGTCAGGGTCTGCACCAGCGCATCCTGCCCGAGCAGGTCTTCAAAATTCTGCGGGCGGTACTTGCGGGCGAGAACCACATATTGTTCCTGTTTTTCTTCTTCAGCCATCGTCAAATCGTTTAAAAAACTCAAAAAAGGCGGAGAACGGCCGACCTCGGGCGCTTTCGTTACGGCTGCTTTCTTCCGAACCTGACCGGGTTGGCGAATGCCTGATCCGGCGTCCTCCGTGATACATCAGATAATATCGTCAATTTCCGCTTAACTTGCAAGCAAAAAATATCTCATTAACACGATTAAAAATAAGAATATTCGCTGTTTTCAACGTCTGCGGCGGGAACCGGCACGGCCGGTTCAAGCGTGCGGCCGAAAATCAGTTCTTCTGCTTCGCTTTGCTCTTTGCCGAAAATCAGCGGCGGATTGAAATCATATGCTTCGGCAGCCTTTCTTCCCGATGTTTCCGGCAGAGCCGCGCTGAATTTGCCGGGCGCGATATCAATAACCACATCGCCTCTTGCCGCCACTTCGACAATATCCAGACTGTGTTCGTTCTTGCCGTCCGGCAAAATCCGAAACATACCGCTTATGCCGTAAAAACCGTCTTCGGTCGTAATTGCCGCGTCAATATCGGCCGGTTTGTTTCTGGCCAGTGCCGAGGATAGGGCGACCGCGTCATAAGCAAAAGCGTACAGGCTTTGCGGATATTCGCCGAAAAGCGAATAATATTTTTTGTTGAAGTAAGCGTTATGTGTGCGCGACATGGCCGGATACCAGCTTCCGGTCAGGGTCGATTCTTTGTTCAGCCGGGTATTTTCCCAGACGGAAGTCCCCAAAAATTTAACTTCCGGTGCAAAAACGTCATAATAGCCGAACATGGCAACCGCGGATTTCAGTCTGGCGCCGGATTCGGGGATCAGAACCGCGTCAAAATCAACCCCTTTGTCCGTATCGCTCAGACTAAGCCGCCGCAGGGCTTTTTGCGCTTCTTCGTCGCCCCGGGCGGCCAGGGGTTTAAGCCTGTTTCTTTCCCTGTTGACGTTTTCAGCCCGGCTGTCATAGTCGCTCAACTGGCGTATGATTTCCGAAAAATCGGTCGAATTGGGCGGATAAAAAGCGATCCGGACAATTTTGGCGCTGCTGCCGGTGGTTGTTCTGACAGCTGCTCGCGCAACCGCCAAGCCCGTGTTGTTATCCGGTACCAGAAGGGCAAAGTTTTTCCTTCCGTGGGCGGCTGCAAAAGTGATAATCCGGCGCACCTGTTCTTCTACCAGCAGACCGAGTGTATAAACCTGATTTTGCAACACGTCGGCATTGCTGGAGAAAGCAACGACCGGGACGCCGGCAGATTTAGTCAGACCGGAAATAGCCTTGACCGAGCTTCCCGTCAGCGGGCCGATAATCATCTGCGCTTTTTGCTCAAGCGCCGTCCGGGCTGCCGCTTCGGCGCCGTCGGCAGTGCTCTGAGTGTCGTAAAATTGAAGGATCAGATCAGAATTGTTCATATCCTCAAGTGCCATCAGTGCCGCGTTTTTCAGCCCCTGTCCGTAAGGTGCGGCATCGCCGCTCAAAGGCAACAGAACACCGACCCTGAAACTGGCGGGCGTTTCAAAAGCGGCTTCGTTAATGTCGGACACGCCGTCGTGCAGTCCGCCGTCGGTCGTAATCATGGAAGACCGGCAGCCGATGAGCAGTCCGGCCAAAGTCAGCATACAAAACTTTTTAAACACTTGCATTTTATCCCAAAATCGAAAACAATTATGTTGCTCAATTTAAATGAAAAAAAACTTGTTGTAAAGGGGCGGAAAAACAATAAATGATGAAAAAAGGCCTGTACATCGTGGCAACGCCGATCGGCAATCTGGGGGACATTTCCGGCCGTGCGGCAGATCTTCTGCGCGAGGCGGAATATATCGCTTGCGAAGACACCCGCGTTACCAAAAAACTGCTTTCTCTGCTCGGGATCGGGCTGGACAAGACTTTTATAACTTACGAAGATCACAGCGAGGAAGAAAAAGCGGGCAAAATAATCGATCTCATCTGCCGCCGGGATGCCGCCGTGGTTCTGGTCAGCGATGCCGGTTCGCCGCTTATTTCCGACCCCGGTTACAAGCTGGTTCGCAAATGCCGGGAAGAAAATATTCCGGTCAGCGTTTTACCCGGCTGCTGTGCGATTATCTGCGCTTTGCAGCTTTCCGGACTGCCGACCAACCGTTTTATGTTTGCCGGTTTCATACCCAACAAAGAAAAAGCCCGTGCCGATTTGTTTGCCGAACTGGCTCCGGTTAATACCACGCTGGTTTTTTACGAAACGGCGCCGCGACTGTTAAAAACTCTTGCCGCGGCGGCTAAAGCTTTCCCCGGGCGGGAAATGGCGATTGCCCGCGAAATCACCAAAATCTATGAGGAATGCGCAAACGGCACGGCAGAAGAACTGATCGCCCGCTTTGAGCAAAATCCGCCGAAAGGGGAGATTGTCCTGATGGTTGCTCCGCCGTCCGCGGAAAACGGGGAAAATATTGATCTGAACACTGTTCTGAAAGAACTGATGAAAACAATGCCCCTCAAATCCGCAGTTGCCGAAACGGTCAGAAAATACGGCCTGAACAAAAACGAAGTTTACCGCAAAGCGGTGGAAATAAAAAATGAAAGCGGACGCTAAGGGACATTGGGCGGAATTTTTGGCGCGGTTTTTGTTTCGGCTGAAGGGATACCGGATTGTCGCCGCCAATTACATAACCGGAAAAAGAACCGGCGCCGGCGAAATAGATTTTATCGCCCGCCGGCAAAATGTTCTTGTTTTTGTTGAAGTGAAACAGCGTTCAAGTATTGAAAAAGCGGCATATTCCGTTTTTCCGGAACAACAGAAAAGAATTTGGCGTGCGGCCGAAAACTTCATCAGCCGGCATCCGTCATATGCCGGTTTTGATATTCGTTTTGATGTGGTTTTGGTCAGTCTTCCCTTTAATATCCGCCATATACCGGATGCTTTCCGGTTTTAAGGTACGGGTGCTTTTAAGCTTTGACGCAGACGTCGGGCGCCCGCAGATAAAGCGGCTTGGGATAATCTAGTTTTTTTAAGCGGAATTTTTCGTTTCCGCAGGCGGCCAGCGCCTCAATCGGCAGGCAGTCTTCCATCCGGATGACGTGCAGGCTCAGTCCCGACGGCCGGCAGAGGAAACGTTCGACCCCGTCGCCGGTCAGAGTAACTTTTTTATGTCGCAGCCGGTCGATGATTTCCTCGTATCCGAGCGCCTCCGGTTCGCCGATTTTATTTTTTTTAGCGTCAAAGCATTGGAAATAAAAATCTTCCCGTTTAGTTTCTATGATAACGGCGTTGTAAAAAGCCAACTCTTCCGGTTCCAAATCACAAACGTAAGCCTCAAAGGCGGAAACCCCCGTCAACCCGGTGGCAGGCAGCGCCAGCCCGAGCGTCCTCGCGGCCGAAAGTGAAGAGCGGACACCGGTAAAAGATCCCGGACCGGTACAAACCGTGATCAGGTCAAGGTCGGCCGGTTTAAGCCGGTTGCCGTTCAGAATTTTTTCAATCGCCGGGAACAGAGCTTCCGCTTGTCCGAAATCCATTTTCTGCACGATTTTTTCAACCGTTTTCCCGTCGTTCGTCAAAATGACCGAACAACTGCCGGCGGTGGTGTCAAAGGCTAAATTCAACATCTTTTTTGTTTACCGTTTGGTTTTAAAATTTTACTTGTCAAAGCTTTTATATTATAAAATTAACCGACAGACAACGAATTTTAGTGGTAAAAGCAAAAAAAATGAACATCAGCCTGCTTTCGGATATGTTTTTTGCCGCGCCGGAATTGTGGTACACGGTTCTGGCCGTCTTTGCCGTTTTGGTCTATTGGTCGGTTTCAAACTATATTCGGCTACTGAAATTAAAACGCAAAAACTACTTCACCCGCCGCGATCGCGAGCGCTATGCGGAAACGCTTTATGCCGGCCGGGACGGTTATTTTGCCTTTATCTATCCCGATGACAAAGTCAATGACGAGGCGGAAACCAGCGAACGCTGCTCCCGCCGGCTGGCTGTTCAGCTCAATCTGCCGGGCGGGATAGAAACACCGTTTTCCGAAGTGCTTAAAAATTTTTATAAAGACGATGCCGACAAAATCGTGAAATATGTAACTTTGCTGAAAGAAGAAGGAGTTTCTTTTGAAGATGTTTTCAGCTTGAAAAACGGCAAAAAAATGGTTTTGAACGGTGTTCGTATCAATGGGGCGGACGGCAGTATTTACAGCGACATCATCTGGTTTCGGGATATCAGCTACATTTCCGGGCGGATTGACGAAATGCAGCGCGAAAAGCAGGAGGCCGAAAAGAAAGAACGGGATCTGAAAGATCTGATTGACAACCTGCCTTACCCCGTCTGGATGCATACGCCGGCGCTTGATATTAAAATTTTCAACAAAAAATATGCGGAATATGCTGCCGCCGGTTCATCCGGCGAGCTGGCCGCCGACGATATCCGCGAGCTGGCTGCCCAGGCGCGGGACAGCAATAAACAAAAGCAAAAAAGCATTTACCTGAACCGCGGTGGCGAACGCTGCTGCTTTGAGGTAACGGAAACGCCTTTTTACGCCGATCAGAGCCTGGACAAGATTGCGACCGTCGGCGCCATGACCGACATCAGCCGTCTTGACAACCTGCGCCGCAATCTGAAACAGAATCAAAATGCCCATTTGGAAATTCTGGCCTCCCTCGGTACGGCGATTGCCGTTTTTGAAGCGGATTTTCGGCTGACGTTTTACAACCAGGCCTTTGTTCGTCTTTGGCGGTTGGAAGAAAGCTGGCTTGAAGAACATCCGACCTATGGCGCGTTTCTCGATATGCTGCGGGAAAAACGGATTCTGCCGGAAGTTCCCGATTATCCGCATTTTCGCAGCGAAGAGCATAAAATGTTTGCTTCCGTGATAGAGCCGAAAGAAGATCTTTTGCATTTGCCCGACGGCCGCAGTCTTCGCCGTATCCGCGCGCCGCACCTTAAAGGCGGGCTGATTTTTGCTTTTGAAGACATAACCGACCGTCTGGCCGACCGGCGGGAATATAACTCGTTGGTCAGCGTCCAGCAGGAAATTTTGAATAATATCGAAGAAGCGGTTTTGATTTTTGCCTCCAACGGCCGCCTGCAATTTTACAATCAGGCCTATGTCAGCCTGTGGGATTCGGACGAGGTTATGCTGCAAAAAGAACCTTCGTTTGTTGAAATTCTTGAAACCCAGAAAAACTTTTTTAACCGTGTCAGCGACTGGGAAGAACTGAAAAAAGAAATCATCGGTCATCTCTTCAGCAGCACCACGGAAACATTTTGCCTGAACCGCAGCGACGGCGTAAAGGTAAAATGCTTTTCTCTGCTGCTTTCCAATGAGTCGATTATGGTGCTGATGCACAAAACTTCGTCCCTATAACATTTGACAAAATCTTAAAGAAAGCCTAGATTAAAGCAAACAGTTCTGCAAAGGGATTTCAATGGACGATATTTTTTCAGATCCGAAAGACGATGCCGAAAAAGAAGGGGATTCCAATATTGAATGGAAAAAAAGCGGCATTGACAAACACGAACGGCTGACCCTGAAAATCAATGTCAGGGAGGCAAACTTATATCAAGCCGGCAAAAAAAACGACCTGAAAGGCAAAAAGGGGCTGCAGGCGGTGAAAGAAACGCCGAAAGGTTTTAAGAAAGTCCGCCGCAAAATCCGCGATTCCATGGACGAAGACGAAGAAGAAGACGACTATATCCTGGTGCCCGTTTTTGAAGATATGCGGGAAAGTTCCCTGATGCGCGCCTTAAGCGAAGAAGAAAAGAAAATTTTGCAGCAAAACGAGAACATCAATGCTGTTAGAATGCAGGAAAACGCCGGCAAAGAAGCGGCCATTGCGCGTGCCGAAAAAGTGATTATGCAGGCGGGTCTGGGGCGTGCCGATGCTAAGCTTTTGAACGAAGAACGTCTGAAAGCCGGGCGTGTTTCCGTTGATGAAGTCGTAGCCGATGCCGTCAAGCAAAAAGCAGTCGGCAAACAGGCCAAACCGTCCGGTTTGCGCCGTGAAGACGGCAAAGCCCGTGCAGCCGCCAAAGAAATTGCCCGCAGCCGTGATGAAGAAACCAAAAAAGCTGCCCGCAAGCTGAACGAGGTCGAACAGAAAGCGGAAGAAAAAGCCCGCGCCGACAAGGAACGGACGATGCCGAAAGATAAAGAAGATATCAATGCCGCGCCGCAAAACGTCCGTGAGGAAGAAATCGTAAAAGAAGAACTTTCTTCCGTCAAAGCCGACGAAAAAGCAGCGGTTGAACGGCGAGAAACCGAGGTTTCCTCCGTCCGTGAAGAAAAGCCCGCAATGCCCGAGAAAAATGCGGACGAAGTCAACCGGGACAAGATAAATCAGGCTTCCGCTCCGACAGAAGAGAAAAATATTGAATCAGCGGAAAAAACGGAACAGCAGGCAACCGTTGTTAAAGAACGGCAGCAAGCGGCCGAAGAGGCGGAAAAAACCGCTGCCGTCCAAGAAGAAGCGAAAGAAGATGCCAAAGAAATAGTAAAAGAAAAAAACAAAGAGCAACCGGCCGAAAAACGGGAGGCAGAAGCCAAAGACAGCTCGGCTAAAGAGATAATTATGGAAAAAAGCGGCCGCAGCCGCAACAACCGCCGGCCGCAGAAAAAAACAAACAGAAACCAACTGACGGAAAAAGAATATCAGCAGGCGCTCGAGGCGCAGATAAAACATTATCAGGATCGCGAATACTGATTAAACATATCCGCTCTGGCGAAAATTTTTGCTGACAAACAGCTTGTCGATGATTTTTTCGATATTTTCAAACTGCCGGCTTTCAATCAAATCGACAATTTTGATTTCCTGTTCGGTCAGCGGGCGGTTGATGCCGATGGCGTCATAAAAGGCATTGGCGCTTTTCAGCATGGTTGCCGCAATGTCGCGGCTGCCGATTTCGCTGTAATAAGAGGCGGCCATTTTGTTGGCATTTGCAATCTGTTGGGTATAAATACCTTCATCGGCGATGTTTAAGACGTTGCTGTAAGCCCAAATAGCTTTTTCCTGCATATCTTCACGCAGATACATATCACCGAGCCGTCCCCAGGCGGTAACGTTGCGGGGGTTCATCTCAATCGCCAGTTCAAATGCTGATGCGGCCAACCGGTTGTTGGCGAGAGCGGCCAGCGAGCCGAAAATGGTGGCGCAGTTTGAGGCCTCACACCAGGCTTTGTTCTGTTCTTTGCCTTCTGGCATTGTTTTCAGTGCGGCAATTTTTTTATCCAGCAGTTCTTCCGTCAGCACCAGAGCCAGCGAACAATCGCCGTTGGCCAGATGAAAGAGGGCTGCGTCTTCCTGCGGCAGGGGTCTGTGCGGATTGAGTTTTTGAAAACGCCCGTTTACACAGAGGTAAATAAAAAATTTGATGGCCGTAACGGTCTGTATGATATCGTCCTCGCTGTTCAGATGTTGGTTTTTATACATGATGGTCTGAGCAATTTTGGGCTCGTCGACGCTTCTTTCGAGCAAATCCATAATCAGACAGGTCAGCGTTATGAGTTTTTGCGGTTTAAACTGATATTGAAAGGCCTCCGGCGCCGGTATTTTGGTATTTGTATTTTTTTCCGACGCATTTTTTTTCCAGTCAAAGTCCAGCGGCAAAGCGTTTTTCTCGGGTTTTTGCCGACGGTTTCCCGAAGATTCCGTTTCCATTTTTTCAACCGGCCGCGTATCGTCGTTTTCGATATCTTCCGCCAGTTTTTTATCCAGCCGGTTGTCTATTTTTGCCCGGTATTCTCTTTCCAGCATACGGTCGCGCTGGACGGAAGCGATAATTGATTTGACATACCAGACAAGGACAAGGCACAACGCCAGCACGATGGTTGTCAAAAACAAAATAACGGCCGCCATTTTGGCGTTGCTCAGGCCGGCGAGATAGGTATTGATTTCGGAATGCCAGATTCCCAGCCGGTCGGCGACGGAGCGAAAAAATTCCGGAAAGTCAAAAATCTTATCCATCATTGTTTAAAGGGCACCATTTACAAAAGATTATTTTCGGTATAAACTCTCTGTTTATAGAGCCATTATATGCAAACAAGCTTTAAAAACAACAAAAAAGAAAAGTAGGAAAAATGGGGTATCTTGCGCAGAGAAAAAAACATATAAGAACGGACTTTGCTTTAAAGAGCCTGTTGTTTTTGCTTGCTGTTTTTTCAATCGTGGCTTTTGCCGGCAACACCTTTTGCCAGTTTTTGAACCAATGGCGTTTTCAGTTTTACCTGCTGTCGCTGCTGATAATGGTTTATGCGCTGTCAAACCGCTTTTTCCTTTATGCCTTTTTGGGCGGTTTGTTGTTTTTGCTCAATTTCTTTGTCGTATCGTCATCGGCGTCGGTTTTTCTTTCCGGCTCCGGCGGGGAAGGCAGGGCGTTTCGTCTGCTCTACCAGAGGGAACCGCAGTCTCTTTTTGAAACACTGAAATCGACGTCCGAAAAAAAAGCGGATTTGCTGGCGGTCATCAATCCGCCGAAAAGCGATACCGTTCTTCCCGTATTGACACCGCCGGGCTATTACCTTGCGTCTGACAATAAAAACGATAGTTTTATGGTATCTGCTGTTCGGCCGCAAACAGCCGGGCGGATTGATCTGGGCGGCTCAAACAAGGCGGCATTTATCCGCTTGCGGATAGAAAACAAAGATTACGTTTTCTTAAGCCTTGATTTATCGGCATTCGATCGCTCGGAAAAAGAAAAAGCGCTGGAATACATCAATGCTTTTGTTGCCGCCGAAGACGACCCGGTGATTATTTTCGGCAACTTCGGTATGACGGCCTGGAGTCCGGCATTCAGCCGTTTTTTGAGCGATAACGGCCTTGAAGTCAAAAACAGTCTGTTTTCTCTGCTGACCAACATCATCCTGCCGCCGACGGATTATGTCGTTGGTTACCGCAACTTGCAGGTTGACGGCTGCCGGAAACTTGACCGCAAAGAAAACAATTTTGCTCCGCTTTTATTTAAGCTCAAAATTTAAGCGTTGGTTTCTAAAAAAAATTTACCCTCTGTTAGTGTTTATGGTTATATACTTTGCCCAAACGTTAACCATATTTATGTCATACGGGATAATTAAATGAGTATATCTAAACTGAAAGATCGCCAGCTTTACACGGTATGCGATCCCCAAAAATTTGATTTTGCCAGCACCGCGGAACTGGAGGAAAGGGTATCTGCCCTGGGTCAGGATCGCGCTATCAGTGCGGTTAAGCTTGGCATTAACATCAAATCGAAGGGATACAATCTTTTTTGTTTGGGGCCGGAAGGGACCGGCAAGGCCAGTTTGGTCAAGCGTATTTTGGAAGAAGCGGCCAAAGATCGCCCCACTCCCCGCGACTGGGTTTATGTTTATAATTTTGACGAACCTTACAAGCCGAAGAGCATCAGTTTTCCGGCCGGCACCGCCTGTGAATTTGCCAAAGACATCGACAGCCTGATAGAAGATTTCAGCGTTGCCATTCCGGCCGTTCTTGACAGCGACGAATATAAGGCCGGCTTAAGCATTATCCGCGAAAAATACAAGCAAAAAAAAGAAGAATACCTGCGCATTTTGCAAAAAAAGGCCAAAGGGAAAAGCGTTTCCCTGCTGCATATGCAGGTCGGCCTGGTGGTTGCCCCGGTTAAAAACGGGGAGGTTCTGAGTCCCGAGGCTTTCGAAGAGCTGCCCGAAAACGAAAAGCAGCAGTTGATGGACGACCTGAACCAGATGCAGGAAGAGATAGAAAAAGCGGCCAAAGACCTGCCGGAATGGGAAGATCGCCAACGTCGCGAAAGTGCCCTGCTGCGGGAAAAATTCATCAAAATCGCGGTTAAGAACCCGATTGACAACCTGCGTCAAAAATACAAAGGCCACCGGGAAGCGATAGAGTTTTTGAAAAATATTCAAAACCACATTGTCAACAACATAGACACATTCCTGCCCGAAGAAAACACGGCGACGGAAGAAACCGATGCCCTGACAACCCTGCTCACGCGGATGAACAAGCAGGAAGAAGACAAATTTGCCAAGTTCAAAGTCAACGTTGTGGTCAAAAACGAGCCGGGTTCCGGTGCGCCGATTGTTCATCTCGACCACCCGACCCAGGGCAATCTGGTCGGCCGGGTTGAGCGCATTCAGCAATACGGCGCCCTGTTAACGGACTTTACGTTGATTAAGGCCGGTGCATTGCATCGGGCCAACGGCGGCTTTTTGCTGATAGACGCCCGCAAACTTCTTTTGCAGCCCTATGCCTGGGATTCGCTGAAACGGGCGCTGGCTTCAAAATTGATAAAAATCGAGTCCCCGGGCGAAGAAACTACTTTTACCACCATTTCGCTCGATCCGGAGCCGATTCCCCTGGATGTCAAAATCATATTGACCGGCGACGAAGAGCTGTACGATCTTCTTTCCGAACGCGATCCGGACTTTTCCGACTATTTCAAAGTGGAGGCGGATTTCGGCACCTTAATGGATCGGACGAAAGAAAACGAAATAGAATATGCCAAGCTGATCGGTTCGCTTTCCAACAAAAAGAAACTGCGCACCTTAAACAAGCAGGCGGTAGCCCGTATCATAGAGCACTCGTCGCGGCTGGCTGAAGATTCCAAAAAACTGACGGCGCATATTGCCTCCATCGGCGACCTTCTGCGCGAGGCCGATTATTGGGCGCGGGAATCAAACTCCAAGCAAATCGGCAAAAAGCACATAGATCAGGCGATTGCCGCCCAGACATATCGCAGTGATCGGATAAAACAGGCGATGATGGAGCAAATTGACGACGGCACCATCATGATAGATGTCGAAGGAGAAAAAATCGGCCAGATTAACGGGTTGGTTGTTTACAACTTCTCCCGTTTTTCCTTTGGCAAACCGGCGCGGATTACCGTGCAGGCGCGTATCGGCAACGGCGAATTTGTCAACATCGAACGCGAAACCAACATGAGCGGGCCGATTCATACCAAAGGCGTGCTGATTTTGCAGTCGCTTTTGGCCAACCGCTTTGCCAAAACTTCACCGTTGTCGCTTTCGGCCTCAATCGTTTTTGAGCAGTCTTACGGCGGTGTTGACGGCGACAGCGCCTCATCGACGGAATACTACTGCCTGTTGTCGGCCATTGCTAATTTGCCGATAAAACAGAATATTGCGGTAACCGGTTCAATCAACCAGTTTGGGGATATCCAGCCGATCGGCGGGGTCAACGAAAAGATAGAGGGCTTTTTTGATGTCTGCAAACACCGCGGCTTAACCGGCGATCAGGGCGTGATCATTCCCCGTACCAATGTGGTCAACCTGATGTTAAGGGAAGATGTCATTACGGCCGTCCGGGAAGGAAATTTCCATATTTATGCCATTGATACGGTTGACGACGGCATAGAAATCCTGACCGGTATCAAAGCCGGAAAACCCAACGCCAAAGGAGAATATCCGAAAGGTACCGTAAACTATATGGTCAAGCAAAGTCTGGATAATTACTGGCGGCTGTATGCCATGTATGCAAAAGATACGTTTGGCAGCGTCGGCCGGTAAAAAAATAAAAGACAGCTTTTAAAAACCTCAAAATCCCGTTGGAAATCAACGGGATTTTTATTTTTTTGAACTGTCGCAAAAAAACGTACGTTAAAATTCATCAGAAATCAAGACCAAAAATCAAGGGTTAGCGAAGAAAAAAAGCGCAACAATAAAACGTACAATATTTTACATCACCTGGGTCAATTTGAGAGGATACGAGGGGGAAAGGCTATGAGAATATTGTACAAAACCGTATGGTTATGTTTGCTCGCCGTGTGTTGTTGCACAATGGCGGCGCTGCCGGCAACGGCTAAAGTATGTTTTGTCGGTGATCCGAACTGCGCCGGCGGTTCGGAATTCGGTGAATATGAAGATCCGAACAAAGACAACGAACTGTGTAAACATGAAGGGTATGTTTGGGATACCGAAGAGCAGGGCAAATGCGCCAATGTCGGCGGCGTGTGCCCTTATGATGCCAGATATGTCAAATGTTGCGGTGCGGAATATGCCTATCAAACCTGTGTTTATCCTCTTGAAACGGTGAAAAACGAAGCCGGTAAGGTTGACAAGTGCGGCAATTTGTATAAATGCCGATGTAACAAAGATTACAAAACCCCTGACGAGTGGAGCGCCCAGACCTCGGAAAATTGCCAACCTGGGGGCGGCATTTGTATTATGAGCACAAGTGATGAAGTACGTTATGACAAATGTACCTGCGACACCAACTATTACCCGTATGAGGCAAATGTAGGCTGCCCGACCAACGCTATTATCCTTAAGAGCTGTAAGGACAGCGACGGCAAAACATATTACCGCTGCCAGTGCCCGAGCAACTTCCATACCTGTACTTATGGCGGTGCGACAGGTGCACAAACCTGTGTTGAAAATGGCGAAACCAAATACAGCAGTTGTAAAGAAGCAGGCGCGGAATGCGAAAATCAGGGTTATTTCAAAGATTGTTACAATCAGACCTGCTACTATGATACTAACAGCACAATAAAAGACAAAGGGACATATCCGACCAAGTGCGAAGATTCGTATGAGGCTTGCGAATATGCCTATGGTTATTACAAATGTCGTTGGAGCGCGGCCAATTACTGCGCGGCGAAAAATCCGGAAATGACGAATTATTCCAAGGAAATACCGACAACCTGTACCAAGGACGGAATTCAGGGAACAGTTGTTCCGTGCTATCTGAACGGTTATTCGGATGAGGAGCATTATCTGGGCTACTATCAGTGTAAACTCACCTGCGAACAGCAGGTCAGAGGCGCTTTCTCTCAAGGGTACCTGACGGTTAACAACAATATTGTCGATGATAAAGGCAATTACGGTTTTGTCCGTTCCGACAGCAGCGGTAAACATCTGTACCTGATTAGTGATATTACGGTTCCGAAGGTAAAGACAGAAAGTGGAGAGTTTGGTTGGGAGCACGAAAATATGGCGAAAGAAAGCTATGTATCGGTTAACGGCATCAATGCGCTGTATGATATTGACAGCACCCGTTACAGCAGTTGCGCGGAAAAACGTTCTTCTTATTATTATCCGACCATCAGAATCAGTAATGATAATACGCATTCTTCTACACGGATGTTGGATGTGGATCTGAACGATATTAACATAGCATTTAAATTTACTGACCAGGATTGTGGTGATGATGATGGTAAGCGACTGTACTGTCCGTCGGATACTAGTGTTAATGAAAGATTCTATATCAAATCGAGCAGGACTTGGAAAAACGTTAGAATTTCCGAAAATATCCCCAGCAGAGTGAACACTACCAATGGTAATGCTGGTGAATCACGAGGCTTTTATTATCCCGCCAAGCGCAATCTGGTTATTGTGGAGGGGGATGGAGTTACTCTGACAATGACCGGCAATATCAAATTCGATTTTAATAGCCGCGTGTATACAAAGAGATATGATGGTTACGACGGGGAGCAACAAGCAGCTTTTACGTGGACACATATGTATTTCACTGGTAAATCAACAGCTTATTTTGTAGACGCAAAGATCTCTGGCAGCGATTCCGTAGATTGGGACGGAGTCGATTCTGCAACCATGTTGTTTAGAAATTCGAGCGGTACCATGGGGTTGGTCTGGAGCCGTTGGCATGTTGGTTTGCTCAATTCCAAAATAACCATGCGTGGATTGCGCGTAGAAGGTTGGTGGCCTGATAATGCCAAAAGATCATTTGGTGGTCTTTGGAGTCCGATTAACGATAATATGAGAAACACCTCGGGAATTTTCCTGGGGAACAAATCCACCCTTACGGTAACGGGCTACTGGACATCGCTGACAGGCGTATATTCAAAACTGTATATCTGTCCGGGCTGTACTTTCAAAACGATTTGGCCTTTTTACTTAGAGGGAGATGATGAGGTTATCTGTATTCCCAATGACAGTACATCCAAGTTTATAGCTTGCGACGGGACATCGTCAAAATGCTATACAAACAGGGAAAATGCATATTCTACGCATCGAGATAGCGGATTTTCTCGCTACTTCCTCTACCGGGGAACCAACGGCGGCAACACTTGTTTCCCGTCTTACGGAAGCAAGTATCAAAAGAAGTGCGATGCTAATACCGTTAAAAACAATTATTACAAGGGAAGCTCCGGGAGTGATAACTGGACAACCCAGGGCACCAATAGTTATGGTTGGCGGATGAGCGGCTGTGGTTATCCGGAAAAATATGGTCTGGGCTATAGTTTCTGACCATAACAACACCCCCGCCCGTTGCCCGGGGCATTCCGGACAATAAATCCCCTTTAGGGCGGGGCCCTCTCTTTCGGAAAGCCGGGAGGTTCATTCCTCCCGGCAGCTCCCGGAGGAGGCGTTTTAAGGATGTTGTTATTATTTTTTCAGGCTTGGACGAGAAACACACCTCCCTGTCATTCTCGGGCACATTTTTTCATTGTCATTCTCGGGCTTGACCCGAGAATCCAGTAGGCAAATAGGCCTTATCTTTGACTGGACGCCCGATCAGGTCGGGCATGACATGAGGGAAGGACAACACCCGATCAAATCGGGCATGACATAAGGGGAAAAAGAAAAATAAAAAGGGACACGGGTCCTTAGTCTGCCGGACGAAAAACGGCAAAGTTTTGAAAACAATTATTGTCTACAACTATTGAACAATTCAATATTATTATCGGCAGGATGTTTATACTCCGGTGCCGGTTGTAAGACTTTAGACAA
>CALXPZ010000078.1 GCA_944390375.1 uncultured Alphaproteobacteria bacterium | reverse complement strand
AAGTCGTGGAAAATTGGATGCTGTCGGGCTGTTCGGAAATCTGCTTTTTAATCGGCGGCGCCGACGGCCATCTGCCCTCTACCCGGGACAAGGCCGACCTGTTGCTTTCGTTCGGCCGTTTGACCTTGCCGCATATGCTGATGCGGGCAGTGTTGGCAGAGCAGATTTACCGTATTCAGACAATTATCAACCATCATCCCTATCACCGGGAATAAATCAGTGATAAACCGTCTGGTTGAAGACGTTTTCCAGGAAAAAGAGGGAAATAAAACAAACGGCGGCGGCGATGACCGGGGTGGCAACCCAGCCGATAAATATCCGCCGGATGAGGTTCCAGTTAATGCCGTGTCCGCCTTTTAGAAGCCCGATGCCGATAACCGCGCCGATAACGGCCTGCGAACTAGATACCGGAACCAGCGGAATGCCGGGCAGCCCGTGCTCTTCAAGAAACAGATGAAGGCCTTTGGAGGCAAACAGAAACAAGACCAGCGATTGTGCGACGACGACAACCCAGGCGGCAAGCGGGCTCATCAGACAGATGTTGCGGCCGACCGTCTGCATGACGTTGCCGGAATATGTTACGATACCGACGGCAATAGCGAGTGCTCCGAGCAAAAACAGTACCTGTTCGGAAGTCAGACGAAAACCGCCCGGAAATGTCAGCGGCTGCAACGGGTTGGAGGGGATAAACACGCCCATCACGTTGGCGATGTTGTTGGCGCCCAAGGCATAGGCGCCGAAAGCGCCGGCTAAAATCAGGCCGACACGGGTGTAAAAATCCTGCTTGAGAAGAGAAATTTTGGCTCTGGTTATGATAAAACGGGCAAGCTGATAGATGATGACGGCGAGGATGGCGGATAAAATGGGGCAGAAAATCCAGGTGCCGGCAATGGTTGAGAAAAGGCTGATGTCAGTCGGTTTGCCGCTGTACAGGTTCCAGCCGACAATGGCGCCGACGATGGCCTGCGAAGTGGAAACCGATATTTTGCTTAAGGTCATCCAGTAAATGGAAAGAGCGGCCGCCAAGCCGACCATAAAAGCACCGGCCGGTGCGTTGACACTGCCGAGATCATTGAGGGTTTGGGCGGCGCCTTCACCGGCAGAAACCGCACCGATGATGACAAAAACGGCAGAGATCAGCGCCGCGGTGCGAAATTTAACCATTTTGGTGCCGACGGCGGTGCCGAAGATGTTGGAGGCGTCGTTGGCGCCTAATGACCAGCCGAGAAAAAGCCCGCTGCTTAGAAAAATCCAGAAACTAAACATCAGATGTCCCTTTTTAAGGTAAAGATCAGCAGTTCGTCGGCGCAGTCTTCGGCAATATCGGCAATATCTGCAACTTCCGTAATCAGAAGATCAAGCTGCAGTTTGTTGGCCAGACTCATGTCCGACTTGAAAATGGCTTTTTTGAGGTCGTTGTAGCTGGAATCGGACTCCTGCTCCATAATATAAACTTTATGAATATAGTCGCGGACTATGCTTAAGTCTTTGAAAAACGAACGGGAGGCGATGGCCATATTTTCGACGCAATCGGCGACCTGGTCGCACAGTTCGATCAGCTTATGATGGAATGCAGCCGGTATTTGCGGCTGTTCAATATAAAATTTGTAGATAACGTCGTCGATCTGGTTGTTGATCTTGTCCAGCCCCTCAATCAGCTGCAAAATATCCGCCTGCAGGTTGGGCAGCAGGTTTTGCGAATAGAGATCGTTTTCGATGTCGCGGCGGAGCTTGTCTTCCTCGTGTTCGATGGTTTTTATTTTTTTGTTGATGGACTTGTATTCGTCCCGGCTGTTTTCGTTTAAGAACACTTTGATCGAACGGTGGAAAACGGCCGCGGCCTCAATCATTTTGTCGTGAAAGGCGTCTATTTTGTTTTCCAGATTATGAGTCCGGGAAACGACGGGAAACTTTATATGCAGCATCTGGCAGTCCTTGTTGATAATGGTTGCTTTTTTTATTATACGGAGCAAAAGTTAATAAAGACTGGATTTTTTTTGAGATAAAAAATTTTTTTGTTCTTGTAAATATAAATGTTATTGGTTAAATTATAGCTGATTTGTTATATAACAATTTTTAGAGGAAAATAAATTATGAAAAAGACTCTTTTTATTTCGATTTTGGCTTTGCTCTGCTCGGTTGCAGCTCTGGTAAAAGTTTATTTCCCCTGCCAGAAAACGGCCGATGCCGAAGGCGATGCCGCAACCGTTGAAGCGGTTTTGAACGAAAAACCGGAAATTATCTTCAACGCCATGCAGAAATATCAGGAAAAAATGCAGGCAGAAGCTTTGGCCGCAGCTCAGCAGCTGATCAAAGACAATATTGAAGATATTAACAACGATCCGAACTCTCCGTTTGTAGGCAAAGAAGACGCCGAAATCGTACTGGTTGAGTTCTATGATTATGCCTGCGGTTTCTGCCACAGACTGTTCCCCGAACTGAACAAAGTTATGGCCGACAACCAGGATATCAAAGTCGTCTTCAAGCCGATGGCTTTTGTTTCCCAGTATTCCGATTATGCGGCAAGAGCCGCTTTGGCTGCTGCCGAACAGGGTAAATTTACGGAAATGCACAATGCCCTGTTTACGGTAGAAGGTCCGCTTGATGAAGAAAAAATCAATGAAATCGCCGGCAAAATCGGTCTGGATGTAGAAAAACTGAAAGCTGATGCCAACGGCGACAAAGTCAACGGCATTATGCAGAGCAACAATGTTCTGGCCGGCAATATTCAGGTTAACGGTGTTCCGACTCTGATTTTGAACGGTGAAATGCTGCAGACCATTGACGGCAATGTCATCCAAGAACGTATCGACGCTCTGAAATAATAATTTTTCAGCCAGATGTTGGTTTAAGCAGGGAGTTTCGGCTCCCTGTTTTTTTATATTCAGGCAATCTTTACACTTTATGCCGGAGTTTTTTATATGCGGCAAAAAGCAAGCGGCGACAGATGGCTGGCGGCTCTGTCAGGTGTTTTTGACAAATTTATTGACAAATAAACACAGGCAAGGTAAAATAAAATTGTTCAAAAATTACTATGTATAACTTAAATAAGAAAAAATATGAAAAAGATTCTTTTTGTTGCCATCATGGCATTGATTTCTTTGGGTGCAAGTGCTCAGGAAAAAACAGTTATCATTTCCAACTTTTCGTCGCGTGCGGTAAAAGTAGAAATGCCGTTGTTTTATCAAATGGCGGTCAATGAAGCTGACGGATATGCGTTGGTTTTTGCAGACGGTAATAATAAAATGACGGGGTTTGTTTCTGTCGTGTCTGTCTATGATACGGAAGAAAATGCACAATGCATCAAAATCCGTATCGCCAACGGTAAAGATATGACAATTTTGTCGTTCTTTAACGGTTGGGCGGATGAAGTTGCCGATCGTTTCACTATGGCCGGGTACAGTGTTTCTTCAGATAAGGAAAACGTTACCATAGCCAAGGGTGAAGCAAAACTGGTTCTTAACAGAGCTGATTTTGCGGCAGCTAAGATAACGGCGGTTGAAGCTGCCGGATGGCAATCCTTCTAAAGGGCATATTTTGAGGAGAGGGTGCTTTACGGCGCCCTTTCTTTTTTTAAAGTCCTGTAACTTTCCTTTAGAACGGCGATTTTTAGCTTGCGAAAAAAATGCGAAAACGTTATAATAAAATTTGTATAAAATACGATTGGGTTAATTATTATCTTTCTTCTGTGCCAAAAATTGAAGGTATGGTTGACCGATGAAATTCGTATTTTAAAGGTCAATGTATGTCTTTAATTTCTGTGCCAAAAGAATCCGGCATATGTTGACCTATTTTTTAGAAAACCAAAAAAATAAGTATATATGGGCACGTGGCTTATTGCCGCCTTTGTGATATTGGCAATTTTGTTTGTCATTATCATCGTGGGGCCGGTTATAATGTTTATTAAGCGCGGTATGTATAAAGATTTGTTTTTCTTTTTCATCGCGCTTTGTGTCTGGCGTATTGCCGGAGGCCTGATCGCCATCCTTGCCGCGTTTTGTATTTTAATGCTGGCGTGGAAGGCATACAAAACATAAGAAAAAGAGGAAAGCTGCCGTTGGCGGATTTCCTCTTTTTTTTTGCAATTATCCGGTCGGAGCTACACTTTGTAGGGCAGTTTGGAGCAGATAAAGGCGCTGACGTGGGCCGGCAGAACGGAAAGCAGCCAGACGCCGAAACGCATCGGCCAGGGGAAAGCAATCAGCCCGACGTTTTTTTCCAGGCGGCTGCCGATGATGTCGGCGGCTTTTTCCGCAGACATAAAGAAAGGCATCGGGCAGGTGTTTTTGTCGGTAATGCGCGATTTGACAAAGCCGGGGCAGATCACACTGACTTGGATGTTTTTGGGGGCGAGGTAAACCCGCAGCGCTTCGCCGTATGCTTTGATGCAGGCCTTGCTGGCGCTGTATGACGGGCAGCCGGCCAGACCGTGGTAGCCGGCAATCGAACTCAGCATGGCGATTGCTTTCGGCGATTGCCCCCGGCGTTTGGCATAAAGAGAAACTGCCGGCAGAACGGTGTTGAGCACGCCGAAAATGTTGGTGTTGAAAGTGTTGTATATGTTCTCGTCGATTTCTTTGGAAGTGGCGACGCCGGCGTTGGCAAGCACCAGGTTGAGCGCTGCTTTTTTGTTGCTTTGCACAATCCAGGCATTCATTTTTTCGCGGTCGTTGACGTCAATCAGCGAGGCGTAGACTTTGGCACCGTGCTCTTCGCAGCGGCGTTTGACCTCGTCCAGTCGTTCTTTGTTGCGGCCGCAGATAAACAGGTTTTCCGCTCCGTTTTCGGCATAATAGAGCGCCATGGCTTCTCCGATGCCTGAAGAGGCGCCGGTAATCAGGATATTTTTAAATTTTGTTGTCATCTTTTTTGCTTTCCGTTATATAAATTTTGTTAAATATTATGATATATAATAATCATAAAAATAAATTTTAGGAGAGTTTTTTTTGCAAATATCCAGTATGACCGGTTTTGCCCGCCAAAGCGGCAGTATGGAACGGGACGGCTTTTCGCTTTCCTGGGTGTGGGAAATCAAAAGCGTCAACGGCAAAAATCTGGATCTGAAAGTCCGGCTGCCTTTGTGGCTGGATGAAATTTCCCTGAATTTGAAAAATACGGCGGCGGCTTGTTTTGAGCGCGGAAACTTAAGTGTTGCACTTGACGTTTCTTTAGAGAAAAAAGAAGCGGAAATCAGAGTTAACCGGCCGCTTTTGGCAAAAATTACGGAAACCGCCATTGAACTTTATCGTGCACATCCCGACGAATTGGCGCGGCCGTCGGCAGCGGAACTGCTGAAGGTCGACGGTGTGTTGGAGCCGGCCAAAAACCGTTTTAATGATGCGGAAACGTCGGATATCTGCCGTGTTCTCCGAGCCGGATTTGAGGAATGTTGTATCCGCCTGCAATCGGATCGCCGACAGGAAGGACTAAAAATCAAGGCGGTGCTGACGGAAGAAGTGGCGAGAATCGAGGAACTGGTCAGGCAGATAGCCTGTCTGGCCGCCGTTCAGCCGCAGCAGTTGAAGCAAAAACTGGCCGTCCAACTGGCGGAGTTGCTGGAAGGCAGCGCCATCAGCGAAGAGCGTCTGGCTCAGGAAGCAGTGCTTTTGGTTAACCGGGCCGACATACGCGAGGAAATCGACCGGCTGAACGCCCATATCAAAACTGCCCGCCAGCTGCTGGATGCCAATCAGACGCTCGGCCGGCGTTTTGATTTTTTGTGTCAGGAATTAAACCGCGAAACCAATACAATCTGTTCAAAAGCTTCGGATATTGAAATCATCAACCGCGGCATGGAGCTTAAAGCGGTGATCGAACAGCTGCGCGAACAGGTACAAAACATGGAGTAAAAAATGGAAGACGTTATCAACTATCTGCGAAAAGTCCGCCGGGGAACGATGTTTGTGATCGAAGGTCCCTCGGGAACCGGAAAAGGAACGGTGATCAAAGAAATCCTTGCCCGCGATCCGCATATCAAGTTTTCGGTTTCGGTAACCACCCGGGCGCCGCGCCAGGGGGAGAAAGAAGGCGTTGATTATTATTTTATTTCCGATGCCGAATATGACAAGCTGAAAGCCGAAGACGCTTTTTACGAGTATGTGGATTCCCAGTACGGCAGCAGGTATGCCACTTTGCGTTCGGAAGTTGACAGTTTTATCAATGTCGGCGAAGACGTGCTGTTTGATCTGGACTGGATGGGAGCCCGGCAGATGAAGGAAAAAGCCGGCGCCGACGTGGTTACGATATATCTTTTGCCGCCTTCAATTAAAGAAGTGCGCCGGCGGTTGGAGGGCAGAGGAACCGACAGCCGGGAAGTGATTGAAAAAAGAATGAACCTGGTGCTTGAGAAAATCAGCCATTGGAACGAATTTGACTATGTGGTGGTTAATGCCGAACTGGAAGATACGGTTGAAAAAATCCGTCGTATTATCTCGGGCGAGCGGATGAAACGCGTCCGTCAACTGAACGGGCTGCAAACGCTGGTCAACGAGTTGGTCGAAGAGGCCGGGAAAATGCGAAAAGCATAAACTCTGCTTGCAAAGAATGCGGAATTTTATTATTCTGACCTCCGATTTTGTAACTCTGGAAATATAAAACAATGAAGCCGACTTCTATTCTGGGACGATACCTGATCAAACAAATCCTGATTAATTTTATTGCCGTACTGCTGATGGTAACCGGCGTTATCCTGATGTTTGAGGTTATCGAACTGCTGCGGCGCACGGCCGACCGGCCGGACGTGGATATGGTGTTTGTCCTGAAAATGGCTTTTTCCAAAATGCCGCGCACGTTTGAAATGGTGTTTCCTTTTATCATGATGATTGCGGCGATGGTAACTTTCTGGAAAGTCAGCCGCAGCAACGAGTTTGTGATTATCCGGGCGGCGGGCGTTTCCATCTGGGGTTTTCTGGCGCCGCTGCTTGTAGCCGTGTTTATGGTGGGGATTATCAATATTACGGTACTTAATCCGATTTCCGCTTATCTTTATGAGGTTTATGAAACCCTTGACTACCGCTTTAAAACCAAAAATCCGAAGGCCATGCTGTTTTCAAACAAAGGGCTGTGGATTAGAGAAGCCGTTGACGATGATACGTTCCTGGTTCTGGAGGCCAAGTCTGTTCGTCAGGAAAACGAAGTTTTGTTGTTGCGCAAAGTAAGCATTCTGGAGATGGACAGGCAATCGCAGCTGTTGAAACGGGTGGAGGCATATGCCGCGGAACTGAAAGGAAATGTGCTGGAGCTGAAAGACGTTCGTATTTATGAGGCCGGTCAGCCGGTGCAAAAGGTTAACAATGCCGATTATCAGACGACGCTGACAATAGACCGGATTAAGGAGAATTTTATTGATCCGGAGGCCATTTCTTTCTGGAATCTGCCGGATACCATCCGTTTTTACGAGATGTCGGGCTTTTCGGCGCTGCGCCATCAGATGCGGTATATGTCGCTTTGGAATTCGCCTTTTCTGTTGTGCGCCATGCTGCTGGTGGCGGCGGTGTTTGCGCTGCGGCCGAACAACCGGCGGGGCGGCGTGATGTTTCTGATTGTCGGCGGAATTTCGACCGGGTTTATGGTCTATTTTCTGTCGCAGGTTATATATGCTTTCGGTATCAACGGTTATATTCCGCCGATGCTGGCCGTGTGGACGCCGACATTGATCGTGATGCTGATCAGCATTTCCGCGCTTTTGCATTTGGAAGACGGTTAGAAAAGCATAAAAAAAACACCCGCAGTTAAGCGGGTGTTTTTGCGTGAGGAATGTCAAATGCGGGCACAGTAGCGGATCCGGCCTTTTTTCTTATCATCGTCGGCAAGCATATAATCATGATAGCCGATGGGGTCTCCTCCGATGCAGCGGAGAGTTTCATTTACCCGGAACATCATATTTCTGATGCGTAAAGCCTCGTTAAGGCTCATCAGGTGCCAGCTGTAGCCGGAAGGCAGTCGGCGGATATATTCATCAGCCTGCCGGCGGGTAAAATCTTCCCCGGATTCCTGCCAGTACAAGAGCAGGCTGTCTTCAATGACAACACCTATCGGTGTGCGTCCGGCGACCACCTGTTTGCTGCAGACGTTGCCTTCGTAGATGACTTTCAGTTCCAGGGGCGTTCCCTTAACATCCGAGCTTTCGCTGCGTTTTATGATTTTTTCCGACAGCATATCGGTTTCTTTTTGCAACTGGTCGGATAAATCCCTTGCTTTGTCAAAATGTTTTGCCATATCGGGATACAGATCGGCAAAGGAAATTTTGTATTCCGAAAGCAGATTTTTGACTAATTTGACAACCTCGTTTTTGCCAAAATTAAAACTTTTGGTTAATTCGGCAATGTTTTTCAGTTTGTTTTCCAGTTCGTTCATAATCTGTGAATTATAGTTAATAATAATTATTCTAAATCTGTTTTTGTTTCTTTTCCGACATCAGGAGCACGGCGGGAAGAGCCGGCACGTTTTTAAGAGCGGAAGTGGTTATTTTTACATCTGCCGGCATTTTGTGGTGCTCTTGTTTGATGTTGCAAACCGGTGCGGTTATCTGCCGCAATTTCGGAAAATCGGTGCGCCGGAATGAAATTTCCTTCAGTTTCGGGCTGGCGCTTAAATCCAATTCTTTTATGGCCGGGAATGAACTGTAGGTAAATTCAAGCTGTTTCAGGTTTGGCGGAAACAAAATGTTCCGGCAATCGTTGTTTGATGCGGAAATGTTGCCGAAGCATAAATTTTCCAGCTTTTGACAGGCGCTGAAATCAAGCGTGCCGAGGTTTGTAAAATCCGTTTCTTCAATCGTGCTTTGGGTCATGGCAGCCGGAAAGACAATGGTGTCGATCGCCCCGACTTCGGCCGCGCGCAGGTTGATCCATGCCAAATCGGGAAAAGGCGTAAAGTCCAGGGTGCTTTGCGGCTTAAGTTGGCAGCTGCTGAGGCCCAGGTAACGGATATGTTCCGGCAAGGATAAGCGGCTTTCCCGCAGATCGCAGTTGTTGAGTTGCAAAGTTTCCAACTGCCGGTATTGTCTGAAATCCGCATCGGTTATTTGGGAGTTGCGTTTGTCGGCGTCAAACGTGAGATGTCTGATGTCAGGAGGCAGGCTGATATCGGAAAAGGCGGGGATGTTGGTGCAGTCGGAGAATCTGACGGCGCCTCCGTTTACGAATTTGCTTATATAAGTGATAAATTTTCCCTGATCGGTAATCATTCCGGCCTCGTCGCCTTGGAACGCATTTGCCGGTTGTTGGCGTGTGTCCATATGAAGACCGCTCAGATCAAGCTTTTGCAGGCGGCTGAAATCAGCGTTTTGAAAGTGTATATTGGCAACCGCGTGCAGACGGCAGATCTGCTTTATGGTTGCCGGGGTAACCGTGCCGCCGACGGTTAAAGAGCGGATTGAAATCAGGCCGGGATTTATCAGTTTCATTACTTCGTCGTTGTAAACAAACGTGGAAATCCGGGCGGGACTGTTGAGATTTATCAGATCAATCCAGAGATTTGCTTCTTCTTCCAAAGAAATAAAAACGGGGGTGTCTTCCGGTTGCAGCCGGAGGCCGAAACCCAGTGCACACATTTCTTGTCCGGAATTTAAAAAACAGTTCAACGGTTTTTGGCGGTTGTCGGCGTATTCCTGCAGAGCCTTCCGGGCAGCGGTAATATTGTGGATGTTTTTTAGAGAAAATTCCCTGATTTTTCGGAACGAATTTATGGCCGTTGTTGTTTTGTCCGTCCAGCGGCCGGAGATTTCCAAAGTATCTACTTCGATAAAAGGAGTGCTTGCCGGCGGAATTTCCGATAGTTTTGCTTCGGACAGTTTGATGTTTTCTTTCAGATTGTTAAGATCCCAGGCGTTCCCCCGGTCATCAAGAGTATAGCCGATGTTTTGCAGATCTCTGATTTTTCCCTGATGCTGAAGTTCCAAAATATTTTCGTTTCCCAGGACATCGGCAATGACGGCTTCGATTTCCGGACGGCAGAAAGGTTCTATTTTGCCGTTTTTGTGGCCTTTGATTTGTTCTATTTTTCCTTCTTTGTATTCTATGGTCGCGTGCGGAATCCATTCTCCGTCAGGGCTCATATCCCTTAAAGAATAAAGACAGGAGAGGTTGTCCGTCAGTTTTTCGTCATAGGCGCCGCGACCGATACAATGGTCCATTTTGGCGCTTTCGTAGTCGAGCGCCGCCGGAGTGCGGAGACGGACAAGCTGGAGGTTTTTGACCGGAAAAGTGCGGATTACTTCCACTCCCTGCCGGCTGGCTTCAATGTCGTTTGCGCTGAGTGTTTCCCCCTCGCTGAGGCGGCTGAAAAAGTTGTCGGCATAATCCAGCACGCCCCGCCAGTTTTTGACGCCGTTTAAAATGGTTTTGAAATGTCCCGGCGTTTTTACTTTGTCGGGATATTTGAGCATATAGGCGGCTATGAAATCGCGCAGGTGGACGGCTTCCTGGAAAATTTCGGAATTTTCCAACACTTCCGGGTTTACGACCAGGTTCCCTTCCGCATTTTTTTTGAAGTTGAGCGGGTTGTTTTCCAGCAATTCGCGGGTCAGGTATTTTTGCAGCAGAAAACCGCAGCAGACGCCGATTTTTGCTTCCGTACTCAGGATGTTGAAATGATCGCCGTTTTGCAGGATTTTGAAATTGTGCACCAGTTCCTGTTTTTGTTTTTTTATTTCCGCCAGCCGCAGACCGGCTTCTTTTTTATTTTCCGTCCGGCGGATCAGTTCGGCCTGGCGTTCTATTTTTTGTTTGCAGTCGCGGATACGTTGCTGCAGTTCCTGTTTTTGCTGTTTCAGTTTTTCTCCCGAGCGGAGCAGGGAGAGGTAATAAGTGCCGATTTCGCCCATAACATCGCGCGAGCAGATGTTGCGTAAAACGGCCGTATATTCTCTGAAATTGGCGATGAGCATTAATTTTTTCCGGATTCTTATTTGCAAAATTAGACAAAATATAGCACAAAAACAGATAAAGTCAAGTCTTGTAAAATCTTTGGAAGACAGGAAAAATGCCGTAAACGATGTACAAAAATTGTGTCGATGACAGGAAAAACGGCCGGGATTATTTTTTACTCTTAACAGTTGAGAATAATTATATTTGTCATATTTTAACGGATTTGAAAGGCGCTTTCCCCTGCCGGCAGCCGATGTACTTGTATTGTCTGCCGTTGTTGTTTCGGGTTGATGTATAAAAAATTTCTTTTGCTGCGGATGACGGCGTATTGTTGTTTTAAGGCCGGAAGATGAGCGGATTTCTTTAACCGGTTTGCCGTTACCTTCACTCTTTAATCAAAATAAAACATCAAATAAAAAAGGTGCTAAAATAGCTATTTTAGCACCTTTAAACATTATATAATCAAAAACAATACAATGGTTAAAAAATTACCAACCATATCCAAGTATATTACAAAAATCTTAAATTTAAGTATAAATAAAAATATTTACCAAACTCACTCTCATCAAAAGTTCAAACCTAACTTCCCCTAAATGCCAATAAAAAAAGCCGCCCTTTCGGACGGTTTTCTTATTGGCAGGGAAAGTCAAGATTGTCCTCGACATTGGCTTTGCCAATGCTCATTCCAGTGCGCTCATTCGCTTAACGCTCACCGGCGTTCTTCCGCCCGCCTTTCGCTTCTAGTCGAACTCACTTTTTCGTGAGTTCTCATCAACAGCCCCTAAGTGCCAATAAAAAAAGCCGCCCTTTCGGACGGTTTTTTTTATTGGCAGGGGCAGTAAGATTGTCCTCGACATTGGCTTTGCCAATGCTCGTTCCAGTGCGCTCATTCGCTTAACGCTCACCGGCGTTCTTCCGCCCGCCTTTCGCTTCTAGTCGAACTCACTTTTTCGTGAGTTCTCATCAACAGCCCCTAAATGCCAATAAAAAAAGCCGCCCTTTCGGACGGTTTTCTTATTGGCAGGGGCAGTAAGATTCGAACTCACGACCCTCGGTTTTGGAGACCGATGCTCTACCAACTGAGCTATACCCCTATCAAATTCTTCAGATTTATACCGTACAAAGAAATATAAATCAAGTATTTTTTTCTATTCTTTGCAAACATTGTGATTGCGGTGTTTCAACCGAACCTGATATCATTAAAAGCAAAAAGTCCGCTTGGGAATCTTTCGGAAAATCTAAATTTTCAGTTTTGTGATTTTTCCCTTTTTTATCCCTAAATCTTTTGGTTTCACGCTATTTATAAAGAGCTTTTCATGGTAACCTTATTTGTTGTCTATCAGTTTTCAGACTTTTTTGCCCCATACCAATATTTTCGCGCCCTTTACGTCATAATTTGACGTAATCAGGATATAGTTCTTGAATGAAAGGATAAGAAAATGATTAGAACTTTACGGGATTCCGGTTATGGAGAAATAAAACAATTCCACATTTGCAATAGAAATATGATATCTGTTGTTAATGTTTGTGATGACAATGGATATAAAATACATTTCAATCAATGGCTTATATTTATAGAAGTAGTTGGTGGGACTAAAAGGTAAAACTTTATGACTAATAGCGATAAAATTCTCAAGGAAAAACTCCAAGTGCTGGCGGAGCAATAAAATGGATAAAAACTGTTATCATATTTCTTCCATAATTCAATCTTATTTGGAAGAGTTGGATTATCGATACCAAAATCAAGGTAAACCCTTAGGGCTTTCTACGGGTATAAAAGCGCTTGATGATACATTGGGCGGTTTGCGCGGAGGAGAGGTTATTTTGCTTGCTGCTCGTCCTGCTATGGGAAAAACATCTTTTGCAATCAATCTTTCCCATAAAATAGCAAAATCATTTTTGGAAGAAAAAGAAACGAATCCGAATAGTAATAAATGTATTTTATATTTTAGTACGGAAACGCCTAAATTGCGTTGGTTCCAAAGATTTATTTCTGCTGAGTTGTCCGATGTTTGTTTCTGGAGATTAGCTGAATTTGAATATGGTTCTCAGTCATATGAGGAATTTGAGAGAATAGCAAATATAGGAAAAAAGCTTGAAAAATTACCGATATATGTATGTGATGACAGTTGTTTTATAAATTGTATAGAAAAGAAAATTGACGAAATCTGTAAGCATAATGCGGGATTTGTTATCATAGATTATTTACAACTTTTGCGAAGTGAAGATAAAACGCAGGATTTAAGTTCTTATGTGAGCTGTTTAAAAGAATTAGCTCAAAAGTTTGGCGTTCCCATATTGGTTTTAAGCCAGTTAAATCGTTCTCTTGAAAAACGCCAAGATAAACGTCCTCTTATGAGCGATTTGCGACAGGGCGAGCTGGCTTTGGTTGAGCAAGCGGCTGATGTTGTTATGTTTTTATATCGCGAATCATATTATTTTTGGCAAAATGAGCCGAAAAAGCATTCAAAAGAAACGGAGGAGCATTTTCAAAAACGGGTAGAAAAATGGGAAAAGAAATGTAAAGAGATAAGAAACGAGTGTGAAATCATTGTTGGTAAAAACAGATACGGAAAAACAGGAATTGTTAAATGCTTTTTTGATGGGAGTAAAGGAATGTTTAGAGATTGGGAACATTCAGAATTGGCGTTTCCCGATGAAGTTCCGTTTTAGAAAAAAGGCGAAGGTGCTTTTGCCCTTTGTCGTTGCTCTTGAAAATGTTTTCCGGATTCTCGGGCGGGAGAGAAGTTTGTTTTTGCCGGTTCGGTTGACGCCCGGCGGCAGTGCGGTTCGGGAGGACAGCAAAAATTTTCAGTCCTTTTATAAAAAAGTTTGTTTATTTGGGCCGGTATGATAATATGATTTATATCATATAAGGGAGAGAGCCTGATGTCTGGGCGCAAAAGGAAGGGAAAAATAATCAATATTGTTGCGACGGCGGCGGCCGTAGCCGGAATGTCGATTGTCCTCGGCGGAATTGCTTTTTATTTTTGGAGCCAGTATGAGCGGACGGCATATTTTGGCGGCATCTTGCCTCAGCCCGGTATTTTGTTGCTGATCTTTTTGCTTGTGCTTGTGCTGATCAGACTGCCCTATATTCTCG
>CALXPZ010000077.1 GCA_944390375.1 uncultured Alphaproteobacteria bacterium | reverse complement strand
GGCAACCGGCGTTTGCTCGTCAGAGAAAAAACGCACGTTTTCAATTTGCAAAACATCACCGCGTCGCGGCTCAAAACCGATGACCGGCGCAATCAGAGCAGCCATACGGGAAAGCTCCGCCCGGGTCGGTGCTCGACAGCCTTCCGCAGTGCAGATATTGTCAACCAGCACCAAAACAGACATTTTTTCTATTTCACCGCCGCTTCTGACTACGCTGCGGCGGTATTTGTTGATTTCATATTCCGCCTTGCTGGCAAAATTGGCCCGGGCCACATATGAGCGCAGCACCTGCCCGTCGGGATCGTAGATTTCCTCGCTGGTGGCAACGGTGTCATAATCGACGTCAAGCAGCACCTCCGCCCGCACACGGCCGGTACCGGTCAGTGGTTCGAGCAGGTTGACAATGCGGCGGGCAAGCGCTTTTTCTTCCGCCCGGCGAACAGCCTCCCGGCTGCCGGCAAGCCCGTTGTTTTCTTCCACAAGGGAAGGCGCCCGGCGCATATTTTCCGCCGCCAGAAGCGCAAACACGACCAGCAGGCCGGCGGCAAAACTGACCGCGGCGGCACCCAAAACCTTGTAAAACGAGCATTGTTTTCCGGAATGTTTCAACTTTTCCACCTGTTTTTTTATTTTACTCCTGCCTTAAAGCATACCTTTTTATAACCGTCTGTTAAAAACAAATTTTTCAGATATTCACAATCTTTGCCAGAGAATTTTTCAATTCTTCCTGCGCGTCTTCGTCGTTTAACCGGTGATCGGACGATTTCAGCAGCTTCAATTCCACCATCGGGGACGCCGCCGCCCGCACAAAATCGAGAGCGCAGCGCCAGGGCAGGCTTTTGTCTTTCATCCCCTGGATAAAATGCACGGGGCAGGCAATCGGCCAGCCGTTTTCTTCTTCCGGCAGGCATTCCGCCATGGCGGTATCGATAAAACGTTTGGTAATCGTATAGGCAAAATCGCCGGTATCAAAGGGAAATTTCCCTTTTTGAGCCAATTCTTCCCGCTGAGCGGCGGTTATCAGCCCGGAAAAGCGGCTGACAAAATTGGGCGCCGCCGCCAGACCGATTACGCCTTTGACCCGTTCGGGACGTTCGATTGCCGCCAGCAACGACAGCCAGCCCCCCATCGAGGAGCCGACGCAGACGATATCGCCGGTTATTGCCTCGTCAATAACTTCCAGTACCTGCCCTTTCCAGATTTTGAAATCGGCCTTTTCAAAATTGTCCCGGTCCGAACCGTGGCCGGCATAGTCAAAACGGAACAAACCGACGCCCAGGCCAAGGCAGAAACCTTTGACCGTTTCCGGCTTTTTGCCCCAGCAGTCGGAACAAAAACCGTGCAGGTAAAGCACCGTCGGGCGCCCGTTTTTTGGCGGGATATATTCAAAATCTGTTGCAAAGCCGGATTTAAAAGTGTACTTTGGCATCAATAAAACCTTAGGAACAATTTATAAATTTAGAGAGGATTATATTAAGAAAATGTCTAAAGGTAAAGAACAAAAACCGGTTATTCTGCAAGTGTTGCCCGAGCTTGACCACGGCGGAGTGGAAGTGGGCACGGTGCAAATTGCCGAAGCTCTCAAACAACACGGCATCAAAAACTTTGTCGCTTCCGCCGGCGGCCGGATGGTGCACGAGTTGGAAAGAATAAAAGTGCCGCATTTTACCCTGCCGCTTAAGACCAAAAACCCGTTTAAACTTTACCGGAATTCGCTCAAACTTGAACAGATTATCAGAGAAAACGGCATTAACATCGTCCATGCCCGTTCGCGCGCACCGGCCTGGAGCGCCTATTGGGCGGCCAAACGCGCGGGGGTTAAGTTTATGACCACGTTCCACGGCACATACGGGCTGGGACCGAAAGGAATCAAAAAATTTTACAACCGGGTCATGACCTACGGCGAGCTGATTATCGCCATTTCCAACCACATCAAAAAGCATATCCTTGCCAACTACAAAGTTGACGAGAGCAAAATCCGGCTGATTCACCGCTGCGTCGATATCGAAAAATTTTCGCCGGCAGCGGTTTCGCAGGAAAGAATTATCCGCGCCATCCAGGACAACCACATCCCCGAAGATCTGCCGATTATCACGCTGGTCGGACGGCTGACCCACTGGAAAGGACAGCATATGCTTTTGGAAGCGCTGGCAAAGATGAAAAACCGCGATTTCTTCTGTCTGATCATCGGATCCGACCAGGGACGCGTCAAATATACCAACGAGCTGAAAGAACTGGTAAAAAAACACGGACTTGAAAGCAAAGTCAAATTTATCGGGCAAAGCTTTGACATTCCCGCGTTGCTGATGGTTTCCGACATCGTGCTTTCCACCTCCATCGAGCCGGAGGCTTTCGGCAGAGCGGCCATCGAAGGACAGGCCATGGGCAAAATCGTGATTGCCTCCAACCTCGGCGGTTCGCTTGAAAACACCATTGACGGCGTTACCGGCAAACTGTACGAAAGCAGTGATCCGCAGGCGCTGGCCGACGCGCTTGACTGGGCACTGACGCTGCCGGAAGAGGAAAAGAAAAAAATTTCCGCCGCAGCCATCAAAAACGTAAAAGATAATTTTACAAAACAGATTATGTGTGATAAAACAATAGCGGTTTATAACGAGTTGATCAATATGGACTGACAAATTTTAATTTTAACAAACAAAAAGGAAAAGATAATGGTTGCTATTAAATTGCCGGATGGCAGTGTGATGAATTTTGACGGCGCCGTTTCCGGATTGGAAATTGCCGAAAAAATCAGCGCCGGTTTAGCAAAAAATGCTTTAGCGGTAAAGGTGAACGATAAATTGCAGGATCTGAACGAAACTATCACCACCGACGCGACCGTAACCGTTATCACCGCCAAGGACAAAGAAGGGCTCGCCATTCTCCGCCACTCGTGCTCGCACGTTATGGCAGAGGCGGTCAAAGAGCTGTGGCCGGACGTACAGGTTACGATCGGGCCGGCGATCGAAAACGGTTTTTACTATGACTTTGCCCGCAAAGAACCGTTTACGACCGAAGATTTTGCAAAAATCGAAGAAAAAATGCACGAAATCGTCAAACGCGACGAAAAGGTCAGCCGCAAAGTGCTGCCGAGAAACGAGGCGATCGACTATTTCAAATCCATCGGCGAGCACTATAAGGTCGAACTGATTGAAGACCTGCCGGAAAGCGAGATTATTTCTCTTTATTCGCAGGGAAACTTTACCGACCTCTGCCGCGGACCGCACGTTCCCTCAACCGGTAAAATCGGCGATGCTTTCAAACTGACGAAAGTGGCCGGCGCTTATTGGCGGGGCGACTCCAACCGCGAAATGTTGCAGCGTATTTATGCCACCGCCTGGGCCAGCAAAAAAGATCTGCAAGAATATCTGATCATGCTGGAAGAGGCTGAAAAACGCGACCACCGCAAACTGGGGCGGGAAATGGATCTGTTCCATTTTGAGCCGGAATATGCACCGGGCGCGGTTTTCTGGCATGACAAGGGCTATAAAATTTACCGCAAACTGATTGAGTATATGCGTAATCGTCAGGAGCACAACGGCTATATCGAAATTTCCACCCCCCGCGTGATGGACCGCGTGCTGTGGGAAATCTCCGGCCACTGGGACAAATACGGCGCCCATAACTATTCCGGCCAGACGGAAGACAAAAAGTGGTTCTGCATCAAACCGATGACCTGCCCGGGCGGTCTGCTGGTTTATAAACAGGGCATCAAGTCTTACCGCGACCTGCCGCTGCGCGTTGCCGAGTTTGGCAAAGTCAACCGCTATGAGGCTTCCGGCTCGCTGATGGGGCTGATGCGGGTGCGCGAATTTACCCAGGACGATGCCCACATCTTCTGCACCCCGGAACAGATGGAAGAAGAATGCATCACCACGTTGAAACTGATTTTGGACATTTATAAAGATTTCGGTTTCGAAGAAGTTAAAATCTATCTTTCCACCCGTCCGGACAGCATTTACCGAATCGGCTCCGACGAAATCTGGGATCTGTGCGAAAACGCGCTGGCCAACGCGCTGACATCGCACGGCTACAAGTTTGAAATCAACGAAGGCGAAGGCGCTTTTTACGGTCCGAAACTGGAGTTTATCCTAAAAGACGCCATCGGCCGCGAATGGCAATGCGGCACCATTCAGGTAGACATGAACCTGCCTCAGCGTTTTGATATTTCCTATATCGGCGAAGACGGCGAAAAACATCAACCGGTTATGCTGCACCGCGCGCTGTTCGGCTCAATTGAGCGTTTCCTCGGTATTCTGATCGAAAACCACGCCGGCAAACTGCCGTTGTGGCTGTCGCCGGAACAGGTTGTGGTGGCGCCGATTGTCAGTGAGTTTGACGGCTATGCGGAAGAAGTTGCGAAAAAATTGCGTGAAGCCGGGCTTTATGCCAAAACCGACCTGCGCAACGAAAAAATCAACTACAAAATCCGCGAGCACTCGGTTGCCAAAATTCCGGTCATTGCCGTTGTCGGCGCCAAAGAAAAAGAGAACGACACGGTTACCGTCCGCCGGCTCGGCTCCGACAAACAGGAAGTAATGAAACTTGACGACTTTGTCAGTGCTTTGAAGAAAGAGGCGCAAATGCCGCATCTGCACGAGTAGTTTTTAACTCGCAAAAATTAAGCCCCCGCCAAAACGGGGGCTTTTTCATTTGCATTTTCCGCGGCTGTCCCAGAAACGGAGCATTTTGACCGCCAGACCGATAAAATTCAGATTAACGGCCAACGCGCCGCGAACAGCCAACTGATTGAGGCGGGTTTGGTCAGAATCGGCAATGATCCGTTCTATTTCCTCCCCCGAATAGGCGGTTACCGCACCGTAGACGATAACCGACGCCATGCTGACGGCCCAGTCGGTCAATCCGAAGGGAAATAACCAGCAGCCGAGAGCCGTCAGCAGGGTTCCCCACACGGCTGTCAGCAGAACGCAATGCCAGGAAATCATGTCGCGGCGAAAAACCGCCCCGGTCAGCGACATGGCAAAGAACATCACGGCAGACGTGAGCAGCCCGCGGGCAATATCCGCTTTGATGAAAACCAGCGCCACGCTGCTTAAGGCGGCGCCGATCAAACCGCAAAACAGACACAACATCAGCAACACCGCGGCAAAACTCAATTTTTTGCGATCGGCAGGCACGGCCAGAAACATCACCAACGGCAGTAACAACAAAACCCAGCCGCTGACACTCAACATCAAATTGTTTTCGGCATCCGGCACCGCGATAAAATTGCGATATTCCGCCACTTTCGTTAACAAACAGGCGACCGCCGCCGAAATCCCCGCACCGATTCCCATAAATGCAAACAAGCGGACAACAATGCGGTTTTCCAGTTTTTTTGCTAAACTTTTCATAAGAATAATTTGTTAATGATTATCGTTTGTTTACCGATATAATCGTTTAGCCGGACTTTACAAGGCAGAACGCCGGCGGTAAGCAAAAAAAAGCGCCCGAACGGGCGTTTTTTTACGGTTCAGAGCAGTTTTCGCGGTTGGGAAGAACCAGACTCTTGTTTTTGGGGCTCTGCCTTCTTTTTCGGCTGCGGGTGGTAGCCCATCTTATCATCAATATAGCCGCCCAGCTCACGGCCGAAAGTCTGGCGAATATACTGAGTCATTTCACTCGGTTTTTCCTTAAAAGTTTCCGCTGCCGACTGAGCTTGCAGCACTTCTTCTATTTTCAGGATTTTTTCCAGCGCGTCGCGCTTTTCGGCGGCGCCTTCCGCTCCGTATACCGAGGCAATGTTAAACCAAATATATGCCTGATATTCGTTTTTCTGATAAGAAACGCCGGCAGCCAGAATATCTCCCAATTCCGTCATAGCTTTGACGTTGCCCTGATGAGCCGCCTGGGATAGGTATTTGACGGCATTGCCGTAGTTGCGGGGCGTGCCTTCCGCATTTATGTATCTCTGCGCCAGTTCATACTGAGCCTCGTCATAAGAAACCGCCGCCTGTTTTATCAGTTCAAAGGCCTTGCGATAATCTTTGTCAACCACAAAACCGCGGTAGTAGGCATAGCCCATCATATACTGGGCGGTGATGTTCCCGCTTTCTGCCGCCTGTTGCAACAGCTCCACAATCCGAGCGTTAGAAACGCTGCCGGAAGTTGCCGTCAGATAAATAAAGGCCAGATTGATGGCGGCCTCGCCATTCCCCAACCGGGCGGCTTTGTCAAACATCTCTACGGCTTTGTTGATGTCCCGTTCGGTACCGATGCCGCTGTAATACAAACTGCCCAGGTTGTTAACGGCGATTTTGTCCTCCTGAGATGCTGCCATTGAATAGTAGCGGAAAGCTTTTTTCTCGTCACGTTCAACCCCGTTTTCTCCATAGAGGTACATATACCCCAAGGTCAGGCAGGCATCGACATCGCCTTCTTCCGCCAAACGCGTCATCCGCTCGAGAAAACTTTCCTTCGGTTCGTCAGGCTGCCGGCTGGCCGAAAATTCTTCCGCCTTTTTCTTGCTTTTTAAAAAGGAAAAGTTGAGGAAAGAAAAGACACCTTCGTCATCGACTTTGACTTTCTCTTCTTCTTTCTTCTTTTCCGGGGTAACCCGGTGTTTGGGCTCTTCGGGAACGGAAACTTCTTCCTCTTTTGCCGTTTCTTCCCCGAACAGGTCGATCAGCGACATATCATCATCCGCCGCACGGGCAGGAAACGAAAGCAACAAGCAGAAAGCCAAACCAACAAAAATTTTCGACATTGTCAAAATCCCATTACTAAATCCGATAACAGGCCTTATAATATACGAAATTTTCGCTTGTTCAAACTTTTTATGCAAACTTTTCAGCGTGTTTTGGAAGCCTTGTCGAGCACAGCCTTTTGCCAGGCTCCGCTATTGTCCTGCGACTGCTCGCGCCCGGTATAAGCACTTTTTCCGGCGGAGACCTGTTCCGGCGTTTTGCGCCCGCTTAAAACCTTGAGCAGATTTCTGATCTGCCGTTTGTCTTTTTTGCCGGCAATACGCTCCTGCAGAAGTTCCCGGTCTTTGGCATCCAGTCCGGTTCTGCCCTCAACCGTTTCGGCAATACTTTCTTTCACGTTTGGAGAAAGCTCCATTCGTTCCGCAGGCAGATAGCCGCTTAACCTGCCGGGAGCCTCTATCCCGTTTTGCTTGCAGTAATCGTTATTCCCGATATTGTCAAAAATTTTGTTAATTCTTTTTTGCAATTCCTGCTCGTTGCCGAGAATCGTCGTTGCCGCATCACTGCGCCCGACGGCAGACTTGCCGCTATGTTCCGTTTGCTCGTCATACATCGGACGGAACTCTTTCTGCCACATTTTTAAGGTTCCCGCAACCATCAGTTTTTTGCTTTCTTTGCTGTCCGGATCAAGCCCGCCGGCAAGAGCCGATTGAAAAAAAGTAAATCTTTTTTCGCTGTCGCGGTCAAAAATTTTCAGCGCTTCGTCTTTGGACATTCCGCCGGCAATCGCTTTTTTATAATCGCTCAGATAACAGTTCAATTCGGCAATATTGGCCGAACATTCATCATACTGGTTGATAACGGCGTATTGCTCCGGCGACAATCCCGGCGCATAAATTCCCTGCTTGTCATTGGTACGGTGTTGTTCTTCATGCGCTCTCGTAGAACGAGCAACCAAAGACTGCGGATCGTTGATTTCGGAAATCTGATTGACAACCCCTTGAAAATATTTCAGAGTGGCCTCTTTTTCCGCATTTTCGTTCTGCTCAACATATAAGTCGGTCAGCAGATCCGCGCTTACGCCGCCCATATCAATGTAGCGGGTGGTTATGTTTTTATTATCCGTGTCATAATAAGCTACAGCGCCGTCCTTGAGTTTCGTTAAGGTCAGCGTATCCACCCGATCGGCCTCGGCATTGGCAAAAAGCTCTTTTTGCTCTTGCCGCCAGTCTTTTAAAATCTGCCGACGGTCAAGATCTTCGGAACGGATTGTTTTGCCGTCGACCCGATTGTGCACCTCGTCCCCGTCTTTGACCTGTTCAAGCTCTGCCACGCCGAACAAATTTATCTTTTCCACCCGTTCACTCTTGGCCTGGCGGTCTTTGTCATCCTGCCGGTGGTTTTCCGCGGCAAATGCAGGATTAGCGGCGGCAACAGCCAAAGCACCGCTTAAAGCCGCGGTCTTCATTGCCTGCTCGGCTTTTTGTCTGATTTCTTTTCGACCTTTTTTGAGGTGATCCTGCAAATCTTTTAACGACATTTTATTCCCCGTCTTTTGTCTAATATTTTACAATAACTGCCGGCCGCTGTCAAAAAAATTGTTAAATTCCTATTTATTTTTGTCAGATCGGCGGTTATAATGCCGCCGTTTCAGCAAAAGAAAGGATCAGTCATGCCGGCATTTGAGGCGCCCGTTTATACGTTGAAAGGAATTAAAATCCGCTTTGGCAGCAAGCAGTTGTTTGAAGACGTGGAACTGTACATTAACCGCGGCGACAAAATTTCGCTGGTTGGCCGAAACGGCTCCGGCAAATCGACACTCTTAAAAATCATCGCCGGTATCATCGAACCTGACGACGGGGAAATTTTTATCCAGCCGAATACGAAAATCGGCTATATGCCGCAGGACGCCGACCTGAGCGGCTTTGCCACCCTGCGCGAGGCGGTGGCCGACGGACTGGACAAGCATGACGGCAGCGAAGATTATAAAGTCGATATGTGGCTGGAACAGCTTGACATTGCCGGCAACGCCGACCCGGCGACGGCATCCGGCGGTGAACGACGCAAGGCAACCCTGGCCAGAGCTTTGATTGAAGAACCGGACATTCTGCTTTTGGACGAACCGACCAACCATCTGGATCTGCCGACCATTGAAAAACTTGAAAAAATTATTGCCGGATATGCCGGTGCGGTTGTCATTATCAGCCATGACCGGCGTTTTCTGACCAACGTGTCACGCACCACTTTCTGGCTCGACCGCGGCACGCTCCGCCGCAACAATAAAGGATTCGGCTGTTTTGAAGAATGGCAGGATCAGGTGATTGAACAGGAAATCATCGCACAAAAGTATCTGAATAAAAAAATAGCGGAAGAAACCGAATGGCTGCACAAAGGCGTTACCGCCCGGCGCAAACGCAACATGGGACGGCTCCGCCGGCTGATCCAGCTGCGGCAGGAAAGAAAAGAACAGGTTCGGCAGATCGGTTCGGTCAATATGGATATTGAAAACACGCCCTGGCGCTCCAAGCTGGTCATTGAGGCCAAGCATTTATTCAAATCTTTTGACGGGCGGCCGATTGTCAGCGACTTTTCGACCAAAATCATCCGCGGTAACAGAATCGGCGTGGTCGGTCCGAACGGCGCCGGAAAAACGACCCTGATCAAACTGCTGACCAAGAAAATGGCTCCCGATTCCGGCTTTGTCCGAATCGGCAAAAATCTTGAAGAGGCCTATTTTGACCAGAACCGTTTTTCGCTTGATCCTAAAAAAACTTTGTGGCAGACCCTGTGCAACGAAGGCGATCATATCTGGGTGCGCGGCTCCTACCGCCACGTGGTTGCTTATCTGAAAGATTTTCTGTTTACCCCGGAGCAGGCGAAATCGCCGGTCGCGGCATTGTCCGGCGGCGAAAAGAACCGGCTGATGCTGGCCAAAGTTCTGGCGCAGCCGTCAAACTTTCTGCTCTTAGACGAGCCGACCAACGACCTTGACATGGACACGCTTGATCTCCTGCAGGAAATGCTCGGCGACTATGACGGCACAATCCTGATTGTCAGCCACGACCGGGATTTTCTGGACAGGATCGTTACTTCCGTTATCTACATGAAAGGCGATGGCAAAGTGGAGGAGTTTGTCGGCAGTTACAGTGATCTGACCGAACGTCTGAACAGCAAACCGGCGCCGGCGGTCGTCAAAAACAAACCGGCAGCGGCCAAAAAAAGCAGTGATACCGAACGCGGCGCACCGGCTCCCGCCCGCGCCAAACTGAGCTACAATCAGCAGCGGCTGCTAACGGTGCTGCCGGAAAAAATTGCCGCCGCGGAAAAAGAAATGGAACAAATCAGAGAAAATTTAAGCGATCCCGACCTGTATCAGCGGGACAGGGAAAAATTTTCCGAACTGAGCGAACGGCTGCAATCACTTGAGGCTCAAAAAGAAGCCGATGAAACCCAATGGCTGGAGATTTCCCTTCTGGCCGAAGAACTGGCCGGCGGTAAGACGTCTTAAAAACGGGACTATTTTTTCAAACCGCCTACCAGCGGAGTTTGGAAATGACATAATCGGGACAGGCTTCCAGCATATTGCCCAATTCTCTGGTTTTGGTAACATCGGGAATGTAGCCTTCTCCCAAAAAGCCGCTGTGAATGCCCTTGCTGACCAGACAACCGGAAATTCCCGCCGCCGCGGCCGCCCGAATATCGGACGCCATATTGTCGCCGATCAGCAAAATCCGTTTACGGTCAATATCCCCGAACGCAGCCAGCGCATAGTCGACAACCCGGGCATCGGGTTTTCCGGCAGTGATAATCCGACCGCCCAAAACGGCATATTGCTCGGCAACCGCACCGGATGCGGCAACCACCTCTTCGCCCGCAACGACGGACGTGTCATTGCCCGCACATAAAAGCGGCAGACCGAGGCTGGCGGCATGACTTAAGACATCAATATAATCCTCTGCCGAGCGGCCGGCCGGCAAACTGCCGATATAAAGGAAATCCGCTTTTGCGGGATCGGACACCGCAGCATAGCCAAGCCCTTGGAAAACGGAAACATCGCCGGCCTCGCCTAGGTTGAAATAATTTTTGCCCAGCCCGGCAAAAGCCCCCTGCCCCGAGGACAGCCCGTAATGCAGTATCTCGCCGGCCGTAACCGCCGCCGTCAGCAAACGGGGAGAAACACCGGCGCGGTGCATTTTGTCCGCCAGTTCTTCAACCCGGCAGGCGGTGTTGCTCAAAATCACAATTTTTTTGTTGTTTTTATATAAACCGGCAAGAGCCTTCACAGCTTCCGGAATAAAAGAAACACCATCATGAAGTACGCCGTTAAAACCGCAGAGAACAGCGTCGTACGCATCCGTTATCTTGGAAAGATTGACGATCGGCTTAATCATCTTCATGGAAAAACTCTCTTTGTTTTTTACATTATTTTCCACCATAACAGAGCATTATTAAAAAATAATTTAAATTGCGCTTTTTATCACGATTTGCGGCCGGACAAACGCATGATTGCCTCGTTGGCAATAACCAGCCCGAAAATGCCGGTTACCGTCGGCAAAGAGCCCATCGTATGACGCGCCCTGCCGCCGTCCGAAGGCTTGTCTTCCATAAACAGCGCGCCGGAAGGCACGGAAACAACCTCGTCCGATGAAACGCAGACAATCTTTTTTAAATCACAGCCGCGGCGTTTCAGCCTTTTACGGATAAAACGTGCCAGCGGGCAGTTACGCGTTTGATCAAGCGTTTGCAGCCGGATCATCGAGGGATCGGTTTTTAAAGCCGCTCCCATGGAAGAAATAAAAGGCACTCCTTTTTGCAGCAAAGCTTCCATCAGGCAACATTTGGGATTAAGCGAATCGATGGCATCAACAACCAGATCGACCGGTTCCGCCAACAATTCCGGCAAATTTCCGGCATTGACAAACATATCTTTGACCACCACTTCGCAGGCGGGATTGATGTCACGGACACGGGCAGCGGCAAGTTCTCCTTTTTTGCGGCCGACCGTTGAGCCCAAAGCCAAAATCTGCCGGTTGATATTGCTTTCTTCCACTTTGTCAAAATCGACCAAAACCAGGCGGCCGACCCCGGCACGGGCAAGCGCCTCCATCACATAGCCGCCGACGGCGCCGAGGCCGACAATCATCACCGACGATTTTTGCAGGCGGGCAAAATTTTCTTCGCCGAGCAGCGCCCGCGTGCGGCCAAATCTTTTATTTTCCATAGATAAACCTTTCCGCATTACATTCTATCGCCGCCGCCAGCCGGGCCGGTTCCGTCTGCCGCCAAAACGCCATATTCCGCAACAGTTCCGGCAAAAAAAGCGGTGTCTGTTCCTCCGTTTTCCGCGGGCTCTGATAAGGGCCGTCGGTTTCAAGCAAAATTCTGTTTTCCGGCACCAGGCGGACAATATCCGCAGCATCTCTATTTTTCAAAACAGAGGCGGAAAAAGACACATAACCGCCGTATTTCAATATAGGCAGCAAATGTTCCGGACGACCGTTAAAAGAATGAATCATAAAACGCTCCGGAAGGTGCGGCCAGAACCCGGCCAACAGCGGCACCGCCCTGACCGCGTGGATAATGAGCGGACGATGCATTTCTTCGGCCAGAGCGACTTGGGCGGCAAATACCTCCGTCTGTTTTTCCCTGTTTTCTTTCAGTCCGTCCAGGCCGCACTCGCCGATCAGCGCCTGCGGCCAGGCGCTCAGGCAGTCGCGCAGGCGTTCAATCCAACCGGCGGCAGCATTGCCCGCATACCAGGGATGAAGGCCAAATGCCGGAATCACCGTTTGCGGATACTGCCGCGCCAATGCCGAAACCGCCGGCCAGTCATCTTCCGACGTAGCCGCACAAACCAAACGGGAAACCCCGACCGCCCGGGCAGCGGCAATAATATCCGTTGCACAGTTTGCTTTATAATCTTGCAAGTGAATGTGCATATCGGTAAAATTCATGCAATTTGACTTTCTTTTTATAAAAAAATTGTTTCTGACGGGAAGGATAATAAGCAGAGATGAGTATTTTGACAAGACCGATTTTAGAGATCAATTTAGACAACCTGGAAAAGAATTATCGCTTTTTGAAGGCTTTGGCCAAAAATGCGGAAGCTGCGGCCGTGGTGAAGGATGATGCTTACGGCCTGGGTTCGGAAATCGTTGCCAAACGCCTCTATGACAAAGCCGGCTGCCGGAGCTTTTTTGTTGCCCACGGCATTGAAGGCGAAAAAATCCGCCCCCACGTTCCCAATGCCAAAATTTATGTTTTGCAGGGAATCGGGGAAGACAGCCTGGAATCTTTCAACAAAGCCCGGCTGATACCGGTTATTGCCTCAAAAGAGCAACTGAAGTTCTGGAAAGAGCATAAAATCGACGGAATAAAACCGGTTATCCAGATCGAAACGGGCTTAAATCGTCTGGGATTCCGCGAGCACGATCTGGCGGAAATGAGCCCCGACGACCGTGATTTGTTTTCAATGGTGCTTTCGCATCTTGCCTGCGCCGACGAAAAAGACCATTTTATGAATGAACACCAGTTGCAGAATTTTAACCGCCTGAGAGAAAGATATTTTCCCAAACTGCCGGCAAGTCTGTCGGCTTCCGACGGCACTTTCCTCGGCTCAAACTACCAATTTGACGTTGTCCGTCTGGGGGCCGCCATGTACGGCATCAATACCGCTCCTTACCGGGAAAACCAAATGCTGCCGGTGGTGCGGGTGATGGCTCCGGTTTTGGAAATTGCGGAATTGAACCGCGGTGATTTTGTCGGCTATTCAGCCACTTACCGCGCGGCCGATGACAGAAAAATCGCCATTGTTTCCATCGGCTACGGCGACGGCATTCCCCGCTCGTTATCAAATATCGGCAAGCTTTTCTTTTACAACGGTGGCAAAACATCGGAAGCCCGCATCATCGGCCGGATTTCGATGGACAACATTATCTGCGACATAACCGAAGTGGAAAATCTCCATGTCGGCGATATTGCTTTTGTTATCAATGAATTTTATACCCTTGACGACATCGGCCGCGATGCCGGCACCATCAGCTATGAAGTGCTTTCGCGAATCGGGAAAAACCCGCGTTTTGTCAGACGTTATCTATAGTCATAAAAAAACCGCCGTTACGGCGGTTTTTTTATAATTTATTCCGGATTATTTGACCAATCCCTGAGATCTCAGTTCTTCCAGCATCCGGCTGGTCAATTTCTTTTTACGGCCGCTGGCGGCAGCATCCGCTTCCGGAGAGCCTTCCTGCAGATTTTGAGCAGCGCGGGCGCCTTCATACCCCGGACGCTCACCCATCTGGGAAGTTGCCCCGACGATGATTTTTTCTTCCGGTTCCGGCGCCGCGGTAATCTCTTCATCACCGCCTTTGCCTAAATCATCGGCCTCCAGTTCAAGCCGTACGTCCTCACCGACGTTGTCTTCTTTGACGACATTGGCCGGAACGGGCTCAACTTCAACCGGTTCGGGTTTTCTCTCTTCACCACCGACTTCTTCATACATTACCCGTCTGTCTTCCGGACAGTTGGTGCCTTCGCCGATAACCCGGATACGGCGGGTCATGGTCAGGGTGCCGTCTTCATCAACCGGCAAACCTCTGTATCCCGCACCGGCAACGGCAAAGAATTTTTCGGCATCCATACGGCCGTCGGCGCGGCCGGCTTCGTTTAAGGTACAAATATCCAGCGTTTTGCGGGCAACTTCCATCTGTTCGGCCGTCAACTTGTCGCCGCAGCCCAGCAAATGATAAATGTCGTTCAGCTGTGTCCCGAGCGAACCGGTACCGATGGTGCCGTATTCACCGCTTTTAACCGAAGTGATCGCCGCCAGACGGGAGAATTTGAACAATACCTGTTCCGCCGTCATCGGATTGTCGGAATCGATGCTCAATTCGGCAGCATAGTGCGACGCGTGGCTGTAAAAACGATCCATGCCTTCGCCGTTGGTCGTATCCAGCTTGTCGTACCAGCTTTTTAAGGTTTCAAACTGGCGTTTGCTGATACCCATGTCCTTATTCCACTGATCCGGAAATTCTTTCATCTCGGGCATATCATCATGCTCCTCTGATGCCAGACCAGGCTCCGGTTTCTGATCTTCAGATACAACTTCCTGAACCGGCTGCTGAGCAACACGGGCGGTATCCGTTGTTACGGTATCCTGTTCGGCAACGTTTTCTCCCGGCATTCTGAGTTTTTCCGTCGGACGGCCGCCATTATTATCACAGGATGCAAGCCACATAACAACCCCGGCGCCGACAGCAGACAGGCCTAAGCTCTTCCATTCTTTTTTGCGCTCTTCGGCATCTTTGGCCGTTGCCACGCCGACGACATTGCTGGTTACGGCACCAACCATCGTTACCGTCCGGCGCAGCAGTCTTTGCGCAGCCAGCTGCTTGGATACTTCCGCCGCCGTCTGGGTGGCCACATTGGCACCGGCTTCGGCCGCGGTGGAGGCAATGCCCCAACTCAGAGCCGCAGCAGCAACCGAAAATACGGTTTTGCTGATAAATTTCGGATTTTTATAAATTTCTTTATAGCTTTTATCCGGGTGTTCTTTTTTCTGTTTATAGGCTTCGTACAAAACCCGTCGACCGATTGTATAAGCCGCGTAAGCCGTACCGCCGACCAAAGCCGCCGTGCCACCGGTGCCGACCGCTAACGCAAAACCTGCGGCAGCAACCATATCGGCTCCGATTTCGTATTTGTTTTTATTTAATGCTTTGGCAACGTTTAAGGCTATTTCGTATTTATTTTTCCAGATCTGTTTACAACCTTCGTTGAAAGAGGTTATGCCGTTGGCCATTCTCTCGTTGCATTTTTCAAAGATTTTGTTGGCACCGGCTCTGGCTTTCTGCCAGTTGCTGCGCAGCTCTTTGCTTTTGTCTTTTAATTTGGCAAAACCTTTGTTGATACGGTCGGCTATTTTTTTGACATTGGTCTTATACTCGTTTAAACGTTTTTCGGCAAGAGCGGCCGTCTGGGCACAATAGCCGAGGGCGCCTTCAACATTGATTTTAACTTTTTCGGCTCCCGCCCTGCCAAGGTTGGCAATTTTTGTTTTAAGCTCTTTGGTGCGGGCAGAAATCAGGATTTTTGCTTCTTCGGTCGCTTTTTTCTCGTCGCCCGCATATTTTTGAGCCATTTCTTCATTGATCTTTTTCTCTTCGCTGACCAAAAAGCTCTGCAGAAGGGCAAGATCAATTTTTTCGTTCAGGGTCTTTTGATAAATAGCTTTCCGGCGGTCTTCGTTTTTTTCGTTCATAAATGCTTTGGCCACCGGCGATTCCGGGCTGCTGGCACCGCGAAGTTCGCTGTCGGCCTCCAGTTTGGCAGCCGCGACAATCTGCGCAATCATCTGATCGCGTTCTTTGCCATCTACAGTTTTAACGACATCTGCGCCTTTTTCTTTTACGGTTTGATACAGTTCAACATTTGCCAGTCTGGCGCGGGCATCGGCAAAGGCCGGATCCTTTTCGTTCAGCGGATTAACCTCCGCGCTCAGCTCGTCAACAGACCGGGCAGAAGTTGCCAGATCCGAATACAAACTTATATCTAACTTTACCTTTGTTTCAATGTGTTGCAGAAGCTGGTCAAATTCTTTGCTAAATTCTTTCTGACCATTCAGAGCATCATACAATTCATCGGCATTAGTAAAATCGCCGTTTCTGATCTGTTCAGCCGCTGCTTGAGCATTCATTGCCATGAGTTTACCTCCTGAAAATTGCCATTTTTGTCATATTTGCCAGTACTATAGCATAGAAACCGCGTACTGGCAAGTATTTTTTGTCAATTTTTGTATTCTTTTACAAATTTTTAATAATCGGTATTTTGTATTTGCAAACCTTTTATTCCCGACTTTGTCCGCGGGCATTCATAATCGCCCGCATAACCGCCGGATCGTACTCTTGCGCTTTTTTGGGCAACAGTTTTTCGGTGGCGGCATCAATTTTTGCCTTTTCTTCATCGGAACGTTCACCATAAGGCTTGGTTGTTATTACGTCTTTGCCGTCAGGCTCCGGGTTGCGGACGATCGTATCGGCTCCGTATCTCTGCAGGGCGGTTACACACTGCTCGGCCTGTTCTTTGTCGCCTTTGCCCATGGCCTGTACATATTTCATCATCAAAAGCTGCGCCCTTGCCTTTTCTTCACCGGTTACCTGATATGCACCGCCGGCAAGTTGTTTTTCAAAAGTTGCGATTTCTTTGTCAAAAGTTTTACTGTCTGTAGCCTTGTTCCTATACATGGACAGCCAGCCCTCGACAATACGCGGGTTGACTTTGTAAAGTGGATTGCCGTGTTCATCGGTGTCTTTTACGACCGCCGCACGGGTTTGGGGTCTGTCATTGTTTTCTTCCGTCCGTTCTTCTGCCCGTTCTTCGGCTTTCGGGGCAAAATTTTCATAAAGGCGTTTGTCTTCTTCGCTTAAGCCCTGCATCTCAATACCGCCTTTGGCACAGGCCTCAATCAGCGCGGATTTGAACTCCGGACTCATTGTTTGTCCCAGTTTGATGTCCTGTCCGTTTTCTTTGGCAAGGGCAATCACGGCAGCAAAATGCTCTGCCGAAATCTGCTGACCTTCCGGCGCTTTGACGGAAACTTTGTCCTCGGCCGTATAGTGCAGCTTAACGCCACTTTTGAATTTTCCTTTCAAACCAACGGGGCGGGCTCCGTTTTCATCCTCTTCGTTGTCGCGGGTCCACTCGTCGTTGTTTTCCTCACCCCACCTCAGCAGAGTGGCATTATATCTTTCCACCCACTCGGGTTCGGCTTGCTCGTTTGTACGAGAATCGTTTTCATCTTCGCTGCTTATCTCCAAAGCAGTTGAAGTTTCTTCTGCGGCAGAATTTTGTTCATCGTTGTTTTCTTCGGCAAGAGGTTCGCCCGTATTCTCTTCCTCTAAGCCGTCGGCGCCTTCATTGGCGTTTTCGGCATTTTCCGCCTCGGCGCTTTCATTTTCACCATTTCCTTCGCCGGCATTTTCCGCATCGGCGTTTTCATTTTCACCTTCGTTTTGGTCTTCCTGCTTTTGACCTTCACGCCATTTTTCGTATTCTTCGGTCAGTTTTTTTAATTCCTCGGCGGTCAGATCTTTGTCCAACCCAAGCTTTTTAAACTGTTCGCTCTCATAAAACGCCGCATCATAATCCGGACGCTGGAACAGTTCCGTATTCTGGTTTTCTGTCTGATTTTGTTCCGTATTGCTCATTTCGTCCTCCTGTTGTGTTGTGGCTTTTTGAGTTTCAATATAAAGCTTTCCATATAAAAATTGGTTAAATTCTTCGTTTTTCAGCAACCTCTGCATTCTTTTCTGTTTAAGTTCGGACCGCAGGGTGTTGCCGATTTTTTCCTGTCCGCGGAGCAAAGGCCGTAAAAAAGCGGGCGGATTATCTTTTTGCAGGGCGGCACCGATTTTGGAAAAAGCGTCTCCTTCGCCGGGAAGCTGGTCCGCTCTTTTAGACATGACCCGCACGCCCTCAAGATAGTTTTTGTACGCTCCTGTCTGCTTTACCCGCTCGATGATCGCGTTTATTTCTTCAATTTCCTGAGCAGTCAGATTCAGATTTTCCATGTCCCGCCCTCCTTTTCCTTATAATAACTCATATCACAAAAAAATATTTTTGTCTAGTTTTTTGTTGAATCTTCATCAGAATCGAAAGTAAAAGAGCTGCCCGAAGAGCAGCTCTTTTTATTTAAATATTCGTACTTTTTTTTAAAAACTTTCACCGACGAACATCAAACACCGGAAAAATCTTCCGCAGATGATCCGTCAGACCGGCATCGAGGAAAAACTGCTCGCAGTCGGCATCGCTTGTCGTCTTGTCGCTTTCCACCGGGCGGTATTTCTGTAAAAAGTATTTTTTTACTCCCGCGGCCGCAAGTTCGTCCGCAATCGCATAGATGTCGGCTATCGTCAATATCCTGGGATCACAGGTGGTGCGGCACTCAAAATCGACCTTGCTCTCCAAAAGCAGGTGCAGACTTTCTTTGACTTCTTTCAAGTGATTGACGCCGCCGATGGCGATTTTGTATTTTTCTTCCGAAAGCGGGGCTTTGATGTCAAAACCGACCCAGTCGACCAGCGGCAACACTTCTGCCAAGTGCTGCGGACGGTAGCCGCCGGTATGCAGCCCGATCAAAAAGCCCATTTCCCGGACTTCCCTGATCGCAGAAGACAGCCCGTTTTGCATCAGCGGTTCGCCGCCGGAGAAAACAACGCCGTCCAAAATGCCGCGCCGGGTATTCAGAAATTTAATAAAATTTTCCCAGATAAAATTGTCCGCCGCCGATCCGTCCTGCAAAAAAGCATTATGACAAAACGGGCAGCGCCACGGGCACCCCTGCATAAAAACAACAGCCGCTATCTTATCAGGAAAATCGACGGTGCTGAAAGTTTCAACACCGCCGATCTTAACAGGATTTACCATCGGGCAACCGGATTATTCGGCCGCAACGTTGGTGTAAACACCGCAACCACAACCACCGTCAACAGCTTTGCTTTCGGTGAAGTATTTGCGGGCATAAAACTCGGACTTTTTGCCCTTGTTGAATTCGGATACCGGACGCAGATATCCCATTACCCGGGTCCAGATTTCGCAGGGCTGTCTTTCTTCGTCGTTCAATTTGACATCATTGATATTTACAACTGTCATTTTTCCTCTCCAAATTAGTTTTATTATAGCACAATGTTGTTGTTTATGCAACTTCGCTGGAAGCTGCGGCTCTTCTTTTTTCTGCCATTTTCTCCTCATCGCAGAACGGGCAGTATTTGTGTTCTCCGGAAATGTAACCGTGCTTGGGGCAAACGGAGAAAGTCGGAGTGATGGTAATGTACGGTAAACGGTAGTTGGTCAGTACGCGCTTAACAATGTCGCGGCAGACCTTGGCCGAAGACACGCGCTGCCCCATATAGAGGTGCAAAACGGTGCCGCCGGTGTATTTAGACTGCAGAGAAGCCTGCAATTCCAAAGCTTCAAAAGGATCGTCCGTAAAGCCGACAGGCAGTTGGGAAGAATTGGTGTAGTAAGGATTCTCCGCCGTTCCGGCCTGGATAATGCCGGCATAACGCTTTTTGTCTTCACGGGCAAAACGGTAGGTCGCACTTTCGGCCGGGGTGGCTTCCAGGTTATACATATGTCCGGTTTCTTCCTGAATCTTGACCATCCGCGCACGAATATAGTCCAGGAATTTCTCGGCAAAGGCCAGTCCCCACTCGTCGGTAATATCATGTTTGCCGTCGGTGAAGTTTAAGATCATCTCGTTGATGCCGTTGACACCGATGGTCGAGAAGTGATTGCGCAACGTGCCGAGGTAGCGCTTGGTGTACGGGAACAGACCGTTGTCAATCAGACGCTGGATCAGCTTGCGTTTGATCTCAAGCGAGGTGCGGGCGATGTTCATCAGTTCGTCCACACGGCCGAACAAACCGGTTTCGTTGCCTTTATAAACATATCCCAGACGAGCACAGTTGAAAGTAACAACGCCGATGGACCCCGTCTGCTCGGCCGAACCAAACAGACCGTTGCCTTTGGCCAGAAGTTCGCGCAAGTCAAGCTGCAGACGGCAGCACATAGAACGAATCTGTCCCGGTTTTAAGCTCGAGTTAATGAAATTTTGGAAATAAGGCAAACCGTATTTAGCCGTCATTTCGAACAAAAGCTCGGTGTTTTCGTCTTCCCAGGGGAAATCCGGCGTCATATTGTAGGTCGGAATCGGGAAAGTAAACGGACGTCCCTTGATGTCGCCTTTCATCATAACATTGATGTAGGCCTTGTTGATCATATCCATTTCGGGCTTTAAGTCGCCATAGGTGAACGGCTGCTCAACACCGGCAATCATCGGATGTTTGTCGCGCAGGTCGTCCGGGCAGACCCAGTCGAACGTAAAGTTGGTAAACGGTGTCTGCGATCCCCAGCGAGAAGGAACGTTCAGGTTATAAATCAGTTCCTGAAAAGCCTGTTCAACCTGCTCGTAACTCAGGTTATCCACGCGGATATAAGGAGCAAGATAGGTGTCGACGGAAGAAAACGCCTGTGCGCCAGCCCATTCGTTTTGCAGCGTCCCCATAAAGTTTACCATCTGACCGACAGCCGCCGAAAGATGTTTGGCCGGACCGGCTTCGGCTTTGCCGGGAACACCGTTAAAGCCCTCGTGCAAAAGGTTTTTCAAAGACCAACCGGCACAGTAGGCGGCCAGCATATCAAGGTCGTGAATATGAATGTCGCCGTTGCGGTGCGCTTCGCCGACTTCTGCCGGGTAAACGTGACTCAGCCAGTAATTGGCGGTAACTTTGCCGGAAACGTTTAAGATCAGGCCGCCGTTGGAATAGCCCTGATTGGCATTGGCATTGACGCGCCAGTCCAGTCTTTCCAGATATTCGTTAATCGAACTTTCGACATCGACCATCACTTTCTTTTCTCCGCGCAGGCGGTGGCGCTGGTCGCGATAAAGAATATAGGCTTTGGCGGTGGTGAAATAGTTGGCGGAAATCAGCGCCTGCTCTACCACATCCTGAATGCACTCGATGGTCGGCAGGGATTCGCTGAATTTGTGCTCCAGAACCTTTAAGACCTGCCCCGTCAGCAGGTAACTTTCCTGCTCACCGAACTCGCCGGTAGATTCGCCGGCCTTGCGGATAGCATTGTAAATTTTGTCGCTGTCAAAAGGAACCATGGTTCCGTCTCTTTTGATCACGTTGGCGATTTTCGTTTCCTTAACTTTGGAAACATTGTACTTATTTTCGGACATCGCTCTTTATATATTCCTTCCCGTGGCTAGTAGTTATCTTACGTTCGATATACCATATATAGTATTAAGAAAAAGTAAACAACACCAATATCTAGTAGTGCACAACTTTTTTGCATGGCATAAACCGTTCTTTCGGCACGCCTTTGATACTGCAACAAAGAACCGTTTTCATCAAGCCGGAAAAATTTAGAAAACCGCGTTTTTTGCTCTTGACAAGTCCCTATCTGCATATAAAAAAAGCAAAATTTTTTTTTGCCGTTGGTGGATAAATTTTTATAAAAAAAATTTTATCGTCAAAAACAACATTTTATTAAAAAGGTTAATATGCACAGCCGCTTGTGCAAAAAGCGGAGAATCGGTGTTTTTTTATCCACAAATTCTCTGTCGCACCGAATTGCCGCACCGAATTTTTTTCTTTTCTTTTCGCGGTTTTACGCTTTCCCGGCCGGAGCCGGAATTTCTGCCGCAAAAAGGTTGTAATGCGGGCGGAAATTCATTATATTGTCTTTAGTTTTAAATTTTAGCATAGGAATAATATAATGAAAACCGCGTATCTTGCGGCAGCCTGCCTTTCCCTGCTGCCGGCTTTTGCCTCCGCCGCCGTCCCGACCGGCTCCGATATCAGAAAAATCGAAAATTATCTGAACTCGGTTACGACGCTTGAGGCCCGTTTTGTTCAAAACGCCAGCAACGGTAATGTCGCCGAAGGGCAGTTGTGGATCGAAAAACCCAATAAAATCCGCATGGAATACGATGCGCCGACCAATGTGCTGATTGTCGGCAACGGCGATTTCATCGTTTATCACGACAAAGACCTCGACCAGGTCAGCAACATCGACTACGAAGACATCCCGGCCAGCCTGATCCTCGGCAACGACATCAAAATCGACGGTGAAAACATCAAAATAACCGACTTTTATCAGGACTCGGGCACGACCATTGCAACCGTGGAATATGCCAAAGGCGGCGTCGGCCCGATCACACTGGTATTTAACAATCAGCCGTTTGAACTCCGGCAATGGAAAATCGTCGATCCGCAGAGTGTGGAAGTTACGGTTTCGCTTTACGGCAGCAAGACGGACGAGAAACTTGACGAATCGCTGTTCCGTTTCCGCAAGCAAAACAACCCGCTGAAACTTAAAAAAGGCCGCTGATGAGCAAAATACTGAGCTGGAACGTCAACTCCCTGCGTATCAGAATGGGAGAACTTAAACGAATCGCCGACGAACAGCAGCCCGACATTATCTGCCTGCAGGAAGTCAAAGCCAAAGAAGAAGATTTCCCTTTTGAGGGCGTGCGGGCGCTCGGTTTTGAGCATATTGCGCTCTACGGTATGGCCGGTTACAACGGCGTAGCCATTCTTTCCCGACAACCGCTTGCCAATGTCCGCCGCTTTGACTGGGCGGGGAAAGCGGACGCCCGCCATATTTCCGCCGTCAGCGCGGAAGGAATCGAAATCCACAATATTTACATCCCCGCCGGCGGGGACGTCCCGGATCCGGAAGAAAACCCTGCATTTGCCCGCAAACTGCGGTTTATCGAAGAGCTGGACGCCTGGTTTGCCGACCGGGCGGCGGAAAACCGGGAAAAACCGGTGCTGGTCTGCGGCGACTTTAACGTCGCTCCTTCCGAAAACGACGTCTGGAGCCACAAACAACTGCTGAAAATTGTTTCCCATACGCCGGCAGAAACAACCCGGCTGCAAAAATGGCACCGAGAATCGGGGTTGCTTGACGCCGTGCGCCTCATTTATCCCGAACCGGAAAAAATATTTACCTGGTGGAGCTACCGCAACCCGAACTGGCAGACCAACGACAAAGGGCGGCGGCTGGATCATATCTGGATAAGCCCGCCGCTGGCAAAATGTTTGCAGACGGCTTTTATCCTCAAAGAATGCCGCGGGCACGAGCGCCCCTCCGACCATGTACCGGCCGGCGTTGTGTTCAAACGGTAAAAGAAAAGCCCCTTTGGAGGGCTTTTCTTTGCGAATCGCTAACAGCCGGGTTCCATCAGTTTGTAGCCGTTTTCCCGGGTTGTAATGACCTGCCCCGCGCCGCCTTCCTGTTCAATTTTCTGCCGCAGGCGGTAAATGTGGGTTTCCACCGTATGGGTGGTGGCCTCCGGATTATAACCCCAGACTTCCGCCAGCAGTTCGGCCTTGCCGACGATTTTGCCGCCGGACTTGTACAGATATTTCAAAATGGCCACTTCCCTCTCGGTCAGTTTGACCGGCAGTCTTCCGTCCGGATAGCGGATTTCCCTGGCCGCAATGTTCAGGTTGCAGCCGTTTAATTGCAGTTCTCCGCCGGACGGGGTAAGCGAGGACAGCGCCGTATGGAGCGTATCGAGCAGGTTTTCCAGCCGGAAAGGCTTGCGCACGACGCGGAGATTTTCAATTTCCGGCAATTCCGTTTCGCCCGACCACAAAAGGAACAAAGGCGTATGCCGCAGGCGACCGTCCAATTCCCCGGCTTTGCCGGCGTCGTCATCGACGACCGCCGCGTCAAACACGACGTCGGGAGAATAGTTTTCCTGCACTTCCCAGTTTTCAAGCAATTCCAACTGCTGTTTTAAATCGGCGGCAAACGCCTCGTTTTCGGAAATCAATAAGACTCTGGACATAACCTGCTCCTAAAAACTAAAGCTGACACCGGCGATAAAGGCATAGCCCCGGTTGCTTTCGGCCGGCGTTTCGCCGTCAAATTCGCCGCGGGCAACCGCCGCCTGCAACTCAAAATTCTTATTTAACTGCCAGCCGCCGGAAAGCTGGAGAATGCGATCTTCATAATCTTTGCCGTCGGCCTTGGCATAAAAATAAGTCAGCGCCGTTTTCAGCGGGCCGATTTCGTAACCGATACCGGCGTTGGCCGCCCAACCGTCGCGAAAAGCATCAAAACCGTCGGGCGCAAACATATTCATTTTGGCCTGCTTGTGGTTGACAAACGTGCGGCGAACCGCGCCGCCGAAAGTCCAGCCTTTGTAGTACAGGCTCAGTCCGGCGGAAAGCTCGTTGTCGATGTCGTCAAAATGCGCGGCGGCAACTGAGGCCGAAAGACTGGCGTTGCCCAGCTCCCGGTTGTGATACAGGGCGGCGATATAGCCGGCCTTGTCCTTATACGAGGCATGGCGGTTAATCAGGCCGTCGCGGCTGTAACTTTCCGGCACAAAAGTCAGACCGATCATGGTACCGTTAAACTCGGGGCTGATATAGGTGATTTTGGGCGCGGTACCGTCGGTGTTGATGTCGGTCGAATTGAGCGTGCGATAAGCCGTACCGCGGCGGTTGCGCTGCCAGTTGGGGTTGGCAACAAAGTTGACGATATCACTCTGGTTGACGCCGATCACGCCGGCAGAGGGCGCGCCGACGCCGAGCTGGTAGGCGGCATTATAACTCTGACCGCCGACTATGCGGCCGAAAGGAGCATCCAAAATCAGGTAGGCCTGTTCGCCCCAGGAGCCGTGATTGTAGTCTTTTAACTCCTGATCGACGCCGTAGGCCAAATCAAGATAGGCGCTCAGCTGATAATCGGCATTAAAACTGTATTGAGCCAGCAGGTTGAGATTAAAGCGCATCGGCAGATGATAGCGCGACTGATGATAAGAATAGCGAGAATCGGGCTTGGCATAACCAAGCAGTGCCTTTGCTTTGCCCATGGCCTCAAAAGTCCATTCACCGGCGAAAGCGCTGGTGCTTATCAATGCCGCGCAAACGGCTGCGATTGCTGTCTTTTTTATCATCCTGCCCCCTTGTGTTGATTGATGAGTTCCAGTCTAAAACCTATTTTTGCGCTGTCAATATAATATTTTCTGGACAAAAAAGCCGGGAAGAGGTAGAATATAATTTAAGTAAAATTATAAATTCCTATAATTATGTGTCAAAAAGAAATAGAACTGGATTATATCCAGGATGAAATCAGAGAAGAGTATTTGGACATGTCCTGCACCGAACTGCGCGAAGAGATTGCCAAGGTTCAGCAAGACAAGGAAATGGAAAAGTATGAGCGCAAAATGCGTCTTTCCATTTTAAAAGAGCTGCTGCACGACGCCCGTGTCGACCGCGACAGCTTTTATGACAACGATTAAAACTTCTCTAAATTAAAGCTCCCTTACCTTCCCGGTTCGGGAGCTTTTTTTGTGCCGGCGGCGGATTTTTTGCGGAAACGGACGGGAAATCGTATTTTTTAGTGGAAAGCTTAAAAAATGCGTATATATATAAGAATTGAGGATTCACTAATATAAACAGGAGATGTCATGAAAAAAATCTGTGCATTCGTTTTCGGTCTGATGCTGGCGGCCTGCAGCAAAGACCCCGCCGCCGAAATCAAAGGCAACGACTATGTTCTTCTCAATGCCCCGGAGGGGATGGAAATTTCCCTTTCTTTTGATGCCGAGGCTCCCAAATTTTACGGCCAGGCGGTTAACCGCTATTTCGGCGGCTATGAAATCAACGGCGGCAAGATCAAATTTTCGGCCATCGGCTCGACCATGATGGCCGCGCCGGAACCGATGATGAAGGCGGAAACAGAATATTTCCAAAATCTCGGCAAGGTTGAAAATATTTCTTTTGACAACGGCGACTTGGTTTTGTCGGGCGACGGCGTAAACCTGAAATTTGAAATAGTCGACCAGGAATAAAACGCCTTTTTGCAAAATTAAAGGCCGACGTTCCGCCGGCCTTTAATTTTAATCTCGTTTGCAACCAACATAAACGGAGAAAACCGATGAAACTTGTAAGCGCCGCCGACACCGGCCTGATAGCGGAAGTAAAAGAACTTTATCTTTCGGCGTTCCCCAAAGAAGAACAAAAACCTTTTTCCCTGCTTGAAGACAAAAGCAAAGACGGATCCGTGGAGATTCTGGCCATTAAAAACAGCGACGGTCAATTTGCCGGCCTGGCCATAACCGCCTGCCACAAAGATTTGGCCATGCTCGACTATTTTGCCGTGGCGCCGCACCACCGGCAGGGCGGAATCGGCTCGCGCGCCCTGCAGGCTTTGAAAGAAAAATATGCCGGCTGCCGTTTTCTGCTGGAAATAGAAAGCACCAAAGTTCGGGCGGAAAATCACGAACAGCGGCAGCGACGCAAAGCCTTTTACCTGAAAAACGGCATGACGGAAGCGCCGTTCGCGGTTAATCTGTGCGGGCTGGAAATGGAAATTATGGCCAACGGGCGGAACATTACTTTTGATGATTATATCGGTTTGTACCGGCAGGTATTCGGCGATCAGATCTGCCGCCAAATCAGCCCGGCCGCGGCAAAAGCATAATCCCGCACAGGCCCGGCCGGCGATAAATTATCCGGCCTTTTTCTCTTTGTCGACCAGTTCTATGCGGATTTCCTTGCCGTAAAAATCGAGCAGAGTCTGGTAGCTGGTCCAGTTTTTGATTCTGCCTATTTCCAGGCAGTCTATCTGGCGCCAGGAAATTTTTGTTTTGGCCGCCACTTCTTCCAGCACGATATTGCGGCGGATTTCTTCACCGAGCAGCCGTCTTATCCTCTTTTTTATCATCGTTTGAAACTCCTTTTTTGCCTTTAATAAAGAACAAAACCGCCGGCACAAAACTGCAGGCGGAAGGAGTTAACAAACTGTCAGTATACAGTCGCCGTTATTCAACATATTACCGGCACTCCTTCCGAAGAAGGAAGTTTTGTCGTGATAAAGACACCGTGCCCGGTTTCCCGAACACAAGACTGATATTAGAGAACGGCGGCGGTTTCGACAAGTAAAAATCGGCATAAGAAACAAAAAAGGGAGGCTGTAACCTCCCTTTCCGTCTTATCCGCTTTTTATAAAATGCGGCTTTATTTGGCAGCGGCCTTTTTCTTTTTGGCCGGTTTGGCGTCTTCGTCAAAAGAATACAGTTCTTCGACCGAAACGGTTTTTTCCTCAACTTTGGCTTTGCCCAGCACAAAGTCGATGATCTTTTCTTCAAACACCGGTGCGCGCAGGGCTTCTACCGCTTTGGCATTTTTCAGATAAAAGTCGAAAACGGTCTTTTCCTGTCCCGGGTATTTTTTAGCTTCGTTCATAATCGCCTTGTTCAGGTCGTCGGCGGTTACGGTAACTTTGGCTTCGGCACCGACTTCGGAAAGCAGCAGGCCCAGTTTGACACGGCGGGAAGCGATCTGTTTATATTCTTTCATCAGCTCTTCTTCCGGGGTGTTCTTTTCGTGCTCGTCAAGCTGGTTCAGCTCTTTGGCGCGTTTGTACTGCGCTTCGATCGATTTAAATTCTTCATCGACCAGGCTTTCGGGAACTTCAAAATCGTAAGCTTCGTCAAGCTTGTCCAAAAGGGCGCGTTTCAGTTTCATCCGAGAGGCGTTTTCATAGTCGGCCTTAATACGGTTTTTGATGTTTTCTTTTAAGGCATCAAGACTTTCCGAACCAACGGACTTGGCAAACTCGTCATTGATTTCAACCGCTTTGGGTTCGCGGATTTCTTTGACGGTTACGGCAAACACGGCGTCTTTGCCGGCCAGGTCTTTGGCATGATAGTTGTCGGGGAACTTGACTTTGACGTCGATTTTGTCGCCGGCTTTGGCATTGATCAGCTGGTCTTCAAAACCGGGGATAAAGGTGTTGGAACCAAGCTCAAGCGGATAGTCGCTGCCTTTGCCGCCCTGAAATTCCACACCGTCAACCGAACCGGCAAAATCAATGACCAGGGTATCGCCTTTTTTGGCCTGACGGGAGGCGTCTTCAACCTTAACCGTTTCGCGGCGGGAGCTGACGATGTACTGAAGAGCTTTTTCGACTTCTTCGGCCGGAACTTCCGCCATCAGTTTTTCTACTTTGACATCCGAAAAATCGCCGATTTTGATTTCCGGCAGAGTTTCCGCCTCGAGGTCAAATTCGATATCTTTGCCTTCTTCAAAAGAAGTGATGCTGATGTTCGGGCGCAGGGCCAGTTTCAGCTTGTTTTCCTTAACCACTTCGTCGGCGGCTTCGCGGACCATCTCGTCCAGGGCCTCGCCCATAACCGACGCACGGTATTTTTGTTTCAACATTTCTTTCGGTGCCTTGCCCGGACGGAAACCGGGAAGTTTGACGTTTTTGGCGACTTCGTTTAATTTCTTTTCGACTTTGGCTTCAAAGTCCTTATTTTCAATAACAACCTGATATTTTTTCTTCAGGCCTTCTGCTTTTTGTTCTGTTACCTTCATTTTCTTCTCTGTCATAAATGTTGAAACCATATTCTGGTGCGGGCGAAGGGACTTGAACCCCCACGACTTGCGTCATCAGAACCTAAATCTGACGTGTCTGCCAATTCCACCACGCCCGCACTTCATTAAAATTCTTCAAAATACTACTCAAAATATTTTATAAATCAAGCCCTAAATAGCAAAAAGCCACCGACCGGCACTTCTTAAGCTCTTGCAAAATACCAAGAAATATGTAATATGCCGGTAACTTTACTGAAACGGATATTAAAATGAACAACAGCAACAACACTTATCCGCGAAAAACTTTCGCGATTATTTCTCACCCGGACGCCGGTAAAACAACACTTACCGAAAAACTGCTTTTGTTCGGCGGCGCCATTCAGCAGGCCGGCGCGGTCAAAGCCCGCGGCGAGGCCAGACGCGCACGCTCCGACTGGATGAAGGTGGAACAGGAGCGCGGTATTTCGGTGGCCTCGTCGGTGATGACTTTTGACTATGAGGGCATTACCTTTAACCTGCTCGATACCCCGGGACACGAAGACTTTTCGGAAGACACCTACCGGGTACTGACCGCCGTTGACTCCGCGGTGATGGTCATCGACTCGGCCAAAGGTATTGAAAGCCAGACCAAAAAACTGTTTGAAGTCTGCCGGCTGCGCAATGTGCCGATCATCACCTTTATCAACAAACTCGACCGCGAGGGGCTCGATCCGTTCAGCCTGCTCGACGACATCGAAAAAACACTGGCGCTCGACGTTACGCCCGCCAGCTGGCCGATCGGCATGGGCAAAGATTTTCTCGGCTGCTACGACCTAATCGGCGATCAGTTGATTTTGATGAACAAAACCGGCGACAAATCGCAGAAAAACGCCACTATCGAAACCTGCCGCGGGCTCGACGACGAAAAGCTTGACCGGCTGTTGCCGGCGCACGCCGTCGCCAAACTGCGCGAAGACGTGGAAATGGTGCGCGAGCTGTGCCCGCCGTTTGACAAAGAACTTTATCTGGCCGGCGCGCTGACCCCGGTCTTTTTCGGCAGCGCCGTCAACAATTTCGGCGTGCGGGAAGTGCTGGAAGGGCTGCACGGCATGGCACCCTCACCCCGTCCGCGGCCGGCGGCCGAACGCGACGTGCGCCCGGACGAACAAAAAGTTACCGGTTTTATTTTCAAAATTCAGGCCAATATGGACCCTAAACACCGCGACAGAATCGCCTTTATGCGCATCTGCTCCGGACATTTCAAACGCGGCATGGCGCTCTATCAGGTACGCAGCGGCAAGCAACTGAAAGTGGCCACTCCGGTAATGTTTCTGGCTCAGGAACGGGAACTGGCGGAAGACGCTTTCCCCGGCGACATCATCGGCATTCCCAACCACGGGCAGCTCAGAATCGGCGATTGTCTGACCGAAGGCGAAAATCTGCATTTTACCGGTATCCCGAGTTTTGCGCCGGAGCTCTTAAAAAGCGTGCGCGCGCTTGATCCGCTGAAATCAAAACACCTCGGCAACGCTTTGCAGCAAATTGCCGAAGAAGGCGGCGCCAGCGTTTTCAAACCGGTGATCGGCGCCGAGTGGATCGTCGGCGTGGTCGGGGTGCTGCAGTTTGAAGTGATGGCCGACCGAATCCGCACCGAATTCGGCATTCCGGTCGCCTTTGAACCGACCCAGTATTTTACCGCCCGCTGGATTGAAGCCGACGACAAGGAAGAACTGAAAAAATTTGCCGACGCCAACCGCGCCTCAATGGCCGTCGACCACGACGGGGCGGAAGTCTTTCTGGCACGCAACGCCTGGCACCTGAACAAGGCGCAGGAAGATTTTCCGAAAGTGCATTTAAACAAAACGCGTGAACAAATATTTTAACCACTAAAAAATCCCCGCCGGAACAAAAGCGGGGATTTTTTGTTTTTTTAGGTTTGCGGCCTACTTTTTATTTGCCTTTTTTTGCATATATTTTTTATATTCATATTCTATTTGATTACAGTTAAGATCTTCGGCATTTTTTTTGCTGCGTTTTTCCATATGAATCGCAAAACGCGCCGCGCTTTCGTCAATCTCGGTTGCTTCTTTCCAATTTTTCCATCCGGACATTCGGGCAGAAAGTTCCAAAGCTTCGTGGTGCGGAATATTAAGCACGGCTTTAAGTTTTTTGGCCTTTTGCTTCAAGATTTCCGTATAAATTTCTCCGGCGCTCTTTTGAATGGTAAGCAAACGTTTATATATCTCGGAAATATAATAGGACGGCACACGTTCCACGCGTATATCCAATGCCGGAAAATTTTTCTTCATTTCTGACAATAAGTCTTCTTTCAGCCATTCCGATCTCCATGCATCAAGCAACAATCTCCCGTCGGAAAAAAGGACATAGTTTAAATTCTCCGGCGAATAATACAGCCTTTCCGACGGGCAAACCACACTCAAACATTTGTTGTTATCCGATAAAAGCTTATGGATAAAAACATTCATCTGCAGCTTTTCTTCGCTGTTTAACGAAATTTCCGGCTCTTTTGCATAGTCTTCGACCGGCATATACCACTCGAACTCTTGTGCTTTTCGATAGACGGCATCAATATAACTTTGCGGCACATATTCTTTTTGCAAATAAACATATTCCTCATGCTGACGGCAAAAAGCATCAATTTTACGATAATCTTTTGTACCGGAAAGTCTGTCGTATTCTTCCGATACAAGAAAACGACCGTCAGTCATCAGAGCCAGATATTTTCGGCATTCGGGGTTTATATTTTCGCTCTTGGCCGCCGTCAGACAAATGTTTCCGGCTGCAAACAAGTCCTGAATAAATTTTTTTTGCGGCTTTAACTTTTCAAAATAAAAACTTCTATCATCCGCATAGATATTGTTCAAATTTTCGACAATTTGTTCAATATTTGAAAAAGAATATCCTTTGCAGAGATCGTAGCTGCCATAGACTTTCTTTATGAGCAGACCTTTCAGGTAAGCCAGCTGCAATACGCGCTCTATTGCTTCTTTGGGCGTATGGAAACGATAAATCAATGAGCCGTCGGCGAACAGAACAAAACGATTGCCGTCAAAAGGCAGAATTACATTCCTGGCCATGACTCGCCCGGAATCCCGAGCTGCTTTTTTAATATCAAAACGGATATTGTACGCTTTCATTGAATAAAAGGGATTGTAACCGACAGCTTTGGTATGCGCCATCAGGCCGATTATTTCTTCAAACGGCAAAATCCGTTCCGATTGCAGCAGTCTTTTATCATAGAAAGTGGAAATATTATCAGTCATGACTTTAACTCCTTTTCTGCGGGGAAAAAAGCCTTTGATGCCTGCCTGTCAAAAATCCCCCTAAAAAGAATTAAAGCACAAAAAAGAAGAAACGATTGTCCCATCCGGGTTTGCCTGCGGGCAGGCAGCAGGCGCCAATCTCGCCTTTTATAATTAAAGCACAAATCAGGTTTTGTGTCAATCGTTTCTATCTGTTCCAAGGCCGGCGGCCGATGGCGTCGCGGACGGTTCTGATTTCCGGCCGGCCGTTTACGTCGTACAAAACAGCTCCCAATTCCTGCCGCATGTCATAGAAAATTCCGTCGGCAAAAAATCCTTTTCCGGGGACGATTTCTACCCGTTCGGGATATAACGGGTTATATATGTTCCGCTTTTCTTTTTCTTCTTCCGCCGCAAACCTGGTCAGCCAATTTTGCTTGTCCCAGCGGGAGGCGCCGGGCATAAAATGATATTTACCGTTGTTGCGGTTGAGAACGGCAATGGTTTTGGCCTCCGAATCGATGACGACTTCCGGCCGGTCGACCGCGCCGATACTCAAAATTCCGACAACGGCCACCGCCAGTCCCCATAAGCGCCAGCGTCCGCGCCACAAGCATAGCCACAGTCCGCCGAACACAATCAGCAACAAACCCCACAGAGGCATTGAGAGCACACCGGCCGCCGCGTGCGGGAGAGCGGCCACTCCGGTTGTCAGCCGGTTGACAAGCGAAAGGCCGAAACCGACGATTTCAAGCGGCAGAGCCTCAAGCCCGAAAGGCATAACCAACAGAGAAATCAGGACAAACGGCATAATGACAAAACCGATGACCGGCCCGGACGCCATATTGGTCAGGCTGGTGTAAAGCGCTACCCGGTTAAAATGATAAACGGCAAACGGAAGCGTGGCCAACGAAGCGACCAGATCGGCAATCAAAACCCCGACAAAGTACACGACCAGTCCGCGGAGAATCCGCCCGGGCAGGGATAATTTTTCGTCGCCCAGAAAATGGTTGAGCCGGCCGGCAAATTTTTCGTAAAAAGCGACCAGCGCCGTTACGGCGGCAAAAGACATCTGAAAACTGGCTCCGGCCAGGGCTTCCGGCGTCAGCAGCAGCACAATCAGCGCCGACCAGGCCAAAGTGCGCATGGAGATGGCCTGACGCTCCGCAAGTACCGCCAGCAAAACAACCAATGTCATAATAAACGCCCTCTGCGCTGGAATCGCCGCTCCCGATATGACCAGATAGACCGCGCTGATAAAAATGGAAAGCACCGCCGCAACTTTTTTGGAATTGCAGCGTAAAGCCAGCGGCGGAATACAGGCAATCAGCAGACGAACCAGAAAAAACATCAGCCCGGCCAGCATACTCATATGCAAACCGGAGATAGACAGAAAATGCGCCAGGCCGGAATCGCGATAGGCATTGATCAGCGGGCGGCTGATTTTGGTTTGATCGCCGGCAACAATGGCCACCGCAACCGCCGCTTCATCGGGCGGGAGAATTTTGTATATGCGGGCTGCAATGGACTGACGAAGCCCCGCTGCCCTATCGAAAAAACGCGGTCGGGGAGAAGGGCAATCGACCGGGAGCACTTCGCTCGGGACGTAGCCGGTGCCGGTTATGCCGTCAAAAAAGAGCTTGCGGTCAAACTGATATCCGCCGGGCAGCGAAGGCGCGTACAAAGGAGAAACCACCGCAATCATTTCCACACAATCTCCGGTTTTCAGGCCGGGGTCTTTGTGGATTGTACTCAGGCGATAGCGTCCGGGCACCGGCTCTCCTTCAAAATCGGACATCTCACCGAGCACCATCCGCGGGCGGCCGCGGTAATTGGTGTCGAGCATATCAATTCTTCCGGTCAGATACATTTTGACATTTTCGGACGGCGACGGCACTCGGTCAAAATAAAATGCCCGCAACTGAACATCGGCAAAGCCCGCCGATGAGAGCAAAAACAACAACAGAACGGTACGAACAACCGGGAACCGGCGGAAAAGCACCGCCGCCGTCAGTAAAAGCAGCACCGCCGCCGGCGCACACCAAAGCGGCGGCTCGGAAGGCAGAGCAAAATAAATGCCGATGCCCAGCGCAAAAAAGACCGGCACCCATAAAAACCAACGGGTACGTTCATACAAAAAACAGGATTTCAGTTGCAGCCACAAAAGCAGTTCTCCGGCGTTGCCTTTTTATCAAGATTTAGACCATAAATAAAAAAGTGCCAAACATTTTTTGTCTGACACTTTTTTAAAAGATTTTTTTCATCCCAGCCGTTTTGCCAGCATTCTTTCCGCATTTTCCAGATGTTCAATCCTGACAATAATCACATTGCGGGTAAAAGGGGGAACGAGCGGCAACAGGTCTTCGCTGATAATCAGGGTACCGGCATTCTGAAACGCGGGCATATTCAGCGGAAAACGACTGCAAACAAAAACTGCCTCATCGTCCAAACAGGGCAACCATTCGTCGGCCAGCCAACATACTTCATCATCATAGCAGCCGTCAAATAATTCCGGCGAAAACTCGGCCAGTTCATCTAAAATTTCTCTTATCGTCATAATTTTATAATTATATTTAACTTTTTTAAGTATAGAATTTTTGCATTCGATGTCAACCGCCCGGAAACAAGGGATTGAACAGAAACCTCCAAAAATTTGTTTTTTTCCTGTTTTCAATCGGTAAATTTCAGGTTATAATGTTATATCTGTTTTATTTTTTACGGGGATAAAAATATGGCCGCCGATTATTCCGCTCAAAGCGCTGTCAACCAGCAGATTCAAAACCTTTACCTGCAGGTTAAAGAACTCAGTTGCAATAACATCACCGAAATTCTGAAAACAGGCGCCATCGTTGACAAAACGCTGATGCAATACAGAAACAACGTCGAACTACTGATTTTGCAGGCTCATCTTGAAATACTCAACTCCCGCGAGCAGAGAGCACGAGCCATTGCCTCCCGGATATGGGAACTCGGCGGCGACATCCAACTGACTTTTGAAAAAATGTATCTGGACGATCTGATCAATCTCGGTTTGCTCGAAATGGCCATGCTGCTGATCAAACCAAAATTTGAAAACATCAATGAGGACATCGATATCTTTCCGTTGGAAATGCTGAAATTTGCAATCATCACCGGCAGCATCCCGCTTTTGAGAAAAATCGTCGAAATCAACCATAACAACCCGCTGTTCCGCTCGCTCAGCCAGTTTGCCGAAACCTACCGGATCAACAATTATGAAGAGCATTTCAAAAATATTCAGAAAATAGTGATTGAAACTTTCGGCGGCGAAATGTGCGCTTACGATTATAACATTTACACGGATCGGGGGTTTACGGATCTGGAAATCATCCTTTATTTCAGCAACTACAATTCGGAGCTGCCACGCTATCACGCCCTGCTTGAAAACAAAATTAAAGGATATTTTATGACTTCGGGCGCCAAAAGAATCAACAATCTCAGCTTTTCACTGCGCAACATCAAAGATCATCCGAAATTTTAGCTTTACTTTCAACAAAAAAACAGCCCCGTTCACAGGGCTGTTTTTTTATCCGTTTTTGCGTTTTTCTTCCGCCTGCTCTATCCTTGAAAACAGAGCGCGACCTGCTTTGCGTAACAATTTGTGCAACAGCTTTTGGGCAATTTCCTGTTCGTTTTTGCCGCTTTCAAAAAGGACAAAACGATTCTGATGTTCGGAAAAAGAAATCGACGAATCCCGCACCTGTAATTGCAGCGAAACTACCATTTGAATACGCTTGGTCTGGGAATTAAGAGAATCGACCTTGGCTTTCAAAACCTTGGGGAACAACGCATACGCCGCCGCTCCCGGATTGTCCACCAACTGATACCCCGGCGTGTCGGCAAACATATCTTTCAACACCTGGGAAGGTTTGGTCGAATGGGTATTGTTGTTAAACTCTACCGGACCGACGTAAACATAGGCCTTTTCCTCTACCGGAGCGGCGGTGGGCTGTTGATCCTGTTCCGACGGAAGCCCTGTCATTGCCTCTGCAATGATGTCTTCGCTGTCGGCCGGCAATTCGGCCAGTATTTTTTCGCTGTCCGTTTCTTCATCATCAACGCCATCTTCCGTCAGGGCATCGTCTTCATAGACGATTTCCGGCACGGCCTCGTCGGAATCGGCGCCATTATAAACGACGGCGGCCGTCGGCTCTTCTTCGGAACCGGATGTTTCCGGCGTTTCTTCTTTTGCTTCTTCTGCTTCAGCCTTGTCTTCGGCGGCGGCTTTTTCCTCTTCGGGACCGTTGTAGAGCACTTCGGCATCAGGCTCAAGCGGCGTTTTCGGCTGCGCCTCGGCCAACACTTCCTCCTCTATGCCGGCGGCCTCTTTAATATCATATTCCGGCGCCGGCGTGTTGGGAGAATAGTTGGCAATGACGGATTCTATATCGGCGGCGGGAATTGCACCGGTAACTTTAACGCACAGTTCCTGATCGTTCTGACTCGTGGTGCGCACCATGAGATCGCGCACATAATTGTCAACGAGATTATACACAATCACGTTAAAATCATGCTCAAGCATATCGGAACGAATTTCGGCCAATTTTTCCACCTGGCTGACGGCCTTGTAGCTGGCCTTGTCCGTAACCCGCACCCTAATGCTTGACTTAGACTGCCCGGGAACGAATTTTTCGCAAGCTTCGCCTTTGATTTTGACCATATCCGCCGTTTGCGCCGAAAACGCCATAACGCCGAACACGGCCACAGATGTTAACAATAAACCGGCTTTCAACTTACCACCAACTTCTATCATCATTTTGGACCTGCCGGATACTCTCCATCCAGCTGCCTACTTCATTGCCGCCTTTATCAAAAAGCGTCATTTTGTATTGCAAGATGTTACCCGGTATGTTTTTGACATCTAAACGGCTGACGACGATATCCAAATGATAATCGGCCTCGTCCTGGGTATTAACCAAGGTAAATGTTTTGGAGCCCTTGATGATGTCCCTGGTTACCTGCCGGGAATAGTAAAAACCGTCGGGGATGTGCTCAACACCGGCTTTTTTGATCTGCATTATATACAGCTTGGGCGGAAAGGCCTTTTCGTAAATTTCGGTTGTCTGATCCAGCATTTTGTTGGTTACCCGCGCGGCTATAACAGAATACAGCTGAGGCGCGGAAGTTTCCTCATACAGATTGCTCAGCCCGTAGGGCGTTTCGGTAACCAGGCGCGGAGGGCGCTTGCTTTCTTCTTTGGATTCATTTTGCCAAGGTGCGGCACACCCCGCCAAAGCGGCAACCGCCAGAACAACAAACATCTTATTCATAAGTTTCAGCCTTCCTTTGTAAAAACCAGTTTAAGCCAAAGTATAAGCAACTTTTATTATTTTCTCAATCAAATTTTTACCGGCTTCTGGATTATTGACAGTTTTATTGCAATTATTTTTTTTATGCTTTATATTCGGGGCAGATTTTAATTTTAACTTTAATGTTTCAAAATGGTTTTGACTGCGACAATCATCCTGCTCGGGCTGTTTATGCTGGTTCCGCCGCTCAGGAAGAACAATTTTTATATGCTGCATACGGGGCTGGTGATTTTATCCGCCTACTATGTTGAAAACAATCTTTTCACAGTTACGCCGTTTCATCCCAAAACACTGCTGTTGTTTTTGGTGTTTCATCTGATTTCCGTCAATCTGGTAACCTTTATCGCATACGGCGTCGATAAAAAAGCCGCCCGCAATGGAGAATGGAGAATCCCTGAAAGCAACCTCCATACGCTCGAATTTTTGGGCGGCTGGGGAGGCGCTCTGCTCGGACAGAAAATTTTTCATCACAAATCCAAGAAAAAAAGCTATCAGACTTTTTTCTGGATGATGATGCTGTTTGAAGCCGGACTGATTTTTGTTATTTTGAGATTTTTACATATCATTTAGGACACCCATGACAACCAAAGACTTAACCCTTGCTCCCGATACCAACAAAAAACTGAGCTTTATCGAACACTATAAACAGGTGTGGCCTTTTGTGAAACCCTATTGGGTACGAGCGCTTTTGTCCGTACTCATCTGCATTCCCGTCGGGGCGCTTGATTCGGTGATTGCTCTCGCGCTCAAACCTTATATGGACAACGTCCTGGTTGACAAAAACACGGCTTCGCCGATTTATATCCCGATTTTGATTGTCGCATTTACAACAGTCCAGGGCTTTTTGAACTATGCCGCCACTTATCTCAACACCTGGGTGGGCAGCCGCATTAACCACGACATGAAAAGAGCTTTATTTAAAAAGCTGCTCCGTTTTGAACCGTCGTTTTTTGATAAAAACCCGTCCGGCGTCGTTATTCAGCGTTTTTCGGCAGATGCCGACATTGCCTGCCTGGGTCTGCTTGACAACTTAAAACTCTTTGTTTCCCGCTTTTTCTCGTCGCTTTCGCTGATTGCGGTGCTGATTTACAACTCCTGGCAGTTGTCGATTATTGCCATTGTCGTCCTGATTTGTGCCCTGCTGCCGCTGTCGCAGGTCAGACGCCGTATCAAAGGGCTGATTAAAGACAGCATTGAGCGTTCTTCCTGCATCCTGACCCATTACAACGAATGCCATACCGGGAATAAAACCGTGGCCTCTTACAACCTGCAGGAAAAGATGTACGGCCGGTTTAACGAAATTTTGTGCAAATTGTTCAAGCTGACCATGAAAATGGTTCAGAGAACCGGCTGGATGACGCCGTTGATGCATGTGGTAGTTTCCATCGGCGTCGGTTCGGTTATCGGCTACGGCAGTTATCTGATCGTTAACGGAACAATTACTTCCGGCAATTTTGTTTCCTTTATTACCGCTTTGATTATGCTTTATACACCGATTAAAGGAATCGGGAAAAACTTTAACAACGTGCAAATTTCATTTTTGGCCATTGAACGCATTACCGATATTTTGGAGATGAAATCGGACATCGTTGACAAAGAGAATCCCAAAGAACTGTCAGAAATCAAACAGGGCATCCGTTTTAATAATGTTAATTTTGAATATGAAGAAAACGTGCCCGTACTCAAAAACATCAATCTTAACGTCAAAGCCGGCACCACCATCGCCCTGGTCGGCAATTCCGGCGGCGGCAAAACGACGATTGTCAACCTGCTGCCCCGTTTTTATGATGTCAAAAGCGGTTCCATCACTATCGACGGAACCGACGTACGGGACTTTTCGCTGAAATCCCTGCGCGACAAAATTGCCATCGTTTTCCAGGACAACTTTTTATTTTCGGGCACCATAAAAGATAATATTCTGCTCGGCAAACCGAATGCCACCGACGATGAAATCAGAAAAGCACTTGAAATGGCGTATCTCGATGATTTCGTACAAAAACACGAAAAGGGTATCGACTGCGACATCGGTGAAAAAGGCGGCATATTGTCCGGCGGACAAAAGCAGCGGTTGGCTATTGCCCGCGCACTGATCAAAGACGCTCCGATCGTTATTCTCGACGAGGCGACCTCCGCCCTTGATAACCGCTCGGAAGCCGTGGTACAGAAAGCGATTGACAACCTGATGCAGGATCGCACCGTTTTTGTTATCGCTCATCGTCTTTCCACCATTCAAAACGCCGATCTGATCGCAGTTTTGAACAACGGCGAAATTATCGAAACGGGAACACATGACGAACTGATAAACAAACCGGACGGCGCGTACAAAAAACTTTATGAGGCTCAATTCGGCAAAAAATAAAAAAATTCCCGGGCAACCCCGGGGATTTTTTTTATTTAAGAAAAACAAAATTATTTATACAGCCTCGGCAATAGTTGTTCCTGCTTTTTGCTGCGTTTGACATGTTTGCCGATTTGGGAAAAAATTTCCATAAACGCCGCCGCATTAAACACCTCCTCCTTTCCGGCATAAAGTGCGCTTTGCAGTTCTTTCAGGCTGGCGGAAAATTCCCGGCTGCCGACCAAATTTCCGACATCGTCCAAATTGCGGACTTCTTCATCCGGGAAAGTTTTGCGCGCCCAAGCCAGAACATTGTCGCGGATGGCTTTCAGGTCATTGCTGCGGACGGCTTTGGCCACGCTGACCGGCGTTTCCGCCGGAGCGGGCGCCGGCGTTTCCTTTCGTCCGGCCAATAAGCGGCGGAATAACAGATAAGAAATCAAAAGACTGACGGCAATGCCGCCGATAAAAGCCAGTACCAAATATCCCGCCAGCGAAGAAAGAGAAACACCAGCCGGTTCTTTATCGGGACTGTCGTTTCCGGTTGCAGGCTCTGCGGCAACAGCCGGCACGGGCGCGGCGCTTTCACGAACAACCGGTGCTGATCCCTGCGCCACATTAACGGACACGGCCGGCAAGACGGCTTTTTTCATCTTTTTAGCGGTTACGTCATACCAGTTGACAACAATTTCCGGAATGGTCAATTTTCCGCTTTTTTCCGGAATGTAAACCGTATTGATTTTCATCACCGAAACGACATCTTCGCCGTCGACATCACTTTTGACAACCGGTTTTTCGGGATATTGCTTAACACCGTCGATCTCCGGAAATGTAATTGAAGGCAGCTGAGTATCTATAACCCCGGTTACCCGCAGATAAATTTCCCGGTTGACGGCCTCTCCGCTTTTGAAAGAAGGCATCTTTTCCTGCCAATCCGAATACAACTCCGCTTTTTTGGCCGGCAGCCACCAGTTGCCGTTGTTTTCAGCCGGAATTTTGCCGACCTCGATACTGATGGGCGGCGCTTTTAAGGCAACCGGCACACGGGAACCGAGCATATCCAGACCGAACCCGGCATCGTTCAAACCGCCGAAAGCCCCCAGCAACCGCTGCATCGACGAGTTTCCGCGGGCATTGGGATCGATGTAGTAACCGTTAAAACGCACTTCCGGAATAACCAGGCTGCCGCTTTTTTGCGGAAACAAGGCATAGTTGAAGGTGATTTCTCTTTCTTCAACACCGTCTTTAATGTTGGACGAAATGACGGGATCCCCAAGTCCGCGGATGATCCAGTCATCGCCGTTTTCCACCATAAACTGCGGGGTTGTTCCCTGCAGGGCGGCCGTCGTCCGGATTTTGAAACTGTAATTGACCTGCTGCTGCACCAGAGGATCGGGGTTGCTGATGGTGCGGCTGACGGCAAAGGACGGAGCCGTTCCCCGGTTTCGTTCGCCGGCTGGAAGATCGGCGGCGTTGACCACTTTCAGCTCGACCGGACGGCTCTTGACGCTGCCGACGGAAAGCGCCGGAATGGTATAGGTGCCGATTTTGTCCGCCGCCATGGAAACACTCCAGATATAAGTTTTTTTCATGCGGCCGCCGGAGTAGGTTCCTTTATAGGAATTGGACACCATATAGACGGTAAAATCTTTTTCCAGAGCCGAAAAATCAGGACGATTACTACCGGGATCTCCGTCATATTCCAGGTTAAGAACAAATGTTTCCCCGAGCGGCACCGGGTTGCGGTTCAATTTGGCGGTCAGAGTATCCGCATATGCCGGTGAAACGGCCATTAGTCCCAAAACCAAAACTAAAATCCACTTTTTCATAGTCAGTTGTCCTTATAACGGTTTTTCATGTACTCTTTGTGAATAAAAGCCCTCAGCAGCCCGCCCGGATCTTCGGGAATATCGCGGAACTGCTGCTCTCTGGCCTGTGCCGCTTCGCTGAACTTCTGCCCGCCTTCTTCCGGTGTTCCCTCTCCGGCGGCGGAGGTTTCCGGCTGTTGCTCAGTCTGTTCTTTTTGTTCTGTCGGTTGGGCGGCCTGCTGACGCTCGTTGTCCTGACGATTGCTCTGCTCATCGCCTTTTTGTTCCGGCCGGCCTGCCTGCTCGGTTTCTTTGTTTTCGTTTTCTTCACCTTGTCCGCCGGCGGCAGAAGAACGGGACGGATTTTGTTCCGACGCCTGTTCCCCTCCTTCCGGCTGCTGACTGCTGCCGGCAGAATTTTCGTTTTGCCGATTGTTTTCGGCTCCCGCAGACTGGTTGTTTTGCCGGTTATCCTGATTTTGCCCGCCGCCCGACTGCTGCTGTTGTTGCTGTTGCTGCTGTTGCTGCTGTTTTTTTAGATATTCCAGGTTAAATTCGGCATCTTCGTGATCCGGCGCCAGTTCAAGAACTTTTTCATAATTTTTTATAGCCTCTTCGATTTTGCCGCTTTTGGCCAGCGCATTTCCCTGATTGTACAGATTTTCGGCCTCGCTGCCGGCAAAATATTTGGCCGCCTCGTCAAAATTTCCGGAACGGTAATAAGAAGACGCCTTCCAGGCGGGATCATCAAATTTTTCGGCGGCGGTCTGATAGTCGCGGCTGTTAAACGCCCGGATTCCTTCCTGATTGTTGTTTAAGAAAAATCCGGCTTCGGCCGTGCTGCTGAAAGCAAGCAGGAAAACAACGGCCCAGATCCCCCGGCGGAAAAAGCAGAGAGCACACAAAAGCGGGATAAACAGCAGATAATAACCGGCATCTTCCCAGACTTCGCGTTCGTTTTCGCTTTGTTTCAGCTTTTGGCCGCTGTTTTGCGACAAATAAGAGGACATTTGGTTAAGACCTGACAAAATATTTACATAAATGCCGCCGCCTTTCCCGGCTATCATCTGCAACTTTTCCGCCCCGGCAGCGGAAACATCGACAACACTGACGCGGAAACCTTTGGCATACGCTCCGGCGGCAGACATAATGGCATAGTTGAAATCCTGCCCGACATCGGCGGCCAGAACCACGATATTGCCTTTGTCATAACCGGCATTTTGCAGACGATCAACGGCATAATCCAGCGCGCGGTTCAGACGATCGCCGTTTTCCGGCATAATATCGGGAGAAATGGCTTTCAGCAGAT
>CALXPZ010000076.1 GCA_944390375.1 uncultured Alphaproteobacteria bacterium | reverse complement strand
GTTTGACGATCAGTGCACCGGCGCCAATCCGGTTTATCCGCTGATGGAGGATATCCGCCGGATCTATATTGCCGCTTATAACGGCGAAGACTACCGCCCGGAAGAAAAATAACCGGCCGTCGGTCTTAAAAAAGACAGGAAAGCCCCGCTTTTTAAGCGGGGCTTTCTTTTTCTTAAGCCGGCCGCTTTTCTCCACACCGGCAAAATAGCTCTTGCCAAGGGATGTTTTTTTGCCTAGTATCCCCTTGTGCCTGAGAAGGTGCGGGAGCCGTCGAAAGCTCTTTCGTGTATATGCGGTGCATAATAGCATCGTAAAATTTCGTGCATATATATTATGCACCGGTTTTGTATCCCTGGTAAAAGGCCGGGGAGCTTTTAACAGATGTCCAAAGCCTTTAAGGCCGAAAAGTTAAAAGGGTCATCTCATATACATGATTTTCGAACTCCCCGACCACCTTTACAGGTGGTTTTTTATTTTATATCACAACGAGGGGAGCAAACTATGCCGGCAATCAGCGTCATCATACCTGTTTACAATGCGTCAAAAACTTTGGATAAATGTCTGGAAAGCGTTGTCGGACAAACTTTTAAGGATTTGGAAATTATCTGTGTCGACGACGGCTCGACTGACGACAGTGCCGAAAAACTGGCCGGCTGGCAGCAAAAAGACGACCGGATAAAAGTTCTGCGGCAGGAAAACAAAGGCGGCGGAGCGGCCAGAAATACGGGACTGAAACAGGCCGCCGGCGAATATGTTCATTTCTTGGACAGCGACGACAGTTTGCAGCCCAAAGCCTATGAGCATATGTATGATAAAATCCGTAATACCAAAGCAGACGTATGCTTTTGCCAATATTGTTACGTTGACGGCATAACCGGAAAAAAGTCAAAATCAAACATTTTTTACCGCTGTCCGGAAATTTCTTGGGAAGAAAGTTTTTGGATTAAAGGTAACGAAAATGTTTTTTTCTACAGCGATGTTGTTCCCTGGAATAAACTTTACCGGCATCAGTTTTTAAAAGAAAAAAAATTGTTTTTTGATTCTGTTAAGAGCGGAGATGACAGATGGTTTTATTTTGCCATGCTGGCGGAAAACCCGCTTGTTTGTTTTGTAGATGCCCCGCTTGTCAATTATATGGTTGATTACAATAACAAAAGTCAATCCAACCTGAATAATGAACCTGCCTGGAACAGTCGTCTGGATTCTTTTCAGCGAATTATCGGTTTGTTTGAAAATAATTTTTTGCGCTATTTGGCAATAGATGTCTGCTTTACGGATCTCTATATGCTTTATATGAAAAAACTTTCAGCGCTGACTCCGGCGGTAAAAAATAAAATATGCAAATTTTTGAAACAAAACAATATTGAGGAGAAAGATATTCTGTCCGTGGAAAGGCGCGGTTTTTATCGCCTGCTGACAAACGAGCGGCCGACAATTCCGGTTGTTTTTTCTTCAAATAACAATTATCTCCCTTATCTGGCGGTAACTCTGGAATCTATGCTTGCCAACGCGGATAAAAACTGTTTTTACGATATTTTTATTTTTTACGATGCCGTTTCCGATGAACTGAAAGAACTGCTTGCGGAAGAGGTGGAAAAATATCCGAATGCCTCGGTAACGTTCGTTAATGTCAACCGCTATATTGATAACAAAATGCTGTATTCTCATGCCCATTATTCCAAAGAGATGTACTATCGACTGCTGATACCGGAATTGCTGGCTCATTACCAAAAAGCGCTGTACCTTGACTGCGACCTGCTGGTTGAAGGCGACATCCGCAGACTGTATGAACAGGATATTTCGGGCTGCTTGCTGGCCGCCGTCAGAAATTACACCAATCTGCCGATGGCAAAATACGTTGCAAATGTCTTAAAACTGGAAACAAAAGATTATTTTAATTCCGGTGTTTTACTCTTTAATTTGGAAGAATGCCGCCGTTTCGGCCTGAAAGAAAAATGTATTGATACGTTGCAGAACTTTGCCCGGCTGGCATGCCCCGATCAGGATCTGCTCAATCTTTGCTGCCGCGGTAAAGTGTTTTTTCTTGATATGAGCTGGAATGTAATGTGGCAGCATTTGTTGCGGCCCTTTGTTCATAAGATAAATCTGACTCCGGAGCAGGCTGCGGAATATGAAAAAGCCGTGCGTTTCCCTCAGATTATTCATTATACCACGGGTTACAAACCATGGAATTATCAGGAGAACATTCTGGCTGACAGGTGGTGGCGTTATGCCATTCGATCACCTTTTTATCATGGTATTGTTTATAAATATATGTCGCAACATATTGACGGTAAAATGAGAGAGATTACGGAAGTATTGAAACTGCCCGTCTTAAAAAAACGTTACTTCCGCCTATGGCTTGCTTCAAAGCTCACGTTCGGTAAAAAAAGAAAACAACTGAAAAAGAAAAGAAGAGAACTGAAAATGCAAATAAAATCAATCAAGAGAGTTCTCAAAAGATAACCACAAAAAAACCGGGAATATCATTCCCGGTTTTTTGTGTTTGTGCGTTTCAGGCTTTTTCCGCTTTCAGGATAACGCCCCCGACAACGCCGGTAATTTTGACTTTGTCGCCTTTTTTGAGTCCGTCCTCACATTCGACGATCCAGACGCTGTCGCCGATTTTGGCTTTTGCCCGGCCGTCGGCGGCGTCTTCCGCCAGCAAAAATGTTTTGCCGATGAGCGCGCCGGCCGGATCATTTAAGTGTTTGTATTCGGTTGCCGGCTCTTTCTTTTTGATTTTACCGTAAACAAACCAGCCGGTAAGCAAAAACAGCGCCGAAAAACCGGAGAAAACAAGAGCCTGTTCAATCAGCGTCAGCTCGTAAAAGATGGCAAACACCCCCGAGGCAAAGGCCGCCAGGCCGAACCAGATGATAAAAACGCCGGGAACAAACAGCTCCAAGAGCACCAATGCAAGCCCGAGCGTAAACCATTCCATATAGCTCATTATTTATCTCCTTTTGCCTTTTTGCCGGTCGGGGCAGGCTGTTCATGCAGCACCTCTTTGGCAATTTCGGCAATGCCGGCGATTGAGCTCATTACGTTGGCTGTGTCCATCGGCAGCATCAAAAGTTTTTGGTTGGGCGACGTAACAATCCCCTGCAGGGCATCAATATATTTCTGTCCGAGGAAATAATTGAGCGACTGCGGACTGCCGCCGGCAATGGCGTCCGATACCATTTTGGCGGCGTTGGCTTCGGCCAGCGCCAGGCGCTCGCGGGCTTCCGCCTCGCGGAAAGCTGCTTCTTTGCTGGCTTCTGCCGCCAAAATTGCCGATTGTTTATTGGCCTCGGCCGCCAGAATAACAGCCTGCTTTTCGCCTTCGGCTTTTAAGATTTCCGACTGGCGGATACCTTCGGCGTCAAGAATATTGGCGCGTTTTTCGCGTTCTGCTTTCATCTGGCGCGCCATGGCGTTGATGAGGTCAGCCGGCGGGGTAATGTCTTTGATTTCCACACGGGTAACTTTAACCCCCCAGGGAATGGTTGCCTCATCGACTACCGACAGGAGTTTGTGGTTGATGGCGTCGCGCTGGGAAAGCAGCTCGTCGATTTCCATACTGCCGATGACTGTACGGATATTGGTCATAATCAGATTTAAGATGGCAACGTGCAGATCTTTGACCTGATAAGCGGCGTTTGCCGCCTGTTGGATCTGGAAGAAAAGAACGCCGTCGACCCGCACAGTGGCGTTGTCTTTGGTGATGACGTCCTGTGAGGGCACATCAAGCACCTGTTCCATGCGGTTGATTTTGGCGCCGACCCGCTCGATTACCGGTATAATCAGGTGTAACCCCGGCGTAAGGGTACGGGTAAAACGGCCGAAGCTTTCAACCGTATATTCGTATCCCTGACGGACGATAACAACCGAGGTGAGCAACACGAAAAAGATGACCACGCCCAGAAAAATTGCAAATTCCATTTGTTTTCTCCTCTTAAAATTTAATTTTTATCAGGATAGCTGAACAGGACAGGGAAGACAACCGGGCATTTTCATTTATATACAATAAAAGTCTTTGAGATATTTGATAATATTTACTGATTTTGTTTATAACGGATAAACCGATAAGATTTTAGAAAAAAAGAGACACAAAAATAGACGAAAAGGAACAAGATTTATGACACTTTTGTTAAAATCAACAGGAGCCGGAAAATTTTGTTGCCTGATGTCGTTTTTTTATATTATTATTAAAAATAAGTTAAGCGAACTTAGGGTCTTATAACTATGGATGTAGTTGCGGGAAAAGGAGGAAACTTTTTTGTTGTTAACGGTCGTGTCAGCAACACGATACGGAATATGCTGTTGGAAATTTCCGCCGAGGAATACAATAAGTATAATGCCTATTCGACAATGAAAAAAATCTCCCGTCTCAGTTGTGCCGAATATGCTGCCAAAAACGGTTTGAATACCACCATTTTGGAAAATTTTTATCGCTTGGAAGAGGTCATCGACAGCCATGCGACCCAGGATCTTATGTATTTTATTGAATCGGACGACAGCCGCGACCGTTCCGACAGCTACGACAACGACGTGGTCGTCAATCCGGCCAACTACAGCAACGGTTTTCTCCATGCCGCCCCCCGCGAAGTGCCGGGTGTGATTACTGATTCTTTTCAAATTCCCGAAGATGTCGTTCCCCGTATGTTTAAAAGCGTCGGCATTGCCATAAAAAGGGAGCCGCTTGCCCACTATGTCAAATGGAACAACATCACTTATAAAACGGATATCATTCCGTCGCGGAAAGTCAATTACCGCAGCCTTTTAACCAACAGATCCATCATTGTGGTGGAGAATAGCTACGTTTTCCAAACCGACGACTGGAATAAGATCCAAAAAGTGGAACAACTGTTCAACAAGGAAAAAATGCGTCGGCAAAAATCCTGGTTTATGAAAGAAAAACCGGACAGTGTGCTCCTAAACGATATTTTGCACAGGCTTTTCAAAGACAAAGAACTGATAAAATATACGGCGTTGTACGATGCTTATTTGAAAATACGCACGTTTCGCAGTGACTACATTGGCACCTTTATCCACAAGTTTCACCGTTTCCGCAACAAGATACTGATTGATAATCGTTGCCTGCACCCAAAATCCGTTGCCCTGAACGCCATGGATATGTACAGGATTTTGGTTGAAGACGAGCGCAGTGCCGCTTTTGCCGTAACCATTTTCAGGCTTGGACAATACTGGCAAAGCGGAAATTGGGACGAGCTCTTGGCCAAAGAACCGTGCTTTTTCGTTTTAAATGAACGTCCGCTGGAAATGAGAAACCGTCTGTTGAAAAATATGGAATTTGTTTTAAATGTTAAACTGAAACACTGGACGGAAAACGAGCTTAGACCCAGATATCAGAAATTTGTCAGCCTGCTGCCGGCCTTGGAGGCGCGCAATTCCATTGCCAAAGGCGAAGATGTCAACAGCAGGGAATTTCTTTTGCAGCGCTCTTTGTTTTATAGCTTTTACATATATGACCCCGACAGCGGAAAGCATGAACTGCGCAATTTGAGCAACAATATTAAAATTGATATTCCGATAGATGCGTTCGTGCGGGAAAATATCATTAAAAAAGCCCAGTATTATCTGGACAGGAAAAGAACAGCCAAAAAGTTTCTTTTGACCAAAGACGGCATCAACGAAGTTCTGGTCAAAAAAGCTGCCGTAATTTTTGATGCCCCCAGACGGCTGGGATACAGACGCAGAACTAGACAGTCAAAATGATAAAAGGAGAAAAAGATGAAAGCATTGTTATACATTATCGGGTTGGTTGTGATCGGGCTGGCAATAGCCTGGTTCGGTTTTGGTATTCATCCGAAAACCGTTTACTACAATACGATTGGTTCTCTGATTTCGGCTTCCGACGGCGCGGCGGAACATGCCGGCGACCTCAAAGACACGGGCAGCCGTTTTGTTGATGTAATCAAAAACAACTACAACGACCAGGATATGACGCAGCCGATGGCGCACTGATCTTAAAAAACAGCGGTAATACCAGACAGCCGGACGATATGTGCCGGCTGTCTCGTTTTTCTTGAATATATTGTATTGTTTAAGGTGTGAATATAAATGCCTGATTTTAGATTTGAAAAAGAATTTTCTTTTGATGTCGCCGGGATTGATGAAGCCGGTCGCGGACCATGGGCGGGGCCGGTTGTCGCTGCTGCCGTTGTTGTCAAAAATTGCCTGTTGGCGCCGGATTTGGCGGCCGGGCTTGATGATTCCAAAAAACTGACCGCTGCCAAAAGAGAAAAATTATATACCCGTCTGTTCGAAGAAGAAAGAGCAGGGCGTTTGCAAATCGGTATCGGAGAGGCTTCCTGTAAAGAAATTGATGAGCTCAACATTTTGCAGGCGACATTTCTGGCTATGCGGCGAGCATTGGAAAATCTGCCGGAATGTCCGAAAGCGGCGCTGATTGACGGCAACCGCACGCCGGCGCCGTTTCCCTGTGCCTGCAAAACAATCATCAAAGGCGATTCTCTTTCGTTGTCGGTTGCCGCGGCTTCTGTCGTTGCCAAAGTGTACCGGGACCGGCTAATGAAGGAATTGGCGCAAAAATACCCCGGTTACGGGTTTGAAAAAAATGCCGGCTATGGAACGGCGGCTCATATCGAAGGGCTGAAAAAACAGGGGGTTACACCGGAACACAGAAAAAGCTACAAACCGATAAAAGAATTTTTGTAAAATTTTTGAAAAATTTTGTTGACATTTTGTCTACACTATGTCATATTGACTTTTGCAAACAAAATTATTTACTAATTAAAAACAATATTTGATATGAACAGAGAAAAAGCAACCCGCAACGGAAACGGCAACAGCCGCTTGGCAGAACAGTTAGGAATCATCAGAGGTAAAAATACAAACAAAAAAGAAGCTTACCTCAAATCTCACAACCTGATGCCGGAAGTGCTGCCCGAACTTTTCAAGTCCGCAAACCTGCCGCTTGCCGTTGCATACCTGAAAAAATTTACCGCTGTTCCCAAAGAAGTTGCGCTTGCCGCCCAAAACGCCGGCCGCAGTGCTCTCTTAAAAGGCCTGACAGTGGCTTAAAAACAAAAACTTTTCCATGTTTTTGGGCAGTTCCGATTTTTGTCGGGCTGCCTTTTTTCTTGCCCTTTTTAACCTCGTAAAAATATTTATTTATTCTCCTTTTGTCTAGTTCTTTAAAAGAAAAAAGGAATCTTATCCGAAAGATAAACATTTTTGAGTAGCGAAAGATGCTTATTTTTGGCAAAAATTTGCCAAAAAATATTTTTTCATCAGTTTTTGTTAATGATTTGATAACTTCTTTTTGCCATACTTCACTCATTGTCAGGCTAACAACAAAGTGAAAATGCAATGAGTATTGAAACCAAAAAAATCTTAAATACGATTATTAACGACGATTGCATTAAGGTAATGAACGAGATGGAAGAAAAGTCCGTTGATCTGATCTTTGCCGATCCGCCGTATAATCTCCAGTTGGGCGAGGCTCTGACCCGGCCCGACAATTCTCACGTCAGCGGCGTTTATGAAGACTGGGACAGCTTTGCTTCCATGAAAGAATATGACGAATATACCCGCGCCTGGATGAGTGCTGCCCGCCGGGTATTGAAAGACGACGGCTCCATCTGGGTTATCGGTTCGTACCACAACATTTTCAGAGTCGGTTGCGTTTTGCAGGATCTGGGTTTTTGGATCTTAAACGACATTATCTGGAACAAAACCAACCCGATGCCGAACTTTAAGGGAACCCGGTTCACCAACGCTCACGAAACGCTGATATGGGCGGCCAAAACTCCGAAGTCGAAATATACTTTCAATTACGAAGCCATGAAAGCGATGAACGACGATGTGCAAATGCGCAGCGACTGGCAGCTTCCGCTTTGTACCGGTAAAGAACGTCTGAAAGCGGACGAGGGCGGCAAACTGCATCCGACCCAGAAACCGGAGGCCTTGCTTTACCGCGTGATTATGTCTTCAAGCAACGTCGGCGACACGGTTTTGGATCCGTTTTTCGGTACCGGCACCACCGGTGCGGTTGCCAAAAAGATCGGCCGCAACTTTATCGGCATCGAGCGCGATCCGCAGTATGTCAAAGGCGCCGAGGTCAGGATCAACGAGGTTTCCCGGGTCAGAAACGATGCCTGTCTCGGCTACTCTACCAAAAAACGCCAGCCGCGTGTGCCTTTCGGTGCGGTTATCGAATGCGGGTTGCTTAAAGCCGGCGACAAACTTTATGACGCTAAGGGTGATGTTACGGCTCTGATCCGTTCCGACGGCACTCTGGTTTCCACTTTCGGCAACGGTTCCATCCATCAGATGGGGGCTGCGGCGCAGAATGCACCGGCTTGCAACGGTTGGGTTTACTGGCACTATCAAAATGAGAAAAACGAGCTTGTGGCTATCGATGAATTAAGAAAAATCATCCGGGAAGAATTATATCCTGAATAACCCGCCGGCAATGCTTAAAAACGACACTTGAAAACGCCGTCTTCTGACGGCGTTTTTGGTGTCGTTCCGGCAGTTTTCCGCCCTCTTAAAAAAATGATGTTTTATTAAAAAAAACACTTGTCCTCCCGCCAAAAATCGTTCACAATAAGCAAAATTTAAAATTTGACAGAATTGATTGATATGAAGAATGCAAAAAATTAGAAGATACGGCCGCGGCAGCCGGGAAGATAAGGCTGTCCGCAACTATGCCGCCATAGACCTCGGGACAAACTCCTGTCGTCTGGTCATTGCATCTCCGACGCCGGCGTCTTTTCATATCGTAGAAACATTTTCCCGCATCACCCGTCTGGGGGACGGGATAATAAAAGAGAACGAGCTGAGCCGGGAGGCTTGTCGGCGAACCATTAAAGCGCTGAAGATATGTTCGGAGATCATTGGCGAATATGCCCCGATTTATCGGGCGCGTTTTGTTGCGACCGCGGCTTGCCGCCGAGCCAAAAACTGCCGGGATTTTTTAAGCGAAGTTAAGCAGCAAACAGGACTTAACCTGGAAATTATTTCCTCGCAGGAAGAGTCGCGTCTGGCCGTTATCGGCTGCCTGCCGTTGTTGAAAAAAAATGTAAAACGGGCGCTTGTCTTTGATATCGGCGGCGGCTCAACCGAAATTTCGCTGGCCAGACTTGCCAACAGCGGAAAAGCTTTTATTGAGGGCTATATTTCCCTGCCGTATGGTGTCGTTACCATTTCCGAGGCCTTTCCCAACAAAGATATGACCAATCTGGCCTACAACACGGTTATGGAACGCACCCACAAGCTTTTGGAAACGTTTGAAGAGCGCTATCAGATCAGCGAAGCGATCAAAAACGGAGAAATTCAGATTATCGGCACTTCGGGCACGGTTACCGTGCTCGGCGCCATTCAGTTGAATTTGCAGCGCTACAACCGCTCGGCCGTTGACGGCATTGTTATCAGCGCCGGAGACATCAAACACGCCATCGGCAAAATCCGCAGGATGGGAGACGACGGTCGCAAAAAGCACCCCTGTATCGGGCCGCTTAAAGCCGATCTGACCATTGCCGGCTGTGCCATTATCGAGGCAATTTGCTCTTTTTGGCCGGTCAGGGAAATCACCGTTGCCGACCGCGGCATCAGGGAAGGAATTCTGCTTGACATGATGCATAACCGCCAAAAACCGCGCCGCCGTTTTTTCCGCCGCAACAAAAATAAAAGGACAGAAAAAAATGAAACAGCCCACTCTGGCAGCCATTGACCTCGGCACCAATTCATGCCGTCTGCTGATTGCCGATCAAAGCGGAAAAACTCTTTATAAAAACGCCATTTCTACCCGTATGGGCGAAGGCATGGGAGTAAGCGGCCGTTTTACCGACGAGGCCGTCATGCGCGGGATCGAGTGTTTTTGCTCGTTCAAAATGCTGATGGACGAATACGGCGTGGAAAAATACCGCGCCATTGCCACCGCTGCCTGCCGCATGGCGGAAAACGGCGCCGAGTTTGTCCGAAAAATCAAACAGCAGTCGGGCATTGAGCTGGAAATAATCAGCGGATACGACGAAGCCCTGCTGAACCTGAAAGGCGCTTTGTTAAACGTGGAAAACGAAACAGCCGAATATGTGGTGGTTTATGATTTAGGCGGCGGTTCAACCGAAATCACGCTCGCCACTCGCAGCGCGCAGCCGCAGATTCTGCACACGGTTTCCATTCCCTGGGGAGCGCGCAACGCGGCGGAAAAATTCGGCTTAAAAGAATATGATTCCAAAGCCGCGGCCGACCTGGACCGGGAAATAGCCTCTTACAGCAGTTCCTTTGTCCGTGATTGCGGGCTGGATAAATATCGAGACAATGTCTGCTTTATTGCCACTTCAAGCACGCCGCTCAGGTTAACCCATATTGCCCGCGGCTGGGGCAAATACGAACGCAGCCGCGCCGACGGTGTTAAGGTCGGTGTTGATGAATTTGACCGTGCGATAGAAAAAGTGCGGTCTATGAGCTGCGCGGAAATGGAAAACGATTCTCACATCGGTTCCAGCCGCGCCGATATTTTCCAGGCAGCATGCGTAATTTTTTCGCGCATATACAAAGATCTTGATGCAAAAGAAATTGTCGCTTCC
>CALXPZ010000075.1 GCA_944390375.1 uncultured Alphaproteobacteria bacterium | reverse complement strand
CTCATCGGTAAATTTCTGGATTTCGTCGTTAAAGCGTTTTTCCTCGTCCTCGGAAATCTCGTTGTCCTTTTTCAGCTTTTTGATACCGTCCAAAGCGTCCCGGCGGATATTGCGAACCGCGACTTTGCTTTGTTCGGCATATTTTCCGGCCACTTTGACCAGCTCTTTGCGGCGCTCTTCGGAAAGCGGAGGGATCGGGATACGGATCAACTGTCCGTCGGAAGCCGGGTTAAGCCCGAGATCCGATTCCATAATTGCTTTTTCTACCGCCTTGGCCAGGCTTCGATCCCAAACACTGACGGAAAGGCAGCGCGGATCGGGAACCGAAATGGTACCCACCTGGGCAATCGGCGTCATCGAGCCGTAGGCATCAACCATAATCCCGTCAAGCAGGCTGGCATGCGCCCGACCGGCGCGCAGACCGCCGAAATCGGAACGCAGTGTATCAAGCGTCTTTTCCATTCTGGTTTTGGTATTCTCTTTGATTTGACTGTAATCGGACATTCTAACCTCTTTAATTATTTAATGATCGTAAAATCGCCTTCGCCGGTAACGGCATTAAGCAGGGCATTTTCCCCTTTTTGGGCAAAAACCACTATCGGAATACGGTTATCTTTGGCCAGCGACACCGCTGTCAGATCCATCACCTTAAGCCCCTTGGCAATGACTTCGTCATAGCTGATTTCCGTATATTTCACTGCATTTTTGTCTTTTTTGGGATCGGCACTGTACACACCGTTGACCTGGGTTGCTTTCAGAAGAGCGTCGCATTTCATCTCCGATGCGCGGAGAGCCGCCCCGGTATCGGTCGTAAAATACGGACACCCGGTTCCGGCCGCAAAAATCAGCACCCGGTTTTTCTGCAAATGGCGCAAAGCCCGGCGATAGATATAATCTTCACACACTTCGGGAATACTCAGCCCCGACAGCACGCGTGCATCCACCCCCTGCTTTTCGAGCGCATTTTGCAGATAAAGGGCGTTCATGACCGTCGCCAGCATACCGACCTGGTCGGCCACCGAGCGGTCAAGCCCCTGAGAGGCCTCTTTGGCGCCGCGGAAGATATTGCCGCCGCCGACAACCAGACAGATTTCCACCCCCAGCCGCCGCACTTCGCAAATCTGAGCCGCCAGCGAACGGATAACGCCGTCATCCATGCCGAATGCTCTGTCCCCCATCAGTCCTTCGCCCGAAAGCTTGAGCAGAATACGTTTATATAGCGGTTTCATGTATAACCCTGAAGATCTGTTGCAACATTATTTGGAGTTTATATTAAACAATTAAATCGGTTTGTCATCAATATTTTCATTTTATATTCAAAAAACTTCTTAAGTTCCCTTCCGGACATTGAAAGCAAAACAGCGCGGATTATATCAACAATCGTGTTGTTTTATCAAAAAGGAGAAAGAACTTGGAACAGGAAAACACCGTCGCCATGCCGGCTCTGGGCGATAAAGCGCCGGCATTCAAAGCTCAAACCACCGTCGGAGAAATCAATTTTCCCGACGACTATCACGGCAAATGGGTTGTTTTGTTTTCACACCCGGCCGATTTCACGCCGGTATGTACTTCGGAAATTGCGACTTTTGCAGCCATGCGGAACGAATTCGGCAAACTGAACACCGAGCTGGTCGGCCTCTCGATAGACAGCAACAACTCCCATCTTGCCTGGATTAAGGAAATACAGGAGCATATCCGGTTTGAAAAATACAGTGGTCAGCCGGTCGATTTTCCGATCATCGCCGACATCAAAGCCGATGTTGCCAAAAAATACGGCATGCTGCATCCGACGATGAGCGACACCAAAGCCGTCCGTGCGGTTTTTATTATTGACGACAAAGGATATATCCGCACCATTTTATACTATCCCCAGACAACCGGCCGCAACTTTGACGAAATCAAACGCGTCATCGAAGCCCTCCAGTTGACCGACCGTCATCATGTCTCCACCCCGGCCGACTGGCGCCCGGGAAAAGATATTCTGCTCGGCTGCCCGGCAGAAATCAAAAGCATGAACAAACGCTTAAAAGAACAGCAGAACAATCCGGATTGCCAGCAATGGTTCTTTTGTCTGGACAAAGGCAACAAATATGCCGCCCGCGGCACGCAACAAAATAAAAGTTGATTTTTGCCGACCGCCCGATGTATAAAAAATAAACAACCATTGATTTTAAGGAGGAGAAAAATGTCTGTTTCCGAGAAAAAAATTGCGGTCGTGCTCGCCGGCTGCGGCGTTTTTGACGGCAGCGAAATTCACGAAGCAACCTGCACTCTGTTAAACATCGCCGAACAAGGGGCTGCCTATCAGTGTTTTGCCCCGGACATCAAACAACCGGCCGTCATCAACCACTACACCCGGACTGAAGCGGCCGAAAACCGCAACGTACTGGCAGAAGCAGCCCGCATTGCCCGCGGCAACATCAAAAGCCTGGCCGAATTTAACCCCGACCAGTTTGATGCGATTATTTTTCCCGGCGGACAGGGAGCGGCCAAAAACCTTTGTGATTTTGCCTTTAAAGGCGCCGGCTGCACGGTCAATCCGGAAGTGGAAAAAACATTAAACGCCGCTTACGAAAAACAAATACCGATCGGCGCCGTCTGTATTGCCCCGGCTCTGATTGCGCGCGTTCTCGGCAAACACGGAATTACGGTAACCATCGGTAACGACCCGCAAACCGCGGCCGAAATCGAAAAGACGGGTGCTCGCCATCGAAATTGCGAAGTTGAAAATGCCTGCGTTGACCATGCCCACAAAATCGTTACCACACCGGCCTATATGCTGGCGCACTCAATAGCCGAAGTTAACGAAGGTATCCGCAAACTGGTATCCGAGATCTTAAAAATGTGCTAGTTTCCAGCTTTTTCAGGCAGCAAGCAGATTTTTAGCCAAAATACTCAGCTTGCACCATTTGCTGACGCGCGGTTTTGGGGAAATGATTTCCCAGCCGCGCTTATCCATAATATCGAAATATCTTTTGTAAATATCGGTAATCAAACGCAGCGGACGAGCCGTTTTCTTGTCCAGTCGGCCGAGGATTTCATACGCTTTTTTATAGTTTTCCGCCGCAATAACGGCCAGCTCCTGACGGGCAATGGCCAAATTTTTATCAACTACGACACTCTTCGGATCGGTCGTATTGATCCCTGCCTTTTCCAGCAGTTCCTGCGGAATATACAGGCGCCCGTTCTGGGCGTCTTCCTTAACGTTGATCAGGATATTGGTGATTTGCAGCGCCAGCCCGAGCGAAGTGGACAGATCTTTTATGGTCTGCTCGTCTTTGCAGCCGAAAACCCTGAGCGACAGACTTCCCGTCATACCGCTGACCCCGCGGCAATAACCGGAAAGCTGCTGCAGAGTCGGCGCCTTGAACGGATTGTCGACATTGGCAGAAATGCTATCGACCAAATTCAAAAATTCCGCTTTCGGCAACTTAAAGCGCATACAGTTTTTATATATCCGGCGGCCGATGTCCGTTGCCGGCACCTTCTTGTCAAAAATGTTATCCATTTCCTCCCGCCACATTTCAAGTATTTCCTGTTTTTCGGCCAGGGGAAATTCGCTCTCGACCACGTCTTCCAGATGGCGGACAAAGGCAAACAAGGTGTAAAGCGCCTCGCGCTTGGCCTTGGGCAGCAGCTGCATTCCGAGGAAAATTGTCCGCCCGCTGCTGTGTTTTATTTTTCGACGTACGACTTTTTTTAAATCTTTCATATTTGTTCCATATCCGGCAATTTTTTATTCAATTTAGGCTAATTGCGCCGCAAAATCAACAGCTATTTTTGCCCCGTCGGTATCTTCCGCCCATTTCTCGGCCAGCTGAAGCGCCCGTCGGCAATAGGCGTTTTTTCTCTCGACACCTTTGATTTTGCGAAATTTTCCGTTAGCGGTTATTTCTCCCCTGATCTCGGGAAAAATACCGAAATTGATATTCATCGGCTGAAAGTCCTCAATTCTGACACATTCCGTAATG
>CALXPZ010000074.1 GCA_944390375.1 uncultured Alphaproteobacteria bacterium | reverse complement strand
CTGGCCGGTATCCCCGATTTGTTTACCGGCAGCGCTTTCGGACGCAATGCCGATGTCAAAGCGGCCTTCAAAGACGCGGCGGCCGGGCAGTTTCGGCTGCTGATGTCGCATACGCCGGGTGATTTTGACGAAAACAACCGGGAGTTTGATCTGGAAGTTTCCGGCCATACCCACGGCGGGCAGATTTTCCCCTTTCATATATTCGTCAAACTCGGCAACAAATATCTTGCCGGTCTTTATGAGATGACGGAAAACGCCCGTATCTATGTTTCTTCCGGCGCCGGCCAGTGGGGACCGCAGATGCGTTTCCTGGCGCCTTCGGAAATTACGGTTTTAAATCTGGTTCCCGAAAAAAAGGAATCAACGGATAAATAAAGGAGTAATCTATGAGTAAAAAAGTATTGATTTTATCGGCCAGTTTCCGCAAAGGCGGCAATTCCGACACTTTGTGCGATCGTTTTGCGGAAGGCGCGCGAGCGGCCGGCCACGAGGTGGAAAAGATCTTTCTCAACGCCAAAAAAATCGGCTACTGCCGGGGCTGCGGTGTCTGCAACACCACTCACCGCTGCGTGCAGAAAGACGATATGGAAGAAATTTTGAATAAAATGGTGGAAGCCGATGTTATCGTGATGGCAACGCCGGTCTATTTCTATACCATGAACGGGCAGATGAAAACCCTGATTGACCGCACCGTTCCCCGGTATGAGGAAATCAGCAATAAAGATTTCTATTTCATCGTGGCGGCGGCCGACGACAACCGCGCCAATATGGAAAAAACGCTGGAAGGTTTCCGCGGCTTTACCGAAGACTGTCTGGAAGGCGCGCGCGAAAAAGGAGTTGTCTACGGCACCGGCGCTTGGCAGGTAGGCGATATCAAGTCCTCCCCGGCTATGGACGAGGCCTACGAAATGGGACGCGCCATCGCTTAAGGCAGAGGTCTTTCTCCATATGGGAAAAGCCGTCCGTCAAAGGGCGGCCTTTTCTTTTATCCGCTTGCTTTTTTACCGTTGTTTGCTATGCTGGCGGCAAAGGAGAAAAAGATGGTCAAACATTGGTCGATAACGGAAAACTTAAAGCAGACGGTTAAAAATCCGAACATCATCATCAAGGGCAGCCGCAGCTATTACAGCGATGCCTGGAGCGGCAGCTTTGAACAGTCCGTCGTCCGCTATCATTACGGCGACGAATACAGTCTCACACACTGGCAGCCGGCCTGGCCGATCGACAAGCTTTATATCGGCAATTATGTTTGCTTTGGTGCGGAATGTGTTGTTTTGATGGGCGGCAACAACACCCACCGTAACGACTGGTTTTCAAACTATCCGTTTATGGATAAAATTGTCGAGAGCTATCGGGGCAAAGGCGATACCGTGATCGAAGACGCCGTTTGGATCGGCATGCGGGCAATGATTATGCCGAGCGTTCGTCTGGGCGAAGGCGCGGTTATCGCCGCCGGCAGCATTGTAACCAAAGACGTGCCGCCTTATGCGGTGGTCGGCGGCAACCCGGCCAAACTTATCAGATACCGCTTTTCGCCGGAGATTATCGAACGGCTGCTGAAACTAAAAATCTATGACCTGCCGGAAGAACAGATCGACCGTTTGACGGACTTTTTGTGCGCTGACGACATCGACCGTCTGGAGGCGGAAATTCGTCGTTTGCGCGGTACTCAGCCGGCAGAGTGAGCTTCCCCTGCCGGAGCAAACCAGCGGTTATATCCGTAGCTGATGACAAAAAGCGAACCGGCCAGTCCGAACAGGGCGGCAATCCGCCAGACGTCTTCAAGCGATGAAACGTCGTATAAAAAGACTTTGGCCGCCACCAGATAAACCAGCGCAAAGGCCGGTTTGACCAGCACCCGGCAGAGGAAACCGAAAGCCAGCCAGATTCCGCCGAGGACAAGCCATAGGGCGGAGTAGGCAAAAATGCCGCCGTCGTCAAAAGAAATGGATCTGAGATAAAGTTTTCCGTACAGATCGTAGGTCATGAGGGCGGAAACCAGAACAAAAGACATCCCCGCGGCGGCAAGGGCAAATTTGTCTTTGTGAATACCCTTGGGAGCGGCGGCGCAGACGGCAAAAATGATAAAAGGCACGCCGTAGGCCAGGAGAATATCCGCCGTGTCGACGGGAATGCCGTTAAACATCGGCGAATGCGCAAAGCCGCCGAGGAACAGACGCCAGAGACCGATGTAAAAAACAATCCTGCCGTATGTTTTTTGCCGGTTGAAAGCGTACGGCAATGCCGCGCACAGCAGCAGACAGGTCAGCAGGGTATTGTCGGTAAAACCGGCGACGGCGTACACCTGTTCGCTCGGATTGATTTGCGCCAGCATAAACAGCGAAAAGAGCCCGAAGCAGCCGAGCAGCGAAGCGGCCGCCGCGCTGCCCAAACGAAGAAGCCCCTTGCCGGCAAAAGTCAGCACGGCAAAAGCCGCTGTCGGAACGGCAAAACAGCACCAGTAATATTCAAAAGATTTCGGCCGGATTCTAACGGAGTCGACGGCCCCAAAGAACAGTTGCCGGCAGGCGTCGGTGAGCTCGTTATACTCGCAGGCAAAAAACAATATGGCGCCGAGAACCAGACCGCCGTTTAAGCGGCCGATGGCAAAACGGTCGCGCAAAACGCCCAAAATCAGGATTTCCACCGCCAGCACAACCGGCATATAATCGTTGTTGTCAAGCAGGAAGGACAAAGCGATTGTAACCAGCACGGCCGCCGATAAAACAAGATATCCCGCCAGGTTTCGTCCGTCCTGCTGCCGCAGGTTCAGCCGCAGAATTTGCAAAACAAAAGCTGCCGCCGCCTCGATTGAAATAAAGGCAATTTGCTCGTCGGGAAAGACGAGATACGCCAAAAGCGAAACGAACGGCGCCAGCGATGCCGGCAACAGCAAAAAGGCCTTGTGCGGGCGTACCCAGCCGGCGATATACAAAGGCGCCAGGGCAATAAAAGCAAAGATGGTCAAAAACAGCCGGATATCGCGGAAATCGCCGTTATCGATATGCCAGTATCCGAGCAAAACAAAGACGGCAATGTCCGCCGTTGTCAAAAGGTAAGTATATTCCTGCCGGCGGAACAGGCAAAGAGCGGTCAGACCGCACAACATAACGGCAATAATACTCCATTCCTGAAAGCCGAAGTCGGTTTTAAGCAACATCAGAAAAGTGAAAATGACGGCAAACAACAGCGGAATCTGCCGCAGATTTTTCTGCTCTTCGTTATTGTCGGAGAAAAGATAGCCGCTTGCCAAATTAACCGCTGCCAAAAGAACAAATAAAACGATGCTGTCCGCGGCGCCGAAATTGCTTAAAAGAGTAAACAGCAGCCAAAATCCGCAGCCGCAGAAAGTCAGCAGCGAAAGGAAAAAACTGCCGGTGCGGCGGCTGATATAGAGCAGGGTAGACGTCAGCACAAACAGATAAGACGCCAAAACGACGGTGCTGCCGCCGTCCGTTTTCAGTGCAGGGGTCAGAAAGCCGCCGATGAGCGCCAGAATGATGCCGGAGTTGCAGTTGGTAAGCATGGTCAGCGCAACGCCCGACACCGTTATCAGACACATCAGGCCGAAAGAAAGGCTTTCCGGCGCAAGTCGGTAAATTCCCGACAGCGCGTAAGCGGCAAAGTAAAGCGCGGCCAGTCCGATGCCGATAAAAGCCTCGCCGATTTTTTTGCTGTTGTCGGAGCTTTTCCGGGCGCGGATAAAAACGCCGCCAAAGGTCAGGGCAATGCCGCACAAAGCCGTGACTGTCAGCCGCGCGGCGGGGGTCAGCAGCCCTTGTTCGATGGAATAGCGGACAAAGTAGAAAAAGCCGAGGACAGCGGCAAAGCCGGCGATCCAGACAGTCAGTCCCTGTCCGTTAAAGGCGCTCTTTTTTTCTTTTAATACGGCGGCTGATATATTGGCCGGTGTTTGGTTTCCTTCCCGCGCGGCGGCAGGCGTTTCTTTAAAGGCGTCGGCAGAAAGAGATGCTGGTGCGGTGCCGGTCGTATCAACGTCTGTTGCCGCGGCGGCAACTGTCTGGACGGCGTCGTCATCGTTTTTTCTTTTGTTTTCCAGCCGGTCTATTTTCCATTCCAGTCGCTTGATGTCCGTTTTGACGCACATATACAAAAAGAACAAAGCAATAATGGCGATCCCTTCCATGACTTTTCTCCGAATTTTTAATGCCTCTGTCAGGATAGGAGAATTTACTCCTGAAAACAAGTTTTATTGTTGCCACAAGGCGTAAGCTGTGGTTAAGATGGTCTTAGTCAGAAAAAGGAGAAAATAATGTCGGTAGAAAAAGTGCGCGCATATTTTGACGCCTGCGGCTTGCGGGGTCGGGTACTGGAGTTTGCCCAATCGAGCGCCACCGTCGAGTTGGCCGCCGCCGCTTTGCATTGCGAGGCCGGAAGGATTGCCAAAACGCTGGCCTTTGCGGCGGGCGAAAACGTGATTTTGATTGTGGCGGCCGGCGATGTCCGGGTTGACAATGCCAAATACAAGGCCTGTTTCGGTACCAAGGCAAAAATGCTGCCGCGGGAACAGACGGAAGAACTGACCGGACATCCGGCCGGCGGTGTCTGTCCGTTTGCCGTCAACGACGGTGTCAGGGTCTATCTGGACGATTCGCTCAAACGTTTTGCCACGGTTTTTCCCGCCTGCGGCAGCGCCAACAGCGCGATAGAACTTTCTTTGCCGGAGTTGGAAAGATATTCCGGCAGCGCCGGCTGGATAGACGTTTGCAAAAGTATTTAAATCTGTTTTTCCGTGCTGTCGTCGGCAGCTCTCAGGGCAGGGGTGTCTTTTGCCCATTCCAGCCATGGCGACAGGAGCCTTTTGCCGCTTTGGGCAAACGAGAGCAAATAAAGGGCGGCAATGCCTTTGTCTTCAAGCGGAATAATCACCCGCCCGTCCCCGTCATGACGATATTGGCTGACCAGCCGGGTTGTCAGCGTAAGCATATCTTTTTGCTCCAAAAGCTGTCGGAAAACAAAATAATCGTCGTAAATTTTGAGCAAATGTCTTTGCGCCGTCCGTTTTAAGAACGGTTCAAGCTGCCGGATATATGCTCCTTCGCCGCAATAAACGGCCATTTGTTCCCCTTGTTCCCGCTCAAGGCAGACGCTTTTTCTTTTTGCCCACGGATGAGAGGCTGGCACCGACAGCAGAAGTTCTTCCCGGGCAAAGGGAAGGGTGATGATTTCCGGGTGTTCGGGCCGTCTGATGGAAATAATGGCGTCGTATTTATGTTCAAGCAGCAGATTTTCCAAATTGTTTTCGTCCGCCAGCAGTTCGGCGCTGACGTCTGTTTGCGGGTGCGCTTTTTGGAACAAAGGAACCGAGAGCCGCATTGGTCCGGGATCGGAAAAAGCCAGCACCAGCAGCCTGTCCTGCCGGATGTAGGTATGAAAAGTTTTGCGCATTTCTTCGCTTTTTCCCAAAATGGCCTCGGCGTATGTCAGCGCCAGCCGGCCGGCGTCGTTTACGGATATTTTGCTTTTTTCGCGGTCAAACAAACGGGTTTTGAGCTCTTCCTCCAGTTTTTTGACGGCGGTGCTCAGCGCCGGCTGCGAGATATTCAGCTTTTCGGCCGCCGCCGACATATTGCCGCAGTCGGCAACGGTCTTAAAATAGAGCAGTTGTTTTAATTCCATCCGTTTCTTCCTATAAATTAAATTTATAGCTCAATAAAAAAACGATATTAGACTTTTTCAGCAAAGTCAAATACAAATAAATATATGGCAGCCGTAACAAGGGAGGTTTTACATGAAATTGTTTTTATTGCCTCTGATGAGTTTAATTGTTTTGTTGTCGGCCGGCACAGCCGTGTCCGATGTTTTGCCCAAGGAGCAGAAAATGGAAAAAATGAGGATTGCTTTTGCCGGCGGGGAAGTCGTTGTCCGTCTGTATGACAACCCTGCCGCCCGGCAGTTGAAAGAACTGCTGCCGGCCGAATTTGAATTTATGGATTTTGCCGGCGAAGAAAAAATAGCCGAATTTCCCCGTCCTTTGTCGTTAAAAGACGCGCCGCGGGGGATGGTCGCCTCGGCCGGCAAAATGTTTATCTATGCCCCGTGGGGAAACCTGGGCATTTTCTACCGCGACCACGGCACCAAAGTTGACAACAGCCTGATTCCTTTGGGCGAAGTGGAGGAAGGGCTGCCTTTGCTGCAAAAACACAAGGGCGGTTTTTCGGCCACGTTGGAAATTGTAAAATAAAGGACGGAAAAGATGAGAAAATTAAAATACATTATGGCGGTGCTGGCGCTTGTATGTGCCGGTGCGGCAAAAGCGGAGGAAACGGAAATGAAAACATCAAGAACGGATCTGGCAACGGCCAAATATCGGGAACTGTTCCGCGCGGAGCGGAGCCCGAGTCCGACCGACCCGGAATTTATGAATATTTTGCAGGATTTTATTTTCGGCGAGGTTTTTTACATCGGTAAACTCGATGACAAAACCCGGGAACTGGTTACGGTAACGACGCTTGCGTCCCTGCAGACGCTGCCGCAGTTAAAAGCGCACCTCAGTGCTGCCCTAAACGTCGGCGTAACGCCTTTGGAGCTGCGCGAGGCCATTTACCAATGCGCGCCTTATATCGGTTTTCCGCGGACGTTAAACGCTATTGCCGTTTTTAACGAGGTAATGAAAGAGCGGGGCATAGCTCTGCCGCTCGAAGATGCTGCCGTTGTCAGCGATGATACCCGCTATACCGAAGGCGCCAAAATCCAAAACGAACTCTACGGCGCCGAAGTAAAAGAAGCGATGAAATCCCTGCCGCCGGAATTTCGCGAAGCTGTGCCGGATATCCTGACCACGTTTGCTTTCGGCGATTTTTATACCCGTAAAGGCCTGGACATCAAAACCCGCGAGATGCTGGCCTTGGTAACGCTGACGGCGGTCGGTTCCGAAAAGCAGCTTTCGGCTCATGTGCTCGGCAGTCAGAAAGCGGGCAACAGCAAAGAAGAGCTGCTGGCCGTTATGGTTCAGATGATACCTTATGTCGGTATGCCCAATGCGCTGACAACCATCAATCTGATAAAAAATACCGATTTTTCAAATTATCAGCCGATTTATGAGGACAAATAAGCCATGAATATTGCCAAAACGGGGATAGCGGCGGTCAAAAACGGACTGATGGAAGAAATTGACTGGGAGAAAAATTTATCCGGTCTGTACTATGATTTGGCGGGAAATCCGACGCCGGAGGTTATTGACAGCCTGTTAACCATCACGACCCCGGATCATATTTTGTTTGGTTCTGACTATCCCTACCTGCCGCCGGAAGTACACCTGAACAATCTGCAGCGCCTTAAGGCAATGCTGGCCGCAAATAAAAAACTCGCTCCTTATGCCGAAATGTTTTTATGGCAAAACGCCGACAATTTGTTTGCTGAAAAAGGAAATACGAAGGAGAAATAAGATGAAAAAGAATATTGGTTCCGTACTGGCTCTTTATCCGATGCCGCTGACGGTTATCGGTTCCGAAGGCGAAGACGGAAAAATCAACTGGATGCTTGCCGGCCATGTCGGCATTATCGGACATGACAAAATTATGGTCAGTATGCATAAAGCCCATTTTTCCAACCGGGGCATCCGTGCCAACAAAATTCTTTCAGTCAATCTGGTTGATGAAAATTTATTGCCGGCGGCGGATTATGTCGGTAGTGTCAGCGCGCTCAAAGTTGACAAAAGCAGCGTCTTTGCCTGGCACAGGGGAAATAACGGCGCCCCGGTAATTGAGAAAGCTCCCTTATCCATGGTTTGCCGGGTTGTCGATAATTATGAAACGGAAACTTTTGATAATTTTATTTGTACGATAGAGTCCACGCTGGTTGCGGAAGATGCCCTGACTCCTCAGGGTAAAATAGACTACGGCCGGTTAAAACCTGTTTTGTTTGAAATGCCGACATATTCATATCTGAAAACCGGCGAGGTTATCGGCAAATGTCTTGATTTTGCCAAAGAATATAAAAACAAGGAGGAAAAATAATGCCCGTAATTACTTTGGAAACCGCCCGGCTCAGCCGCGAACAAAAGGCCGAGCTGAGTGAAAAACTGACGGCCGATTTTGTTGCCGTTACCAAAATGCCGAAAAAAAACGTTTATGTTTTTATCAAGGAAAACGAAAGCGACAACGTCGGTGTCGGCGGCCGTTTGCTGTCGGATCTGCATAAAAGTGAATAACGTAAAAGAAAGGATAAAACGATGGAAAAGAGATATTTGGGAAAAGACAGGCTGGAAGTATCGGCCATAGGGCTCGGCTGCATGGGATTTACCCAGAGCTATCCGCCGTTCCCGACGGAAGAGGAAAGCATATATGTACTGCGTCAGGCGGTTGATATGGGGGTTACCCTTTTTGATACCGCGGAGGTTTACGGTCCTTTCAAAAACGAAGAACTGTTGGGCAAGGCCTTTGCCGGTATCCGCGACAAAGTCGTCATTGCCACCAAATTCGGTTATGACCTGGAGCATTATGTGCTGGACGCAAGCAACCGTCCAGTCAGTCTTTCCAGCCGTCCGGAAAGCATCCGTCATGCCATAGAGGGCTCGCTGAAACGCCTGCAAACGGATTATATAGACCTCTATTATCAGCACCGTGTCGATCCCGAGGTACCGATTGAAGACGTTGCCGGTACGGTCAAAGACCTGATAAAAGAGGGCAAAGTCCGCTGTTGGGGATTGTCCGAAGCAAGCATTCAAACGGTCAGAAGAGCCCATTCCGTTTGCCCGCTGACGGCTCTGCAAAGCGAATATTCCATGTGGTACCGCAAAGCAGAGGAGGGAATGCTGGATACGCTTGAAGAACTGGGTATCGGTTTTGTTCCTTTCTCGCCGCTCGGCAAGGCCGCGCTGACCGGTCGGTTTAACAAAAATACAAAGTTCGACAAATCCGATTTCCGCAGCACGATTCCGCGGTTCAGCCCCGAAAATCTGGAAAAGAACATCAAACTGGCGGAATATGTCGAAGCTCTTGCCCGGAGTAAAGAAACCACGCCGGCACGCATTGCTCTGGCCTGGCTGTTGGCGCAAAAACCGTGGATTGTTCCGATTCCGGGCACCAAAAAAGTGGAGCGCCTGCGCGAAAACAACGGCGCCGTCAATGTTCATTTTACCGCGGAGGAACTGGCCGATATCCGCAAACATCTGGACAGTATCGAGATTATCGGCGACCGCTATCCGGAAGAACAGGAAAAAATGACGGGTTTGTAAGTGTTGTTGACTATAAGGAGGATAAAATGAATCGCCGCGATTTTTTGAAAATGGCCGCCAGCACGGCTTTTCTGGCTGCCGGAAAAGCTTTTGCTTCGGCCGCGCCGGCCGTTACACTGCCGGCTTCCGGAGATAAGCCGGAACACCGCCGGCTGGGAAGTCTTGAGGTTTCGGCCATCGGCCTCGGCTGTCTGCCGATGGTCGGCTACTATGGCGGCAAATATGATAAGGACGAAATGATAGCTCTTATCCGCCGTGCCTATGACCGGGGCGTAACTTTTTTTGATACGGCCGAAGTTTACGGCCCTCATACTAGCGAAGAATGGGTCGGCGAAGCGGTCAAACCTTTCCGCAACCGCATTAAAATCGGCACCAAATTCGGTTTTGGCGTGGAAGAGGGGCAGCCGACGGCCCTGAACAGCCGTCCCGATCATATCCGCCGGGCGGTGGAAGGATCGTTGAAACGCCTGCAAACCGATCACATCGACCTGCTTTATCAGCACCGGGTCGATCCCAAAGTGCCGATGGAAGACGTGGCCGGAACGGTCAAAGACCTGATGGCGGAAGGAAAAGTTCTCCATTGGGGAATGTCGGAAGCAAGCGCCCGCTCCATTCGCCGCGCTCATGCTGTCTGCCCGCTTTCCGCCGTGCAGAGCGAATATGCCATTTGGTGGCGCGAGCCGGAAACCAAAATCTTTCCGACCTTAGAAGAGCTGGGTATCGGCTTTGTGCCCTATTGTCCGCTCGGTCGTGCTTTTCTGACCGGTGCCGTTGATGAGAACAGCCGTTTTGCCAAAAACGACCGCCGGGCGACACTGCCGCAGTTTACGCCGGAAGCTCTCAAACACAATATGCCGCTGGTCGGTTTGGTCAAAAAATGGGCGGCGCGTAAAAACCTGACCCCGGCGCAGTTCGCGCTGGCCTGGATTTTGTCGCAAAAACTGTGGATTGCGCCAATTCCGGGAACAACCAATCCCGCTCATCTGGACGACTTTCTGGGGGCAGGCAATGTCAGGCTGACAACAGACGAACTGGCCGGTTTTGATCGTGATTATGCCCAAATAGACCTGATGGGACATCGCGCCGATCCGTTTACGGAAAGCCAGATTGATAAGTAACGGATATTGGATAACTAAAGATAAAAAAGGAGGCAAAAGCCTCCTTTTTTGGGTGCAGTAAATATTTTATGAATAAAGAGAACCGCTGTCGTAACAGCGGTTCTTTTGGTCGGGACGAGAGGATTTGAACCTCCGACTTCTTGCACCCCATGCAAGCGCTCTACCAGGCTGAACTACGTCCCGAAAAAAGATCGGAAGAGCGTCGAGTAGGGAAAGAGAGGAGATTTCGGT
>CALXPZ010000073.1 GCA_944390375.1 uncultured Alphaproteobacteria bacterium | reverse complement strand
CGTTCAATTAAAAAAATATGTTGTCATCTAATTTTTTTGTGGTAAATATACATCTCGTCATCGGATTGTAGTTCAGCCTGGTAGAACGCTTCGTTCGGGACGAAGAGGTCGCTGGTTCGAGTCCAGTCAATCCGACCATCAAAACCGCCTGTCAAGGCGGTTTTCTTATACCTTTTTTTTAAGAACCAGCGACCTCGACAGAGGCAGAGAAGAAAAAAAGTTGCCTTGAATGGCAAGTTTTTTTATTCTCTGAATAGCTGATGACGGCGGGCGAGCAAGCGGCAGCGCAGCAAAGCGCGCCTTTCATCTGCTTTGACCGACGCGAAGTTGCCGCGCGCAATCGCGCAAGGCTTACGCAGCAAGACTGGTTCGAGTCCAGTCAATCCGACCATCAAAACCGCCTGTCAAGGCGGTTTTCTTATACCCTTTTTTTAAGAACCGGCGACCTTGAAAAATTTGCCTTAAACAAAAAAGTTGCCTTAAAGAATAAAATTTTTTATTTTCAAAACATCACTCAACCAACGGCCAACAACGGGAAAACAAAATGCAGGATATTATAAACAAACGCTGCGGCTGGGCAGGCACGGACGAACTATACGTCAGATACCATGACGAAGAATGGGGAAAACCGGTTACCTCAGATCAAACTCTGTTTGAATTTCTGTTGCTTGAGAGCGCTCAGGCCGGCCTCTCATGGATCACCATTCTCAGAAAACGCGAAGGATACAGAAAAGCCTTTCACCGGTTTGACGCCGCTAAAATCGCACAAATGACACCCTCCGACATCGAACGGCTGATGCATTTTGACGGTATTGTCCGCAACCGGCTGAAAATCGGCAGTGCAATCAATAACGCCAAATGCTTTCTTGCCGTACAAAAAGAATTCGGCAGTTTTTATCGGTATATCCTCTCGTTTTTCCCCGACCACCGCCCTATTGTCCATCATTTTACAAGTTTAAGCGAAATTCCCGCGACCTCGCCGGAGTCGGACGCTCTCAGCAAAGATATGAAAAAACGGGGTTTTAAATTCTTCGGCTCCACCATATGCTATGCTTTTCTGCAGGCAACCGGTGTTATCGACGACCACCTGGAAGATTGTTTCTGCAAAAGAAAAGATTGAAAAAAGCGTTTTATTATGAAAAAATACGGCAGGTTACCCAACAAAAGGCTCTGCGTATGAAACAGATACAAGGGAAATTCAATTCGGCAAAAGTTTTTACGGACACGATCGATGCCGGCGCCGAAGAACAAATCAGAACTTTGTGCGATCAGGAATTTACGCGGGGCAGCTCAATCCGCATTATGCCGGACGTTCACGCCGGCGCCGGCTGCACCATCGGCACGACGATGACAGTCAAAGACAGGGTTGTCCCCAACCTTGTCGGGGTTGACATCGGCTGCGGAATGATAACTTATGTCCTAAAGGAAAAAGAAATCGACCTGGAAAAACTTGACCGTTTCATATATTCTTCGATTCCGGCCGGGATGAACATCCGACAAACCCCGCACCCTTATATCGAAAACATAAACCTTAAAAACCTTAAATGTCTGCCGTACATCAACGAGCACCGCGCCGTTCATGCACTGGGCAGCCTCGGTGGCGGCAACCATTTTATTGAAGTTGACAGGGACGAAAACGGCAACATCTGTCTGGTTATCCATTCCGGCAGTCGCTATCTGGGCAAACAGGTGGCGGAATATTATCAGGAAGAAGCCGGCAAACAACTCAGCGGCAACGCCCGAACCCAAATTGAAGAAACCATCCGGAAGTTAAAAGAAGAAGGTCGTCAAAACGAGATTCAGTCCGTCGTCGGCAAACTGAAAAAACAAAGTCTGTCTTCGATTCCCAAGGCACTGGCCTATCTTGAGGGAAGCCTGTTTGACGACTATATCCACGATATGAAAATTGTACAGGAATACGCCGTTTATAACCGCAAAGCCATGGCCGACGCCATTGTTGCCTGCCTGGGAGCGCAGGTCAGAGAAAGCTTTACCACCATTCACAACTATATTGATACGGAAATGATGATTTTAAGAAAAGGTGCCGTTTCGGCCAAGGAGGGAGAAAAAATACTCATTCCCATAAATATGCGCGACGGCAGCCTGATCTGCATCGGCAAAGGGAACCCGGACTGGAACTGTTCCGCCCCCCACGGTGCCGGCCGCCTCTATGGCAGACAGCAGGCAAAGCGGCTTTTCAGCATCGAAGAATTTAAACAGTCGATGGACGGCATCTATACCTCTTCCGTCAACAACGACACTTTGGACGAATGCCCCATGGCATATAAACCCATGGAAGAAATCGCCCAAAATATCGTGCCGACGGCAGAGATCGTCAGCATCATCAAACCGATATACAATTTTAAAGCCGGCGAAACGGCAAATTTCAGAAGATAAAAAATCGCTGAACTCATATCAAAGAACCGCCTTTACGGCGGTTCTTGTCATCATTGTCTTTTTTTCGGTCTTTATTTGCTGTATTTAAGAAAGTTTTTATTGGCAGAGGTCAGGTTTTCCGGCAAATGCTCCACATCAAACCATTTCCAGCAGGCATACTTTTTCGGTTCCATCACCTGCGGCGTACCGCTGAATCGACGACAACTCAGATGCATGGTAACATTATGGTTGCCCCGTTCTTTAAAATTGCTGGAAACACCCCGGAACGTTACATCCTGAGGAGATATTTTCAGCCCCGCTTCTTCTTTAATGCTTCTGCAAGCTGCCTGCTCGTTGCTTTCTCCATCTTCCGTACTGGCACCGGGCAAACTCCAGATATCATTTCCGGAATTATTTTTTTTCAATCCCAGGAGCACCTGGTTTTTGTCATTGAATATATACAGACCGACACCGACTTTAAGCTGTTTTTTCATAAAAAACTTTCCTCTTCATACAAAAAACGTAGTTATAATATAGTACATTTTTTAATTGCGGACAAGATTTTTATTAACCTTTTTTTAATTTTTTGCAATGTTTTTTTGGGGTGCCCTTAATCCCCCCGAAATATCCGATTAAAATTCCGGCGGCAATAATTACATCATCAAAAAAAGGAAAAACATATGTGGCAACTATCTCAGCCGATGCTCAACCGGCATCTTGCTGACGATATTTATATCTGCGACCTTTATACCGGCCTGATTAAACGGCTTATATTTTGTTGCGGTTCATCTGCGCCGTGTTGACGATCTTCAGTTTTTCCAGGCGCTGCTTTTTAACATACTTCAAATAACCCTCGTAAGAAAAAAGCATAATCGCGGAAATCACCATCGGCAGCAGATAATAAATAATCCGGTAAGCGATCAGCGCGCCAAAAAGCGTCGCCTGGTTATGGTCGCCGGGGATAATATACATAAAAAGTCCTTCAAACACACCCAACCCGCCGGGGACCTGACTGAAAACGCCGAGCACCTGAGCAATGATGAACACCCCGATAAAGGTGGAAAAAGAAATATCAACAAAAGGAATCAGCGAAAAATAAAGCACCAGTGAGGCCATCAGAATATCCGCCGCACCGATAAACACCTGCGCCAGAGCCATTCTGAACGGCGGCATTTCAAACACCACGCCCTTAACCATCAACGGCTTTTTATAAAATAAACTGAGGCCGAAATACGTTGCCAACCCGAGCACCGATCCCAAAGTAACGATTTCCGTCGTCAGTTTGGAAACCGAACCGCCGCCGAAAGCATGCGACGGCGTGATGGCATAACCGACAATAATCAGGAAGAAACAGGCCACCAGATAGGTAAAGCCGGAAAAAGTAACCATCCGTACGATTTCTCCGCCATGAAAACGCCAGCGGGTATAAAGCCGATAGCGGATGGTACCGCCGGAAACAATTGCATGACCGGCATTATTGCTGACCGAAAAACCGATAAAACCGGCAAATATCCATTTCCATGCCGCCAGCTTGCGCTTTATGTAACGAAGTGCCAGATAATCATACGACGACAGTGCCACATAGCCGCACAACGAGGCCAGACAGGCCATTCCCAAATTGCGTCCGGGGATGCTGAGCAGCGCGTTCTGAATATCATCCAGGCTGTATTTTGACAACTGACGATAAAGCATATAAGCGGCCAGCACAAAAAAGAACAGCCCCGCCCAGGAAACTATTTTTTTAAAAACCTTCTTGGTTTGCAATGCCATCTCTACACCTCGCTCACAATCAGTTGATTTTTCGCTCCACTATAAATCAACTTTCTAAATATATTATAAATATATGCAAATTGTTATTTTTAAATCCCGCCGAGATCTTCAAAGCAGCAAATCAAGCAGGCAACCGCAAAAGACACCCGCCGCGTATAAAATGGCAGTCAACAGCAGATTTTCCTTCAGGCGGGGATTAACCCTGTACAACACCAGCAGCCCGACCCCCGCGCCGACCAACACACCGGACATCATGGCGCCGAAACCGATGGCGTTTTCCAGATAAAGCTGGGTAACAATCACCGACGCCGAACAATTTGGAATCAGCCCGATCAACCCGGCAACGGCCGGCCCCGCCACCGGATATGAAAGAAAACGGGCAAATGGAGCCACCCCGACAACCGCCATGGCCACATTAAACAAAAAGCTGATTACCAGTACAAAAAGAGTTATTTTTACCGAGTGCCTGAGCGCGGAACGGAAAATTCCCTCTTCGCATTTGCAGTCTTCATTGCGGCAAAGAGTTTCCACGTCAACCTCCCGCGGCCGCAGCATTTTCGAATAGCGGCCGAAGAAATCTATCAGCAAACCAAACAACAGACCTGCGCCTGCTTTCAGCAGCAGAATCTTGGCAATCAATTCCGGCGCCGCCGCCCGTGAAATCAAAATCGGCAGCATTTCGTCGGAAGTAGAAAGATACACGGCCATCAGCGTACCGGCGGAAATGACCCGTGCGGCATAAAAATTGGAGGCCGCCGCCGCCAGCCCGCATTGGGGAAACAGACCGCACAACGCACCGACAAGCGGCCCCACCCGCCCCGATTTGCGGATCAGGTTGACTGTTTTACGGCCGGCTTTTTCCTCCAGATATTCAAGCACCAGATAAGTTGCCAGCAAAAAAGGGAACACCTTCACCGCGTCTGCCAGGGCGTCTGCCGCCGTATGCCATAAAAGCTCTCCCATTTTCCGCCGCCTTTCAACAAGTCAGGGCATTAACCGCCAGCCCAGCCAGAGATGTTTCCTTATATTTTGTACTCAGGTTAAGCCCTGTTTCATACATGGTTTTGATAATGCTGTCCAGACTGACCATATGCTGACCGGTTCCTCTCATGGCCAGCCGCGAAGCGTTGATTGCCTTAATTGCCGCCATTGCGTTGCGTTCAATACAGGGAATCTGAACCAGTCCCTTGACCGGATCGCAGGTCAGCCCGAGGTTGTGCTCCATCGCGATTTCCGCCGCGTTTTCAATCTGGCTCAGACTGCCGCCCAACACCGCCGTCAAACCGGCTGCCGCCATCGAGCAGGCCACGCCGACCTCACCCTGACAGCCGACTTCCGCGCCCGAAATTGAGGCGTTTGTCCGATACAAACTGCAAACGGCCGACGCCGTTGCCATAAAAATAATGTCGGCCTTTTCCCGTTCATACGGAGATTTAGACAGTGCAAACCTTTGATAATAGCGCATAACGGCCGGCACGATCCCGGCCGACCCCATGGTCGGTGCGGTAACGATCTTTCCGCCCGCCGCGTTTTCTTCCGACACCGCAAACGCCCACAGATTGACCCAGTCCACAATCATCAGCGGGTCAACGTCGTTTTCAAAAAACTTTTCTTCCAGCCGACGGTACATTTCCGGCGCCCGCCGCGCCAGCCCGAGTCCGCCCGGCAAAATCCCCTTGGCATGGATCCCGCGGGTAACGGCGTCCTGCATCACCCGCACCAGATCCGTAATCCCTTTTTTCACCTCTTTCGGATCTTTGAGCGCCTCTTCGTTTTTAAGCACCAGTTCGGCAATCGTCAGATTGTTTTCTTTGCACAAACCGACCAGTTCCCGGCAGGTGTCAAACTGATAGGGAACATCAAACGGTTCCCGCCCGGCTCTTTGCGGCATCTCGTCCCGGCGGGCGATTGTACCGCCGCCGACGGAAAAATATACTTCTTCCGACAGCAGTTTGCCGTCGGCGTCAAAGGCGGAAAATTTCATCCCGTTGGAATGTTCGGGCAAAAAAGTTTCCTTGTCGAGAAAAATATCTTTCTCCATGTCAAACGGAATCTTTTTTTCGCCGCCCAGCTCAAGCGTTCCGCTTTCTTTGACCTGACCGATATAATCTTTTTCCGGATCGACTTCTTCCGCTTTCAGCCCCAGCAGCCCGTAGACTACGGCATTAAGCGTGCCGTGCCCGCGCCCGGTCAGAGCCAGAGATCCGTACAAATCCGTCCTCACCCGCGCGGTTTTTGCCAACAGCCCCTTTTCTTTCAAATTGCCGGCATAGCGGCAGGCCGCTTTCATCGGTCCCACCGTGTGCGAACTGGAAGGTCCAATCCCGACGGCAAAAATTTCAAAAAGGCTGTAATACATCAAATTCCTCCTACAAATAAAAAGATTTTCAAACGAGCGGATTTTAAGCGTTCAAAACCGGGAACGCAACCGGGAAAATATATATTTCAAAAACTTTTGTAAGGTCAGCTTTCTTTAAGCAGCTCATCAACATAAATCGGCAGAGTTTCGCCCGCTTTGCCGATGACGTGGCGGTCAAAATCCCGGTTGTTGACGGTCGTGTGCAGATTAAATTCTATCGTATCCGCGCCGTGATATTTGGCCGTCCGGGCAAAAGTATTGGCCGGATAAACAGCCCCCGAGGTACCGACGGCAATAAACAGCCGGCATTTGTCAAGCAGGGCGTCAACCTCATTCATCCTGAGCAGGTTTTCACCGAAAAAAACAATGTTCGGTTTCATCATCGCCGGCACGCCGCATTGCGGACAGACGGTTTCGGTCGTAACCTCGCCTTTAGCCGTCATCACCTGGCCGCAGTTCATGCACACGGCCTCGTCAATCCGGCCGTGGATATGATATACATTGCGGTTGCCGGCTTTTTCGTGCAACAGATCCACATTTTGCGTTACCACGCTGACAGTGCCGTTTTTGTATTCGTTTTGCAGGCGGGTAATGGCCAGATGCGCCGGATTCGGTTCTGCTTTCAGCAAATCCGGTTTCAATTCGTTGTAAAAATCATGCACCATCTCCGGATTGCGGTAATAGGCCTCTATTGTCGCCACGTCCTCAATCCGGTGGTTGTTCCACAGTCCGTCGCTGTCGCGGAAAGTCGGAATCCCCGATTCGGCGGAAATTCCGGCCCCGCTTAATATCACAATATCTCCGTACATTTTACTTTGATGAGCGTCTTTTTATCTGATCCACTTACGCGCTTCGGCAATATCTTCCGGCGTATCGATATCGGCCGGCGCCATTTTGTTAAGTGTCAGTTCCTTAACCAGCTTGGCGCGGATCTGCATTCCGTTTTCAAGCGCGCGCAACTGTTCCAGGCTTTCTCTTTCTTCCAGCACGCCGACCGGCAGCTCGACAAATTTCTTAAGCGATTCCGCACGATAAACATAGATGCCGATATGATGGTAAAAATCATGGTTTTTGCATTTTTCCGGATTGCGGATAAAAGGTGCCGCCGCCCGCGTAAAATACAGACACAGCCCCTCGTCTTGGCCTTCACGCAGTCCCATCACGATTTTGACGTTGCTCGGTTCTTTGACTTCTTCCTCGCGGTCAAAAACCATGCCGACGGTGGCAATATCGCAGCCCGTTCTTTCGATCATCTCGATCAGGCTGTTGTTCACCGCCGGGTTAACATTAACGGCATCGCCCTGAAAATTGACCACGATATCATATTTTCCCGCCGGGTCGATTTCTTTTAAAGCCGCCGCGATTCTGTCTGTTCCCGAAGGCAGGGTGGGATCCGTCAACACCGCTTTGGCGCCGAATTTGGCGCAGGCGTCAACAATAACCTGGTCGCCGGCGGCCACATAAACATCGCCGGGCACATACTGTTTCACGTTTTCATACACCCTTTGCAGCAGGCTCTTGCCGTTAATATCCAGCAACGGTTTGTTCGGCAGGCGGGTAGACGCCATCCGGACGGGAATCATGGTAACGATATTGCTCATTTTTTCACTTCTCTAATCAGGTTGATATTGATACCGGAATAATATCCGTTTTCGGTTCTTTGTCAACCATGCCCGCGTTTTTTGACTGCCGTTTTTGTTAACGCTTGCAATTCGCTCCCCCCTGTAATATAACAGGCGCAAAAAGGATAAAAAAATGAAAGTGGATATTTTTGATTTTGACCTCGACCGCAGTCTGATCGCAAGCCAGCCCGCCAACCCGCGCGACACCTCCCGCCTGCTCGACTTAAGCGAAGAGGATAAGATAACCGACCGGCACTTTTACGACCTGCCGGCAATTCTGCGTCCCGGCGACGTCCTCGTCTTTAACGATACCAAAGTCATTCCCGCCCGTTTGTACGGCGCCCGCGGCGAGGCCAAAGTGGAAGTTACCCTCTACCGACCGGTAGACGGCATTAAATGGTGGGCTTTTAACAAAAATGCCAAGCGCCTGCACCCGGACGACCGTATCCGCTTTTATACGGACGACATCTCGCCCGAAGACAGCACTTTCAGCGCCGTCGTGATTGAAAAAAAAGAAGATGACGGCGTCCTCATCAGCTTTGACTGCCCGCCGGAAACGCTGGCCTCCCGCCTGCAGGAATACGGCCTGATGCCGCTGCCGCCGTATATCAAACGCGACAAGCCCTCCAAGGGAGGCATCTGGGACAAATTCAACGACAAAGAAAACTACCAGACCATTTATGCCCGTTTCGAGGGTGCGGTTGCCGCCCCCACTGCCGGCCTGCATTTTACCGACAGAGTATTTAAGGCTTTGGAAGAAAAAGGAGTGGAAAAGGTGTTTGTAACCCTCCATGTCGGCGCCGGCACTTTTCTGCCGGTTAAGACCGAAGACACCAAAGACCACAAGATGCACACTGAATATTGCGAAATCTCTGCCGAAGCCTGCAACGCGATCAACAAGGCCAAAGCCGAAGGGCGGCGGATTATCGCCGTCGGCACCACCTCGCTCCGCCTGCTGGAAACGGCAGCCGACGAAAAAGGCGTATTGCACCCCTTTGCCGGCGACACTGGCATCTTCATCACACCGGGGTACAAGTTCCGCGTCATTGATATGATCATCACCAATTTTCACCTGCCGAAATCAACGTTGTTTATGCTGATCTGCGCCATTGCCGGCACCGAACGGATGAAAGCAGCCTACCGACACGCAATCAAAGAGCGCTATCGTTTCTATTCATACGGCGACAGCTCGATTATCAAATGCGTAAACAAAATTTAAACGCTTGCAGGTTATAATTTCTCCTCAAAGGAGAACGCCAAAGTGTGGAAAAAATATGCCGGATATGCCAAACAGATTCTGCCGCTGATGAAAAATTCGCTGCTGCCGGCTTTTCTGCTGTGCATCACGCTTTGTTTCTACTTTACGGTCGAAACGGCCGACGGCGCCTGGCTTCACTTTTTCCATACCGGCTTCTTTTTGCTGAACATTGCGGCCTGCATTATCCTGATCTATTTTGACCGCAACCGGCCGCTGTTTTTCATCATCACGCTCACCCTGAGCTACTGCCTGATCAATTATCTGAAATTCACCCACGGCATTATATACAACCAAACCGCAGATTACTACAATCTGGTGTTTTTCAGCGCCTTCGGCCTGCTCTTTTTCTACTTTTTGCCCGACCGGCCGGCGTTTTCAAAAGACACCCCGCGTTTTACCGTTATTATCTTTGCCGCCCTTGCACTCGGCGAACACCTCAGCCGCAGCAACATCGGCCTTGACATCAGCCGTTTTATCTGCAACGGCTGCGGCCTGCAGCCTTTCGGTCTGGCATTGTTCCTGTCCGTACTGGCCGTTATGCTGGTTCACTCTTCGATTCGGGATGATATTCTGACCACCGCTCTGTTTTTTGCCGCCGTCAGCGCGGCTGTCGGTTTTTATCTTTCCGATCGTCCTTTTCCGCTGGCATTGTTCTTCTTCAACGCCGCCCTGACGGTTTTTTACGGCACGGTATATTCCATTTTTTACGCCTTCCGCAAAGACACTTTAACGGGGCTGGACAACGGCAACTCTTTTATCAAAGCCTCACCTTCTCTGCCGCTCAAATACGGCCTTGGCATCATCTGCATTGATGACTACAAACATCTGGCCCAGGTTTTCAAAAGATCCGGCATAAATGAAATCGTCCTCATGATTGCCAAAAAAATCCGCGAGCTGGAGCCGGAGGCGCTGGTCTACCGCTGCGGCGCCGACGAATTTATCGTCATTTTTCCGCTTGCCGAAAAAGGAGATTCTTTTGTGCGCGTTGACAATATCCGGCGCACGGTGGCGGCTTCCGAATTTATGCTGAGAGGACGCAAAAAACCGCTCAAATTAACGGTATCCTGCAGCGTTGCCGACAAAAAGCGAAGCGACGCCGATGTTTTCGGTGTTTTTCTGCGAGCGCACAAAATTTTGCAAAAGACTTACAAGTTCACCCAAAACATCACTTCTCAGGCCTGAACTTCTGCCAAAACAACCAGCAGCCGAACAACAGCAGCGGTGTCGACAATATTTGCCCCATCGTAACAAAACCAAAATAAAAACCGAGCTGCGCATCCGGCTGACGGAAATTTTCCAGCACAATCCGGAACACGGCATAAAGGATAACAAAAAGGGCGGAAATGGTTCCTTTTCTTTCGCGCACAACCGGCACAAAACGCCACAGGCAATTAAGGATAACAAGCATCAGGAAGCCCTCGCAAAAAGCCTCGTACAGCTGCGACGGATGCCGCGGCAGATAGCCCCCGCTCGGAAACCGCACCGCCCAGGGAACATCGCTCACCCGCCCCCACAGTTCATCATTGACAAAATTGGCCAGCCGTCCGAAAAATATCCCGATCGGCGCATAAAGTGCCGCCATGTCCGTCAGTTGCCAAAAATCGAGTTTATGCCTGTGCGCGGCATACCACAGCCCGAAAACCGCACCGGCCGCACCGCCGTGAAAAGACATTCCCCCCTGCCAGATTTCCAATATCCGCCAGGGTTCCAGCCAAAACGCCGAACCGCCGTAAAAGAGAGCATATCCCAGCCGGCCGCCGACAATAATCCCGACCGTAATATAAAAAACAATATCTTCGACCGCTGCTTTTTCAAAACCCAGCCGATATTTTTTCATATCCTTGAGCAACCACAGCCAGGCAAGGACAATCCCCGCCAGATAAGCCATCGAATACCAGCGGATCGGAAAACCGGCGATCGTAACCATCACCGGAGAGATATCGGGAAATTGCAAACCTGTCATCACAGCTCCTGTTCAGCTAAAAACAAACTCCGTAAACCGGGTGGCATTATTTTTTTACCCGGCCGGTAAAAAGTATATTAATTTTCCCCAATATATCCACACTAAAAAAATTTTTTATCTCAGAAAATTTTACAATGCATTGTTTTTAAACAATATATTATTTCATAAAAAATCAAAAAAAATAAATAAGGTGGAAAACTTTTGGTGCCTGATTGTTTTTTGCGACTCGATGATGTTTATTATAAAAATGAATTTTTAAACGGGCTTATTTTTATTTTAGCGGAGAAACCGGCAATGAAACCTGTCGAAGCCAAAACGGCTGCCAACAACAACCCGATTGATGTGGTCGAGGCCCTTCTTAACCGTCAGGCATACGAATTGGAACGCCGCAGCCAAAACGAGGTAGTGGTCGAAGTCCAGGGACGCTGGAACGATATGTTGCTGTTTTTCTCCTGGGAAGAATCTATGCACTGCCTGCATATTTCCTGCCTGCTCAATATTGAAGACAGGCAAAAAGATCATAACAAAATTTTCGAGCTGCTGGCTCTGATTAACGACGATTTGTGGGTCGGTCATTTTTCCTATTGGACCGAACAAAAAATGCCCGTTTTCCGCCACGCTATTTTTTACAATCCGGAAAATAAGGACTTTTCCGCCCAAATTGCCAATGTTATGGAAATCGCGGTCAAAGAATGCGAGCGCATGTATCCGGTGTTTAATGTCGTCATGACCAAAGGCATGGACCCCAAACAGGCGCTTTACCCGATGCTGTTGGAAACACTCGGCCAGGCCTGACACCCCCTCCGTTTTCCCCCGGCAATTATCGGGTTTTCTCCCGGCGACGATGCCGTTTCCGCTACATCCCGCCGGCAGCGCCGGATTTTCCGTTCTTTCCCTTTCTTTGTCATCGACGGCCGTTCTTCACCTTTGCGCTCCGGCAATGCCGCAGCAATAAAAAGAACCGGTACGCTTTCTGCATACCGGTTCTCTTGAGTTACCGTTTACTCGTAATCAGAATAAACCAAAACACCGCCTTCTCTATCTTGAGCGGTAAGTTCGGCAAATGCCCAGACCTGAATAACGCCGGGGACATTTTTCTGATACTTGCCCAAACGGTTGTAAAAACTGAAACGACCATCTTTTTCAACGACGATTTCACCGGTCGGTAAATGAGGAATGTCCTCTGCCGTAACCATATACGCCATATCAACTCCGGTCGCCAGTTTTTTTCCAGTATTAGAGAAAACATCGTATTTGTCATCGCCCGCCGGAACCAGCAGAAAATTTCCGCAGACTTCCGTCCACTTCGGAAATTGCAACAGTATTTTGCCGCCGGCATTGACAATAGCGTTATCAACCAGGAAACGTCCGGGTTCAAGATATTGCGGCAGGCACACTCCCTTGGGAGCAGCCGGCAAAGTCAACCGGCAATGACCTTTTCCGTCAAAATCATAAAAATCCCAAAGCGTCCCTTCCTCATTGGAGAAAACATATTTTTGTTTCTCTAAATCGGTTCCGTAAAAGATGCCGTCATACCCGTTAATAATAAAACGGCCGCCTTTCCAGACGGAAATTGTACCGTCAATAAGCGTTACCGAATAACTTCCGGCAGCCGCCATGGTATAAATTTCCGGATACTTCACTGCCAGCAGTTCTTCCCCTTGCCGGGAAAAAATACCGCTGAGATTTCCTTTGCGCAACAGCAGATTCATTCTGTCGCAAATAACTTCCGCATCAGGCAGTTTGTCGGTTGAAGTTGAATCCCGCCAAAAAGCAAATTCCTCGTCATCACATAACTCTGAGTTATAATGATAAACGTTTGCATACTCTGGCTGCAAGATAAAGCTGCCTTTGGTATTTTTCACCCCGAAAAGGCCGCCCTCCGCAAACACCGACACCCCATCCGTAATCGGAGTATCTTTACAAACGCGAACGGCATCTGCCGGAACTTCGTTATTGTTCTTCTCTGTCCTGTTTCCGCTGCAGGCACTGACTGCTGCCATTATTAAAACGGCAAGGCAGTAAAAAAGATGCTTTTCCATATTTTTTTTTATTTTTAATAATTAACAAAATATATTCACTGAATAAAAACTATATACCTTTTTCTTTTTTTCGTCAATATTTGCCTGCACTAACACGGGGCATTTCTCTCTTTATTCCCATTTTTTCTTAGGAAAACTAGGAGAATAAGGAAATTTTATTTTTTGCTTATTTATGACAAAAAATATCTTATGCCTGCCGTTTTCATCCGCCCCGCAACCGTTTTCCTGTCATAATCCCGCATTTTGCAAAAAAAAGCGCCGTCAAAGGGCGCTTTTTTTAAATCTTTACTTTCCGGTATCAGTCTTTGGCATAATTTTCCTGATTGCGGGTCAGCCGGCGGGAATAAACCTGCTTGGGCTGCTTACTTTTGCTGCATCCGTTTTCAACCTGCTTTTCAGACCTCCGGTAAGAATTGCCGTTTTTCAACTCCGTATCATACCTTTGCAGCCGAAATGGAGCAATCCACCGAAACGCGGCAAAGAGTACGGAAATTTTTCCGATAAAATCAAAATATCTTCTCATATAATTAAACAATAATAAAATAAACCGAAGAAATTATACAACATTCTGACCGTTTTTCAATATCATTGTTTCTTTTTTTTCAATTTTCGGTACTGCGCCACGTTATCGTTATGTTCGGACAATGTTTTGGCAAAACGATGTCCACCCTCGCCCGATGCCACAAAATAAAGATAATCGGCTCCGCTCGGGTTCACCGCCGCAAAAATAGCCTCCCGTCCCGGATTGCAGATCGGCCCCGGCGGCAGGCCGTAATATTTGTATGTATTATACGGGCTTTCAACCGTCAGGTCTTTCCGATAAAGCGGTCGTCCGAGATCCCTCTTGCCCCGGGTCAGGGCATAAATAACCGTCGGGTCGGTTTGCAGTTTCATACCTTTTTGCAAACGGTTCAGGAACACGGCCGCCACATCGGCGCGCTCGCTGCCGATACCCGTTTCTTTTTCGATAATGGAGGCAAGCGTTAACAGCTGTTTTTTATTTTTCAGCACCCCCTGCCCGTTTTGTGCCCAGGCTTCATCCAATGTTTTGGCCATTGCGCGCTTGGCTCTCAAAACCAGACTGTTGCGGCTGTCCCCTTTCATATAGCTGTAAGTTTCGGGCAGCAGTTCACCTTCTCCGGCCGGCTCGCTGATAGAACCGGTCAAATTAGGCTCGTCGGCAATAATTTTCAGCATTTTGGCCGTTGTCAGTCCTTCCGGCAGGGTCAAATGGCGATAGCGCACCTCCCCGCGGCTGATTATATCCAAAGCCTCGCGCATGGAGATGCCGGGCATAAAAACATATTCGCCGGCCTTAAGATTCTTATCCAGTCGCTTGACACGGGCGGCCAGACGAAACAAAAGCGGGTGTGAAATCACCCCCGCTTTTGTCAACTGATGTGCGACCTCGCGGGATCCGGCGCCGCGTTCAATAACAAGTTCCGCCTCCGTTGCCCTTTCGTTGGGCCGGTTATACAAACAGAACAGTATTCCTCCGACGACTGCCGCCGCCAGCACACACGCAGCCAAAAATCCCTTCAGCCAGGCCATTGCTAATCGTCAATTTTTTTGAACACAACCGACGAATTGGTTCCGCCGAAACCAAACGAATTGGACATGGCGGCTTTAAACGTTTTCTTCTTTGCTTTAAGCGGCACCAGATCAAAATCTGCCACTTCATCGGCCGGATCTTCCAAATTCAGGGTCGGCGGGCAGGTCTGCTCGCACAGAGCCTTGATTGTTAAAACCGCCTCAACCGCACCGGCAGCCCCCAGTAGGTGTCCGATTGCCGACTTGGTCGACGACATCGAAACGTTTGCCATATGCTCGCCGAACAGGCGTTTAACTGCCAGCGCCTCACCGACATCGCCGGCCGGTGTTGATGTTCCGTGTGCGTTGATATATCCGATATCCGACAGCTCAACCCCGTGTTCCGCCGCGTGTCCGGCCGCCATTTTCATGGCGCGGTAGGCACCGTCGCCGGAAGGCGCGGTAATGTGATAAGCGTCGCCGCTCATACCGTAACCGACGATCTCGGCATAAATTTTGGCACCGCGCGCCTTGGCGTGCTCATATTATTCCAGCACCAACGCACCGGCACCCTCACCCATAACGAAACCGCTGCGGGCCTTATCCCACGGGCGGGAAGCTTTTTCCGGACAATCGTTAAAATCGGAAGTAACCGCTTTCATTCTGGCAAACCCGGCCAGCCCCAGAATATTAACCGCGGATTCCGCACCGCCGGCCAGCATCAGGTCGGCATCGCCGCGGGCGATCATCGCCGCCGCATCGCCGATGGCATGCGTACCGGTTGAACAGGCGGTAACACAGGCGTGGTTCGGCCCTTTCAGCCCGAAACGAATGGAAAGGTTGCCCGAAATCATATTGATCAGACAGGAGGGGATAAAGAAAGGCGAAACCTTGTGGGTACTCTTGTTTTCGGTAATGATAACCGAATTTTCATAAATTGTCTGCAAACCGCCGATGCCCGACCCCATCATAACGCCGGCGCGGAACTGTTCTTCTTCGTTTTCCGCTTTCCAGCCGCTGTCTTCCATGGCATCGATACCGGCCGCCATCCCGAAAAGGATAAACTTGTCAACCCGACGCTGCTCCTTCGGGGGCATAACCGTATCCGGGTCAAACTGATGCGGTTCTTTTCCCATCGGTACTCTGCCGGCAATTTTAACCGGCACGTCATAAAGTTCAAGCTCCTCGTCAATCCTTCTTATTCCGGATTTTCCGGCAACAATATTTTCCCAGTTATAGTCAACGCCTCTGCCAAAAGGAGAAAGCATACCCATTCCGGTTACAACAACTCTTCTCATCAAATATCCTTAAAATCAAGTTACGGTTATTGAGTAATTTTTATATGAAAAAACTCGCTCTGTGTCAAGCGAGTTTAGTCATCTGAAAACAAAAACGATTAGGCGTTTTTATTTAAATAATCAATAGCATCTTTAACTGTCAGAATTTTTTCGGCAGCTTCATCCGGGATTTCACAACCGAATTCTTCTTCAAAAGCCATAACCAGCTCAACCGTGTCCAGGCTGTCTGCGCCCAGATCATCAATAAAGCTTGCGGTGTCAGTTACTTTTGATTCTTCTACGCCGAGATGTTCTGCAACAATCTTCTTAACGCGATTAGCTGTATCAGTCATTTGATAAACCTCAAAAAATATTAAAACAATAAAGTTATTGGGTACAACATTTCAATCACCCGTGCTGACTTGTTAGCACAATTTTATATGAATTGACAAGCATTTTTTCACGATTTTTCTGTCATTTGTCCTCCTTTTACTTCAAAACACTTGATTTTTCTATACTTGCGGGGAGTTTCAAAAGTGTATAAAACGCTTTCGCCTTGACATTTTTGCTTCCGCAACTAATTATTATTTATACACAAAAAACGTTGTTTTTAAGAAGAGGTGCAAAAATGCAGAAAAAGTTTTCCGCTGTTTTTCTCATTGTTGCCGTCCTGAGTACCATCCGCCTGTCCAACTACAAGCCGGGCAACGACGGCCTGTTTGCCGGCATGAGGGCCACCGCCCCCGTTTATTTGGACAATGCGGGGACAATGGAAGATATGTTTGACATCTCCCCTGAAGAAACCTCTCAGCCCACGCAGGAGCAGAGCACCGAAGACAACGGAGAGTTTAAGGAAGAGCACCCCGAAATTACCTCCGGCGATGAAGAAACCCTGATTGAGGAATAAAATTTCCGCCGGCGCTATTGCTTTAAAGCGCAAAGCTTCTTACATTTAGAGCAAACAAATATAATACAACCCGTTTTTCAAAGGAGATACAAATGCTGAATATCGGAATTATCGGTGCCGGCGGAGTCGGCAGCACCACCGCTTTTGCTCTGATTATGCGCGGCGTGGCGCGCAAAGTGGTCTTGATTGACCAAAACACCAAACGCGCGGAAGCCGAAGCGGAAGACATTGCACACGCGGCGCCTTTTGCCTACGCCAACAAGATCAAAGCCGGCACCTACAGCGACCTCGGCAACACCGATGTTGTCATCATCACCGCTGGCGCCAACCAAAAACCCGGAGAAACCCGCAACGACCTCTTGGCCACCAATGTCCGGATTTTTGAAGACATCATTCCCCAACTGGCCGAACACGCCCCCAACGCCATTTTGCTCATTGCCTCCAACCCGATGGACGTTATGACCTCGGTTGCCATCCGGCTGTCGGGTTTCCCGGCGGACCGCGTATTCGGCAGCGGCACCGTGCTTGACACCTCCCGTTTCCGTACTCTGCTCGGCTATCACCTCGGTGTTTCGCCAAAATCCCTGCACGCAAACGTACTGGGCGAACACGGCGACAGCGAAGTGTTGATCTGGTCGAACGCGGTTGCCGGCACCGTTCACATCGAACAACTGGCTCACGACCTCAACCGCCCGCTGACGGAAGAAGTCAAAAACCAGATTGACGACAACGTCCGCAACGCCGCCTACAAAATCATCGACGGCAAAGGCTCCACCACGTTCGGGATCGCCGGCGCTCTGTGCCGCATCTGTCAGGCAATCGACAGCAACGAATATGCCATTTTGAACGTTTCGGCCTTTCATCACGAAGTAGAGGGCGTCAACGACATTTGTATGGCCATGCCCTGCGTCATCGGCAAACGGGGCGTACACAGCCGCCTGTACCCGAACTTCAGCCCGGAAGAACACGCCAAACTGACGCAAAGCGCCAAAACCATCAAAGGCTTTACCGAAACGGCCTTAAATTACATCAAAAAGTAGCCGTTCTTCCCGTTACGACAAAACCCCGGAGCAATCCGGGGTTTTTTATAAGAAATATGCTCACGGGCAACCCGATAAGACAAATTCTTTACTTATACATTTTACGGAGTTCATCCACAATTTCATGAGGATCTTTGCCTAAAGCATACATAATATCCAGATATTCCGTAACATCAACGCGTCTTTCGCCGCTTTCGTTTTTATAGACATATGACTGAGGTTTATTTAACCGCCTGGCAAGTTCGGTTTGCGTAAGACCGGCAGTTTCTCTTGCCCGGCGCAGTAATTGACGAAAATAGATGTACTCGTCGGTATATAAGGACTTGGTCATACAATTTTCCTAAAAAATGCACTGGACATTTAAATAAACCTGATTTAGGATTAAACCGAATTGGGTTAGATGAAAATCCAATCAGCTTTATATTATTGAAAAGCAATACCTGACAAAAACAGGTATCGGAGGGCTGGAGGTAGCCCGGACGAATTCGCGTTCGTCTGATTTTTACACTAGCAGTCTCGGATATAAAGACTGTAACTCGGTTATTGACTCTTAAAACAATAACTGAGATTATATCCCCGGTTTCGACTATCGGCCGGGGAGCCCTCTGGGCTTGCCCAAGAGGGTGCCATTTCTAGTGTAGTGGTAACGCGAACTCCCCGGTCGCCTTTCTCTGCCCTGTATCTTTTTACTTTCACTTTTTTAAGAGGGCAGACATGGTTAACCGATCATTTAACAACAACTCACGACAGCAAACGGAAATCGACGAAGACGATGACGACCTCGGCGAACCGATCAGAAACGCCAGAGAGCTGGAAATATTCATTGCCTCGCAAAGCAAAGAAACCCAGCGGGCAATTCATAAATTCATCGCTTTTATTCTGCACTACACGGCATTGCGGGAAGTAAAAGATCTGGTTGAAGAAAACGGCAAAAAAGCAAAAAGAAAGCTGCCGCGGATAAACTGAATTTTCAAAAAACGCAGTGGTCTGAAATGGCATAACGGAATTTGACTTGCTTTTAGCCGGACAGCCGGTATAAGATAGAGCATATTCCGATTTCTCAGGCAAAAATTTCATGAAAAAAGCTTTCATCTTTCCATTGTTTGTTTCCGCTGCCCTGTTTGCTGCCGCCCGCCTGTCGGCCGCGGCAGAAATCGGCGGTTTGCACATCACGGGCGCCCGGTTTGAAGTTCCGCCGGTCGGCTATGACGAATGTATGCAAAACCGGGCAGTCTGGGGATTAAAAAACTGCCTGCGGGACGCCCCCGATTATCTGGCCGGCGCCGCCAAAATATGCGGCAATCTCCAAAACCTGCCGACCGCAGAAGAAGCGCAAAAGCTTGCCGCCCTCCTCTATAACGCCAAAGAGGACGAAAGCGCTGTCTACGGACAAAGGAACGACGTCCTGCTGAAAGAAACGGGACTTCCCGTTTCTTACGATCATATTTATATCTGGCTGGCCGGGGAAACGGCCGATGGCAAAGGCGGTTATATCCGTATGCTGGCAAACGACGGCTCCATTCCCTATCAGGCGCTGCGGGACGGTTCCGGCTATCTGTCTGCCTGCTGCGGCCTGATTCGTTTTGACAATCCGCCGACCATGCCCGGCAAAAAACGAACCGATGCCCCCAACGCCTCCGTTATCTGTGTGGAAAGAAACCGCTAGACCGGGCCGCGGCACCCGGCTCCTCCGGCATTTGCCGCACCGCAAAAAAGGGAGCATAAATGCTCCCTTTTTTCTTAAATAACCACGGCCTCATGTGCCATAGTTCCGATCATAAAAACCAATCAGCTGTTTTTCGGCATGACTGCGGAAAAAAGCCCTGGCTTTCTCACATAACCCCCGTTCCCGTTTATTGAGGTATTTCAAAGTATTCTTTGCTTTTTTCTGCCGGACCATCGACATCTGGGAATTTTCCCGCAAATCGTGATATTTGGCATAAACGGACAATGCGCGCGGATAATGTGTCAGCAGCTCCTCGGCAGACGAACAACAACTGTAAAGCGGGAAATATATGCAATACAAATCTTTCCTTCCGCTCTTGATCAGTCTTCTTTCCGCTTCCGGATCGAGCTGAAATCTCTTGACGTAATACTCAAATTTGGTGGTATCACGCAGCGTCAACAGTTCAAACTGAGCCTTAAGTTTCAATTTTCCCTGTTTAACGCGTTCCTTAAATTCTCGCAGACTATGGTATTTGACCAAAACAATCTGCTGCTCAAGTGCTTCCATAATTTTTAAATAATACATACGGTAAAAATATTGTCCGATTTTTTTGTCCAGCAGTCAAGTATTTTTTACCCTCTGCACAAATTATTTTTTACAAAAAGTTCACGCAAAGACCGATTGAAAATATTTTTATTTTGTTGTATAATTCTTACAAGTATAAAAAGGAGAAAATTTATGCGCAAATTTTGGTTATTTTTCATGGCTTTGGCCATTGTAGCTGGCAGTAGTTTTGCCGCCTCCGCGGGCGTCCGGTTCATAACCGATGTGCCGCAAAACTCTTATTACGGCAAAAAGGGCTCGTCATCTTCTTCCCAGACCGGTGAATCCAGATGCGCGGCCGAAGGATACACCAAAACGCAGAACTCCTGCGGAAAAGGTCGTTATGCCGTTAAAGCGTGTCCGTATAACGGAAACTATTACAAAACCTGCTGCGACGTCGAATACAGCCATTCCGCACAATATTGTTTAAGCAAAGGCCTCAAACCGAGCCGCCACAGCTGCGAAGGAATGTACGCCTGCGAATAATTGGAACGACAATAAAATAAAGCCCCTGTTTGGGGGCTTTTTTTATTGCATTTTTATGGAAACAGGCTCTACCTCAAAGCCTCTTATTTCTCAAGGTCGCGTTTCTTAAAGACGTATTTTCCAAAGCCCCGTTTTCTCTTTCTCAAAACCGCATTTCTTAATGGTGTGTACTCTCCTTACCTGCCTCAAAAATCATACCCGGACATTATGAGTCCGGGTATGATTTAACAAAAGAGCGTACGCCTTAATGCTAGTTGCCGCCGAAGTTGCGCATTTTCAGTTTGTTCCAGCCGCTGTTGTTTTTCTTTTCTTCTTCGGCTTTTTTAGCCTCTTCCGCCTCTATCTTTTCGGCCCATTTGCGGATCGGTTCGCTGCGGCGGTTTACAATTTTCCGCTGCTGCTCGTTTTGAACAATGCCGATCGGAACCAGCTGATTTAAAAGCGCGGGAGAAACAAATTCCGCATGCTTGGGGCCAAGCGCTTTCAACATAGCGTCGATGATAGGCGCCCCCGGTTTGAAATTGTACACATGCACATTGCCGCCGTAAAAAAGCGCAAAAGAATGACAGGGAGAAGAAATCAGCATATCCGTATAATCTACCCCGCGGACAAACCGGATAATGATTTTGGGCTGAATAACGCATTGTTCCGCCTGATCGAACAAAACATTTTCTTCGGTTCCGAGAAAATAACGAACAATCATTTCCTGTACGGGAGCCCCCATAACGCCGCAAAATCCCCGGACGGGAAAACCGTCTATCGTATAGCCCTCATAATCGCTGTTTTGCGGAAAAATCTCGTAGCAAAAAACCTGTTCCGCCTTAACGATGTTGTCGATGGCAAATTTGCCCGCCTCGTCATAAAAGCGCGACAGCGGAGCCGCCGCCTCTTCTTTGACCTGATTTTCCCGCCTCCAGGAGCCTTCCGGCTGGCTGAACGACTGCACACCCTCAACGGACTGGGCAAAACCGGTCGCCGGGACAAGCGCGATCAATCCGGTAATCAGCAGAATAGGTAATTTCATAAACAATCCTCCCGAATAATTTTTTTTACGATTATAATCAATCCTCTTCCTTTTCTCAAGCGCTAAATTATTTATCGCCGATACGCAGCGCCTCGATAAACGCCGACTGCGGAATTTCCACCTTGCCGAACTGACGCATCCGGAGCTTACCTTTCTTCTGCTTGTCAAGCAGCTTGCGCTTACGGGTAACGTCGCCGCCGTAGCATTTGGCGGTAACGTCCTTGCGCAGGGCGGAAATGGTTTCGCGGGCAATAACCCGGCCGCCGATTGCCGCCTGAATCGGAATTTTGAACAAATGCCGGGGGATCAGGTCTTTTAATCGCTCGCAGATCTGCCGCCCGCGGGATTCCGCCTCCGAACGGTGGCAGAGAAAAGCCAGCGCGTCAACCGGCTCTTCGTTGATCAGAATCTGTACCTTGACAAGATCGGATTCCTGATGACCGACAATTTCATAATCAAAACTGGCATAGCCGCTGGTAATGGATTTCAACCTGTCATAAAAGTCAAAAACAATTTCGTT
>CALXPZ010000072.1 GCA_944390375.1 uncultured Alphaproteobacteria bacterium | reverse complement strand
TACAATTCCTGCAGGCGAGCCGAAGAAATACCGCCGCTGCTGGACAGACCGTTTGCTCCCTCTACTCTCATACCGCCTTTGGTAACATCATTGACGGTCGGGTTTTCGTTTCCTTCCAAAATGATTGTCGCCGCCCGAGGGTATTGCTGGAACAAACTATGCAAGTTGGCTTTCTGCTCATCATTTAAAACCACGCTGTTTTCGGCAACCCGGATGTCGGCCACACCGTCGGTTCTTTCTTCCCCGCCGGTTCTTTCTTCCATCTGAAAATCATGTCCCTGTTCCTGACCGGCAAAATTCAAATCCGGCTGCCAGCGCGCACTGGCAGAAAACAGATCTTCGTTTGTTATCGAATCGAGGGTAAACGGCTCATTTCCTGCCACAAAAGTGGTATCGCGAACGGCAGTCTGCGACGACTGAAGATCATTTGTCAAAGAATCGACGGCCGCTACCTGTTCCGCAGTATGAACAGCCTCCTGTCCCGGTCTTTCCGAAACGGTCGGCGTATTTGTTTCTGCAGGCTGAGCCGCAACGTTTTGCGCCAGATTGCTGGCCCCGCTATAAAGCATCCAGGCACCGGCAGCTTCGGCAATCAGCCCGCCGCCGTTTGAATACAGTTCCTTCCAGGCCTCTTTATCCCGGCCTTTTTTGTTCCACAGGTTTTTGATGGCGTGCCCGGTTCCCACGGCCTTGGCCTTCAGTCCCCGCCAATAATCTTTGCGAACCATATTTTTGGCCGCCATTGCCAGCGCATAGCCCTGACCGACAACCGGCAGAGAACGGACAAAAATGACCGAGTGCGCCATCATGGCGTTGCGGGTGGTTTTATCCTTTAAGGCCTGGCCGACAGAAACTTTGCCGAGCGACCGGTTTAAGGTTTTGATCCGATTATATTCAGCTTCGCTGATGGCGCGTTCCCCGGCCGCTTTGGCATATTCTCCGTAACTTTGGGTGCGGCGGACAGCGGTATATTTTACGGCATTGTCAAAAACTTCCCGACTGACGGCGGCAATCTCTTTTTTGTTTTTGCCCTCGTTTTCTTTGTTCTTGCCGTCAATATAGTTTTTGTAATCTTCATAAGATTTGTCTGCAAACTGGCGGATTTGTTCAAATTCTTCACGTGTCAGCTCGCTTTTTTTCTGGAATTGTTTTAACTTGTTAAAATCTTCCTCGCTTACCCGGTTTGCTTCAACTCGGTGTTTTTCGCAATAAGCAGCGTAGTTGTTGTAGTTTTTTACCTGGGTATAATCGTGGAGCGTAACCTTGCTTTCCTCATTTTCTTTGATAAAACGATTGTAACCCTGTTCGGTAACATTGTCTTTGTAAAGCTCACGGAATGCCGCATAATCTTTAAAGCCTTGAAAATCGTTGTAAAGCGCACGGCTGGAAAGAATGGAACGATACCCCATATAAACCGGGTTGCCGGCCAGCATATAGTTGGCGCCCAGACCGAACAACGGATTTTTTTGTTCAAACTTCTGGATCTTGTCCATTATTTGCCCGAAATGATGCATTGTATTCCGGAATTTGCGACGTTTTTCCACAAAACCGGCAATCGGCTGCGTATTGCTGTGAACAACGGTATTTAAGGCCGTTTTTTTATCGGCCTCTTTCGGCGCGATGGACAGTAATTTAAAAATTTCTTCTTCGCTTTTCCCGGAACGGACGGCACTATCCAGCTTGGCAATGCGGTTAATGTGAGTTTCCGGTTTGATGGTATTATACTGCTCCCCGACGGCAACGGCGTAAAGGGCATTATAATATTCGACCTTAATGCGCGCGCTTTCCTCGCTGCGAGCCGCGCTCAAATTTTCCAGACTGATTTCTTCGTTGGAGGAAGCCAGGCGGCGGCAAGCGTTCAGATCAAGGAGTTCCTCAAGCGAATCATTTTCTTCGGAAATTTGTTCAAGGCCGTTGTTTTTCCACTCCGGCCGTTCGCGGAATTCTTTTCCTTCCTCGCTTTCCAACAGGCCGTACGCCTCGTCAAAACGTTCAACTTCAGCCTCCGGAGCCGGGGCATAAAAATCTTCCCAATGGAACGGATCGGAAACCATTTCTTCGGTTTGGGCATCGGTTTGTGTCTGCGTTTCTTCCTGTGCTTCCGGCAAATCGTTATTTTCGTCGTTTGTTTCTTCTTCCGGCGGGGTTGAAGCGTCGTTTTCGTCTTCTTCCGGTAACAAAACGGCATCATCCAAAACCTCGGTTGCCTTTTTCCGGTTTTCCGTTTCCGCATTAAACTGCGCAACAAACAGCTCAAAAACCTTTTCGTCTTTTTGCAGAGCCTCCAAATCCGACGGCCCGTACCATCTGATCAGCTCCTCATATATTTCCGGATTAGATTCTTTCAGCTCGTCCAAACGACTTTGAAAATTTGTTGTATCCGCCATAATAAGTCTCCGTTTTATCGTAAAACAATATTAGATTTATAGTACAAGATTGTTTAAATTTAGTCAACGCGTTTTTGTCATATAACGATATTTTTTGTCAAAAATATTTTATTGGATATCTTGGCTTTTTGCTCTATATTGGACTTAAATTTTAACCAACAGGGAGTAAAAATATGCAGACAATCCGTCCTGCCCGACTTCGTCCGGGAGATGAAATAAGGGTTATCGCACCGGCAGCGGGCATCAAAATCATCGGCCGGGAATGCCGGGAAATCGCGCGCCGGCGCTTTGAAGAAATGGGGCTGAAGGTAACTTACGGAACCAATACCACCGACGAAAACTGGGATGCCGGCGGTTCTGCCGCGGTGGAAAAAAGGACGGCCGACATCGAAGAGGCTTTTGCCGACAAAAACGTCAAAGCCGTGTTTACCATGATCGGCGGCAACAACTCCAACCAACTGCTGGATTTTATCAATTACCAAACAATCGCCGAAAACCCGAAAATATTTTGCGGCTTTTCCGACATCACGGCGCTGCTCAACGCCATTTATGCCAAAACCGGGCTCATCACCTTTTCCGGTCCGCATTTCAGCTCGCTCGGCATGTTGAAAGGCGCGGAATATACTTTGGACAACATGAAAAAAATGTTGTTTGAAGAAGGCGCCAACGAAATCCGCCCGTCAAAAGAGTGGAGCGACGACTTATGGTTTATAGATCAGGAAAACAGAGAATTTATTGCCAACGACGGCTGGTGGCACCTGCAGCCGGGAAATGCGGAAGGCCGGCTTGTCGGCGGCAATCTCGGCACTTTCGATCTTTTGCTCGGCACCCCCTACCGACCGGAATTTTCCCCGGGAACAATTTTGTTCATTGAAGATACCGGCGATGTCGGAATTGCAGGCTTTACCCGCAATTTTCAGGCCTTGTTGCAACAGCCCGACTTTGCCAACGTCTGCGCCGTTTTGATCGGCCGTTTTCAGAAAAAGTCGGAGGTAACAAGAGAGCAGCTGGAATTTATGATTGAGCGTTTTCGTCCGTACCTGAAAGGAAAACCGGTTATTGCCAACCTTGACTTCGGGCATTCGACCCCGCTTTTGACCATTCCGGTCGGCGGAATCGCCAAAATAGAAAACGGACATATCCGATTTTCCTTTTAACCATAAAAAAACCGGCCTAAGCCGGTTTTTTTATGGCGCCTTGCCTACCAATGATAACGATGATGACGCCGTCCGTGCCGGTAGCCGCGGTGATAGCCGTAATCATACAGCAACACCCCGCCGCCGACCGCCAAAGCGGGCGCAACATCATAATCATAATACGCCGGCCGGATATGCCG
>CALXPZ010000071.1 GCA_944390375.1 uncultured Alphaproteobacteria bacterium | reverse complement strand
AGTTTTTCTCCCTTCGAGGCCTCGCCGACCCGTCCGCCGGCGTTAATCCGCGGACCGAGGACATATCCCAGATGATAGCTCGACGGCGCTTCCGCCAAAGACGCCCGGTCGGCCAGAGCCTTTAACCCGAAGTTCTGCCTTAAAGACATCACTTTTAACCCCTGGCGGACAAAGGCCCTGTTCAGCCCGAGCAAAGGCACAACATCGCAGACCGTTCCGAGAGCTGTCAAATCCAGCCATTTTTTTAAATCCGGCTGCGGATGATTGTTATAATAACCGCGTTTTCTCAGTTCTCTGTTGACGGCCACCACAGCCAAAAAGACAACGCCGACCGCCGCCAGATATTTCAAATACGGACAGTCATCATCTTCATCCAGTCTTTTCGGATTGACAACCGCATACACGGCCGGCAGTCTGGTTTCCGCCTCGTGATGATCAAGCACGATAACGTCCATTCCTTTGTTTTGTGCATATTCCAAAACATCAAAAGCCGTCGTGCCGCAGTCGGTGGTAATCAGCAATGTTACGCCGCGGGCGGCAAACTCGTCGACGGCAGCCACACTCGGACCATACCCCTCTTCCCGCTCCGGAATATGGACGGGAACTTCACAGCCGGTCGATTTCAAAAACAGCTTCAGTAAAGAAGAAGAAGTTGCGCCGTCAACGTCATAATCGCCGATAATGGCGATTTGCTCTTTTTTTTCAACCGCATCGGCTATTCTTTCCGCTGCCTTTTGCATATCTTTCAGGCTGTTCGGATCAGGCATCAGGTTTTGCAGTTTTGGGTACAAAAAATCCCCCGCCTCATCCGGCGTAATTCCACGGGCGGAAAGGATGGCCGCAACCGCAACCGGCAAACCGTAACGCACGGCGATCTGCTCGGCGTCATTTTCGCGAAAAGGGGCAAATTTCCATATATTGCCCCCTAAAGATTTGTTGATCGGAAAATCGTTATCCACGGCAATTCCCCGTTTGCGTTTCCCGTTAATAACTGATGTAAATTTCGGCTCTGCGGTTCAAGCTCTCGCCGTCCGGCAATGTTTCCCGATAAAAAGAACTGCTGTCCGAAGGCACTTTGATGCTGATGGATTTTTCGGGCGCACCCGCCTCTACCAGAGCAACTGCCACGTTTTTGGCGCGCTCTACCGAAACTTTGAAGTTCGTCAATTTATGCTGAGCTTCGTCCGTGCTGTTTGTGCGGCCGGAAGCAAAGCCGTAAACCGTTATTTTGGCATTTTTTTCTTTTGCCAGACGGGCAGCCTCTTGAATATCCCCTTCATATTCCGAACCTATTGTTGAGTTGCCGTTGGCAAAAAGAATGGTCAAAACCCTGTTTGCCCCTTCCTGCCGAACGACATCCGTTCCGGCTGTTTCTTTCTTCTTTTCCGCCCGGGCGTCGATCAGTATTTTGTTAAATTCCTTATCTTTGTCCAACACTTCTTTCGGAGCGGTATCCTCCCGGATAATCGGCACGGTTTTTGCCGCCCGCGTTTCTTCTCCGGTATAACTCTCGCCGACGGTCGGAATTTCCCCCGGTTGTTTGTGGATCGGCCGATAGGTTTCAATTACCCGGGCAGAAGCGCTGTCCGCCGGCTCCGTAACTTTTCCGGTCGAACTGCAGGCGGAAATACCTGCCGTCAAAACCGACACCAAAGCCAACTGAACATATTTTTTCCCTCTCATGGTATCCTCTTTATAATTAGTCCTCAGAAATGCTATATTTTTAGCCCAAGAATGTGGATAAGACAAGGATAAAAATCGAACAATGCAAACTTTTTAAAAATCAGTTTGTCTTTTTAAAAATATTGTTATACTATTTTAAACAGTTGAAAACGGAGGAACAAACAATGTCAAAAATATTTAAGCTTTTTATGATTCTCGCACTTGTTTCCGCCTGCTCGCCAAAAGAAAAAACCGATGAACTGACCGTTGTCGGGGCGGACGGCAGCCGGACGACATATCAGGTTGAGCTGGCCCAGACAAGGGAAGAACTGACAACCGGACTGATGAACCGCACCAGCCTTGACAAAGATGCCGGCATGGTTTTTGATCTATCCGATTTCAATAATGTTCCGACCGCCATGTGGATGAAAGATACCCAAATCGGTCTGGATATGATTTTTATCGACCAGGACGGTATGATCTACTGGATTTACGAAAATGCAGAGCCCGATTCCGTTAAAATGATCATTGCCCCCTACCCGGCAGCTGCCGTTTTGGAAGTCAATGCCGGCGACGTCAAAGCCAAGGGTATCAAAATCGGTGATATGGTAGAATACAAACTTTTCCCGATCGAAAAACCGGCAGCCCCGGCTGCCGTTGAACAGCCTAAAGCCGATGAGCAGGAAGAAGTTTCCGTACAAGATGACAATGCGGCAGAAACCATAGAAGCCGCGGAATCCGAAGTTGTAGCTGAAACGAACGTTGTCGAAGAAAGCTCCGACAATGAGGTAACGGATGAAGTAACGGATAAGGCAACGGAGGCAGACGTCAAAGAAAACACTTCTGCAACCGAAGCCGTCGCAGACCAACCGAACCCCGCTGAAGAAGAAAAAGTTGAAGAAGAAAAAGCTGCCTCTCTCGAAGAGGGCAAATAAACAAAACGGATTTTTTGTTTTCCCCGGAAAGTTCCGCACTCTCCGGGGATTTTTTTATGTTTTTACAATTTATTGATACGGGAGACGCAATCGCGGATCGTTTCCAGTCGCGCGGCATAACTCTCCATTTCCCGGCTGACCAACAGTTTTTGATCCGGACGCAGTTTCATGGCACCGAACGAACGAAGAGCCATATCCACCAGTTTTTCCGGCGCACGGAAAACATTGTTGTGAAAAGTAATCAGAAATCCCTTTGCCCCGGCATCTATTTTTTCAATATTGGCCTTTTTACACTGCTGGCGGATTTCTACTGTTTTCAACAGATTCTCCAC
>CALXPZ010000070.1 GCA_944390375.1 uncultured Alphaproteobacteria bacterium | reverse complement strand
GCCAGAACCACGATATTGCCTTTGTCATAACCGGCATTTTGCAGACGATCAACGGCATAATCCAGCGCGCGGTTCAGACGATCGCCGTTTTCCGGCATAATATCGGGAGAAATGGCTTTCAGCAGATTGTCGATAACCCGGCGGTCTTCCGTCAGCGGACTGATCAAAAACGGTTCATCCGTATAGACGATCAAACCGCTTTGCGCGTTGCCCAACGCTTTCAGCAAATCGGAAACGGCATATTTTGCCCGCGCCAGCCGGTTTGGGGTTACGTCAGCGGCATCCATGTCGGAAGAAAGGTTTAGGAGAAACATCACCGGTTTTTCCGGCGCAAAAGCCGGTATCGTCTTTTTTTGCCAGGCAGGACCGGCCAAAGCGACAACCGCCGTCAGCATACCGGTCAACAGAATCCCCGCCGCCCGGCTGCGCTGGCGGGAAGAGCCTTTGACCAGCAGAAACTCCAGCAAATTTTTATCGCAGACGTTTTCCCAGGCCGAAACATTTTTCAACCCGGCGAAAAAACGGACATATCCGACCAGCGGCAACACGGCCAACAACAGCCACCACGGGCGGAGAAAATGGAAATTGGCAAAAAACTCTTCCATCAGATCCCCTTTCTTTGCAAAAAGACGGCCAGCAAAGACAACAGCAAAGCCGCCGCCAGCGGCCAGAAGAACAAATCTTTGCTTTCGCGGACATACTGGTCTTCGTTGGCGCTCGGCTCTAAGCGGTCGATTTCGTTATAGATTTTTTGCAGGCCTTCGGTATCATCGGCGCGAAAATAGCGGCCTTCGGTTTCCGTCGCCAGCTGTTTCAGGCTTTCCTCGTCGATTGTGTCCGGCGCCGCCAGTTTAACCCCGAAAAACGAATCGACAAATGCCTTTTGGGCGCCGACACCGATCGTATATATTTTTACCTTTTCGTGCCGCGCCAAATTGACCGCCTGCGCCATGCTCAAGCTGCCGTCGTTGTTTTCTCCGTCGGTCAGCAGAATAATGATTTTGTCTTCGCTTTTGCCGCTTTCCCGGATATTTTTCAGCGCCAGACCGAGCGCGTCCCCGATCGCGGTGGAGTTACCGGCCATACCGGCCTCCATCGACCACAGAATATCGCTTACCGACTGTTTGTCAAAAGTTACCGGCGATTGCAGATAGGCGCGGGTGCCGAACAAAACCAGCCCGATGCGGTCATTGGCTCGCTGTTTGATAAACCGGTCAGCAGCCACTTTTACCGCCGTCAACCGGTCGATGCGCCGGCGGTTCAATACAAAATCCGGCTCCCGCATGGAGGTGGATATATCCATCACCATCATAATATCGCGGCCATAATCTTTAATCCGCACCGGTTCGCCCAGCCATTGCGGACGGGCCGCGGATACGGTCAGCAAAAGCCAGATCAGGGACAACAATATTTTCAGCCGGGAACTGCCGGCCTCGCCCCCGCCTGCCCGCAGCAAACCGCCCGATTTGAGACTGATGTTGGCAATATCCTGCAAAATAGGTACCCGCAGGGCATCGCCGTGCAGACCTCTGACCGGCGGAGCGAAGCGCCTGACCAGCCAGGGCAGCAACAGCAACAAAAACATCCAGGGATAAGAAAAACGAATCATAGATTTTCTCCGATCCAGCTTTGGCAAAAGCGATACAGCTCAGCGACATCGTTACTGTCATAAACCCGGCTGCCGGCGTTGACATAAGGCGCGTCCAGCAGCAACTGAGCCGTTTTGCCTTCAATCTTCTTTTTGCTGCGGCTGTTTAAAAAATCAATCCAGTCTTTGCCGAACAAAGCCGCCGCCCGTTTGTATTTATAAACACAAATACGGCGCAGGATCTCCGACATCTTCACCGCCGAGGCAATCTCCGGCCGGCGGGCGTTTTCCAACAATTTCAGAGCATAGCGCTTTTTGCTTTTGCGCAACAGCAGACGAACCAGCCAGACGGCAAAACAAACAACAGCCACCGCCGCCAAGGTAACCCACCAGCCGTAAGCCAGCGGAAAAACGGAGATGTCGGCTGACGGCAAATGTATATCTCGCAACTCGGGTAAATTATCCTGCATAATCCAAGCCTTTCTTTTTTCTTCCCATAAATTTAAGTTTTAATCGGATAAATATCAAGACTTGATTATAAGCAAAACCCCGGCTTTTGCCGCCGGGGTTCAAAAATCAGACCGCGCTGTGCGCAATTTGCTCTATCAGCACCGTGATGTTGGTGATAAAAAGCTTGACCGAGATCGCCAGCAGGATAATGCCGAAAAACTTTTGCAACATATAAATAAAACTGGCTCCCAACTTGGCCTCAATGATTTTTGCCAGTCTGATTACCGAATAGATAACGACCATATTGGCAACAATGGCCAACAAAACGTTAATATCGGCAAACTGGGCACGAATCGTCAACAGGGTTGTCAGTGCGCCGGCACCGGCAATGAGCGGAAATACCAGCGGCACGAAAACGGAATCTTTCGGCGTGTCCGGCCCTTCGCGGAAAATCTCAATATCAAGAATCATTTCCATCGCCATAATGAAAATAATCAGCGAACCGGCAATCGCGAAAGAAGACATATCCAGCTTAAACAGGTTGAGAAAAACCTCCCCGATGTAGAAAAAGCCGATAAACATCAAAAAAGACCACAAGGTTATTTTGCCGGCATCAATTTTTTTGCCTTTTTTCTTCAGTTTCAAAATAATCGGCACGGAACCGAGAATATCGATTACCGCAAACAAAACCACAAACGCGCTTACAAACTGGCGCATATTAAATTCTGACAACATATCCTGTGCTCCCTGTTTTTAAAACCGAATCAGAAAATATCTTCCTCTTAACACTTTAAAAAATGCCGTCAACCTATTTTAATCATAAAAAGCAGAATTTTTGTTGATCGTATAAATATCCTCCGTTTCCGGCAGGTTATACCAAACATACATCAGGTTGTGCTCCGGGCAGTTCTGCCGGCACCAGGCATCGTAAGCGCCGATCACCTGACGCTGGAGGTTACGGGAAAAAACACCGCGAATCGTGTTGTCCAGCTTTTGCGAAAACCGCGAGGAAAAAGACGGCGAAGCGACAATGTTCATAACCACCATGCCGCCGGGCGCACTGCCGGCCCGAACCCGCCCGAAATATTCCGCGGTTACGAGGTCAAGCGGAATAATGCGGCGACTGGAATAGGTATCGAGCACGATCAAGTCGTAAAGTTTGTTGTTTTCTTTTAGAAACTGGTTGGCATCTTCAACAACAAAAGTTTTGTTTTTGCCCAGTTTTGCGGGCAGAAAATATTTTTCGGACACCTCTTTTAACGAGGCGTCGACATCCACATAGGTATAGCGGTTAAAGTCGTCATTGATGCCCATGGTAAAACCGCCGGCACCGATAATCAGAATTTCTTTCGGAGTACCGCTCTTGGGCAGAGGGGCTATAAAATTGTCTTCGACAAAGCTTACATAACCAAAGCGCAGAGCCGGATCCGTCGACACTTTCGACGCGCCGCCGCCGTTTATCATCATAATTTTAGAACGGCCGTCGTTCGTTTCTTCCACCGAGATTGTTGAAACAGCATTGTTTTCCACAATATAATAAACCTCGCGCAGCAAACCGGTGCGGTTGAGCAAAAACGCCGCCAGCATAATCAGCAGCATGACCGGCAGCCGCCGGCTGCCCAAAAGCAGCGCGGTCAGCAGGGCAACCGCGGTTATCAGCATAACCGTGTGGTTGACGCCGACAAAAGGCATAATGACCAGCGTGGTCAAGATGGAGCCGAGCACGGACCCGATCGTGTCTACCGCCATGATGCGGCCGGTGTTGTTGCGGTCAAAACGATTCAGATAGCGGCTTAAGACGGCGGTTATCTTGCCGAAAAGATAGGGCGCCAGCGACAAAAACAAAAAAGAATAAAGAAAAGTCTGCAAAACGGTGGAGCCGATGCCGAGCCCGTTCATCGCCATAAAATAAATGTCTATCAGGATATAGGACGACGCCAGAACGGTCATCAGGGCAATGATGACGAAATCTGCCGACAGCACCTGACGAATCCGGGCTTTGCGGATAGAAATCACGGAGCCGCGGTAATAACCCAAAGACATAAAAGCCAGCAAAATGCCGATGATGATCGAGGCAGTAACCGCGGTTGAGCCGACAAAACCGCTCAACTGGCGCATAACGACCAGTTCCAAAGACAAACTGGCATACCCGCCGGCAAACACGGCGGCAAACAAAATATATTTCAGTCGTTTTGTCATCGTTTTTCCTTTTTTCTGCCACTCTAGCGGCAACTCTTTTTTTTAGCAAGATTTTTCTCCTGCCTTGTCAATTTATGCGCTTGACCGGAGGAGATAAAAATTATATGGTGGACAAGTGCCGGACGGTTGTCTGCGAGGTTATTATGCAAACGGAAGAAAAATTATTCAAATATCAGGAACAAATGAAAAAAGCGCTCCGCCCGAAGCGGTTTTCCGTTTATGCTTTTGTGTTCAATTCGCTATACTATCTTTTGCACGGCATGCCCGGTTGGTTTATGCTTTATTTTTTCGGCGGCTCGGCTCTGATTTTTGTCGTTTTTGCCTTTACCCGCAGTTTGGGGGCCGCTTTTGCGATGCTTTTGCTGCTGCGTTTTATCAGTGCGCTGACGGCCGAACGGCTGAAGCAAAAGCATATGAAAAGTTTTATTGACAGAAACCAAAACGTCAATTACAGCAAAACGGTTACTTTTTATTTTTTGCCCGTGCGGCGGCTGGCAATATGCGCGGTTTTCAGTTGCGGGCTGTTTGAATTTTACTGGATGTACAAAAACTGGAAGGCCGTCCGCCGGGATACCTGCGATGAGGAAATCCGGCCGCTGTTGAGAGGCTTGTTCGGTTTCTTTTTCATCTGGCCGCTCTTATCCGTTATCCGCCGCAACCTCGGACGCAGCAAAACCGAAGGTCGGAAATTTGCCTATTATGCCGCCGGCTACGGCTGCTCTCTTTTGATTCAACTTTTCTGCGGGCTGATGCTTTACGGCGCATTTTTCTCCCACTTTGCCCAGGTGCTTTTCTGGTGTACGTATATGGCCACCTGGATATGCGGCATTGTTTTGCTGGCGGCCATTCAGAAAAGAATCAACTTCCACAATCAGAAGAGCAACCGCAAGCTGAATATGCCCGGCTGGCAAAAAGCAGAAATCGGCATTACTTTGGCCGGACTTATCTTAAATCTTGTCGTTCTGGCCGTAAGGATTCCCGAAGAAGGGAGAAATCCGGAGTTGGAACTGGCGCTCGGCAGTACCTACCAGATGACGGAGGGATATGTTTCGTTTTGCCGCAAACAGGGTTACGAGATGACGCGTTTTCCGCAGGTTTATGCCCAATATTTCCGTCCGGAACTGGAAATTATCGGCGAGGCGCTCAAGCCCTACCGGCTGACAATCCGGCAAGCGTGGAATGTTTTTAACATCCGCGCGGAAAAAACGGCGGAAGACAGGATTATGAACGAGTTTACGGCCTTAAAACCCGTTATCATCGAGCAAATCATCAAACAATACAAAAAACAAGACAGTATTTATTTTGATGAAAAAACCGCGCGCGAATTTCTGGAAAAAGAAATCACGCTGCCGGTTCTTTGTTCAGAAACGGACAAAAACGCGCGCCTGATTCTTGACAGTAACGAAAGATACAAAAACGCCTTCCGGGAAATCGTGGGGAAAATAAAAGACCAACTGCCTCAAGACTAAAAGTTCATATGCAAAAACAAACCGGTTTTCCGATGGAAGAACCGGTTTGTTTATTAAAAATTCCCGACGTTACTTCAGCGCTTTCAGCACGTTTCTTTTCTTTATGCGGATAAAAGGCAAAAAGCCAAACAAACGCCAAACTTCCAGATCTTCATTATATCTGATGGTCAGCAGAGGGATACCGAACAGTTTTATCCTTCTGATATGCAGAATCTGCGGCTCCATAACCGCCCACAATTCCGGATTTTCCCGCCGAACAAAGTTCTGAATACGCACGCTTGCATTCCACATCCGATCCTGCTGGCGGTGAGATGTGTTTTGCTCGTGGTTGCGGTAGATGAAAAGAACTTCCGGGATATTGGCAAACTTTGTTTTGGGCAGCAGACGACACCAGAGCGCATAATCTTCCGCCGGCGTATATTCGTTTTCGTAACGGATATTGTTTTCCGTCAGCACAGACTTTCTGATCATGGAGGAAGAATGGCAGATGCAGCAAGATACGGTCAGCGTTTCTTTGATTTCTTTATCCGTTGTCGGATAGCGGGCAACACGTTCCTTTTTGCCGGTGATTTTATGCCAGTTTCCGACCACGCCGACATCGGGATGAGAGTCCAGAAACTCCACCTGTTTTTGCAGACGATCCGGCAAAGATATGTCGTCATGGTCAAAAACCGCCAGATATTCGCCGTCGGCCAGATCAATCAATTTGTTCCGGGACAGCGAAATTCCCAAATTCTGTTCGTTTTTATAATAGCGGATGCGTTTGTCGTTATAGGATTTTACAACCTTTTCCACATTTTCGTCCGGGGACGCATCGTTCAAAATGACAAATTCAAAATCGGTATATGTCTGGGCAAGGATACTTTCAATCGCTTCCCGCAGATATTGTTCCGGGGTGTTGTACACCGCCGTCAGTACAGAAACTTTAACCACAATATGTCTCCCTGGTTGTATCAGTTTCTACTACTTATAGTAAAAAAAAAAATGAACTCAATAGTTAATTATAATCAAAATTACGATCAAAACAAAAAAACACGGGGATTGTCCGTTTTCTTTTGTTATTTGCAGATTTTTTTATCAACGAAAATATGTGCACAAAACAAAAAAGACTCCGGATTTCCGAAGTCTTTTTTTTGAACTGGTGGGTGTGACAGGGATCGAACCTGTGACCCCTACGATGTCAACGTAGTGCTCATACCGCTGAGCTACACACCCGTTTGACGGTTACTTATTTATCCTATTCGTTTTAATTTGGCAAGCTCTTTTTTTCGTTTATTGCGATTTTGTTCCCGGAGCGGGCGGCCGGTTTTGACTTTTTTGTTATCAAAAAGTTAATCTTTTCTATGTAAAATCTGTTTTCAACAGAAATCCGGAGCGCGTCATGACAGATAAAAAAATTGATTTCAAAGTCGATTATTCCAAGCTGAACATCTTTAGCGAGCACAACGTGAAAGATCCGCGTTACCCGATGGTGTTGTCCGTTCCGCACAGCGGGCGGGTTTTTCCGCAGGAATTTCTTGCCCACACGGCTGTCGGCATCGACGAACTGCGCAGCAACGAAGACCCCTTTGTCGACGAACTGGTGATGGAGGCCTCCAACCTCGGTATCCCGATGATTACGCTCAATATCGGGCGGGCGTTTATAGACGTTAACCGCGACGCGGTTGAAATCGACCCCTCCATGTTTTACAATTATCCCGACCCCGAGAATGCGGCCGGCAACAAACGCTGCCGGGTCGGGCTCGGACTTTTTCACCGGATTACGGCCAACCGCAAAAACATCTATGACGGCCTGCTTAACTATGAAGAGGCGCAGGAGAGAATTAAAAACGTCTATGCGCCGTATCATGCCAGACTACAAAAAATGATTGACCGCTGTAGCAAAAAATTCGGTTTCTGCCTGGTGCTCGACTGCCACTCGATGCCGTCGAAAATCTGCAACATCATGCAAGACAACCGGCAGATAGAATTTTGCTTAGGGACGCTGTTTGAACAAAGCTGCCCCGGAGAAATGTACGAATTCTTCATGCAGCGTCTGAAAGAAAAATACAACGTCAGCCTCGACTGCCCGTATTCCGGCGCTTATATCAGTTTTAACTACTGCCAGCCGCGCAAAAACATTTATACCCTGCAAATGGAAATTAACCGCAGCCTCTACGAGCTGGAGGCTGTGTATAAAAAGAATGCTAATTTTCAATACATTAGTACCGACATTTGCGATGCCGTCATAGACCTGGCCAATTTTTTGCTGGATTTTAAAAAATAATTGTGCTATACCGTCCCCTGTTTTGAAATGCTATAAGGCTTCGGGCCGTTATTGTATAAACTGCCCCCGGATTTATTTTTTTTGATTGTTTTTGCCTTAAGCGGATTGAAATCGGCCAACGGCCTGAGGGATATCCGTGGCAGTCCGGGGAAACAGAGGGATACTTTAAAGTATCAAATTTTTTATGAATTTTCTTATATTGCTGATGTTGCTTCTGCCTGTTGCGGCAAATGCAGAGGATACCGTAGTGGTCGATGAAGGTTTTATCTGTATGGATGCAACTACAAAAGCGGAAGAAAAATATCAGATTCAAAAATATCTGCTGACCTCGATTTCGACGGTTGAAACCGGTAAATGGAACAAACAGGCGCAGCAGAAAATGGCTTGGCCGTGGACAATCAACGTACACGGAAAAGGTCATTATTATAAAACCAAAGAAGCAGCCGTCGCCGCGGCTAAAAATTTGCGCAAACGCGGCATTAAAAACTTTGACGTCGGCTGTATGCAGATCAACATGAAATACCACGGCAAAGAATTTGCCAGCCTGGAAGATGCTTTTGACCCAAAGCAAAATGTTGACTACGCCGCCCGTTTTCTGAAACGTCTGTATGACCGCAGACAAGACTGGATGAAGGCGGCAACCGATTATCACTCAAAGCGTCCGAGCAGAGCTAAAATTTATCGCGAACGCCTGCTGGCCGAGCTGGAAACGGTTAAAAAAGGGCATGAAACTTACACAACTTTGTATGCTTCAAACGAAGAAACCCCGAAAGAAAAGCGCAGTTGGCTCAGCCGTCTGCTGTGGGGTGATGACGACGAAAGGCAGCAAAGCATAAAACTTTCACTGCGCAACTAAAACAACAGCGGAGAGCACGATGGAATCAGGGAAGATCGTTTGTCCTTATCATATCAAAAGTTATGAATGCGACCGGAACGGAACCCTGCGCCTCCTGACGCTGATGAATATTTTTCAGGATACCGCCGATACCCACGCTTCTTCCATCGGCGTGGGTATCGAACATTGTCAGAGCCGCGGGCTGGCTTGGGTCGGCTCGGCTTACCAGATCGAAATCGAAAGAATGCCCGCCTGGCACGAGAAAATCACGGTCGAATCCTGGCCGGCGGAAGAAAAAAAGCTGATTGCGGTCAGAGATTTTATTATCCGGGACGAAGACAGAAAACCGATCATCCGCGCCTCGAGCCAGTGGGTACTGCTTGATTTTGCCCAAAAACGCCCGGTGGCGTTAAGGGACAACCTGCCCCTTTACCCCGTCGTTTGCGAAAGAAGCCTGCAAACCGACTTTCCCCGGCTGCCGGAACCGGCACGGGAAGATATGTGCATCAAATTTCAGGTTCGTTATGACGATATTGACGTCAACCACCATGTCAACAACGCCGTTTATCCCTTGTGGGCGACAGAGACCGTGCCGCATGATTTTCGCCTGAAGCACACGCCGGCAGGATTGGAAATCGCGTTTAAAAAAGAATGTCTGTACGGCGAAAACGTGATTGTCAAAACAGAACTTGAGGAGCTGACTTCCCTGACGGGAATTTATGCGGAAGGGGACGGCAGAGAGCTGGCCAAAATCCGTATCCGCTGGAAATAGCGTTTTAGGCTCCGAACGCGGATTTTTAATATTGTTTCCCGTTTGAGGAAAGGCGCAAATTGAGCGGTCGGCAAGCGGATCAGAGTTATAAAAAAACACCTTCCGAAAAAGGAGGGTGTTTTTTTTAATGAAAAAAATTTTCAACGTGCCGGCGGCAATGTGCCGGCAACAGGCGGTTTATTCTCAGAACAGTTCCAAAACGGCTTTGGCATCTTCACTCATTTTGTCCGGCGTCCAGGCCGGCTCCCACACGACTTTGACGGTTACCCGGCCGACCCCGCACAAAGCGGCTACGGCGTCGGCGGCCTGTTGCGGCAAAATACCCGCCACCGGGCAGGTAGGTGCGGTCAGCGTCATATCAATTTCCACATCGCCGTCTTCCTGCTGTCTGATGTCGTAAACAAACCCCATATCGTAGATATTTATCGGAATTTCCGGGTCGGAAACCGTTTTCAGGGCATTGACAATGTCTTCGCGGGGGGCGGACAATGATCCTTTCGGCAGCGGTTCGCCCGCCGTTGCCGTATATTCTTCGGCCGGCGCCTGCGCGGCCAGCGCCCGCAGCAATTCTTCTTCCTGTTCTTCGCTCAGCAGATTTTCCTTGTTTTCTTTCATCTTATATCCTGTCTGTCTTCTTAAAAAAAGCTTTTGGCTTTAACGAGCGCGGCGACAAAGCGATCGATATCTTCGCGGGTGGTATAAAGCCCGAACGACGCACGCGCCAGAGAAGTATACCCCATCCGGTTAACAATCGGCTCGGCGCAATGATGGCCGGTGCGGATGGCTACCCCTTCCTTATCCAAAACAAAAGCCACATCCTGGGCGTGGATGTTGCCCAGGGCAAAAGAAATAACCCCGCCTTTGCCGGGCGCCGTCCCGATGATTTTTAACTCCGGAATTTCCGCCAGCCGGGCATCGGCATAGTCCAGCAAGGACTTTTCGTGAGCGGCGATGTTTTCCAACCCGAGATTTTGCATGTATTTCAGCGCCTCGCCCAACCCGACCGCCTGGGCAATCACCGGCGTACCGGCCTCAAAACGCGCTGTCGGTTCGGCAAATTCGGTATGTTCGTAAGTAACCCGTCTGACCATGTCGCCGCCGGTCTGATAGGGCGGCATGGAAGCAAGCAGATCATATTTTCCGTACAGCACGCCGATCCCCGTCGGGCCGTATGTTTTGTGCCCGGAAAAGACCAAAAAATCGCAGTCAATGTCTTTGACATCCATTTTCTGGTGGACGATCGCCTGACAGGCATCAACCAGACAGAGAGCTCCGTGCGCGTGGGCGGCAGCCGCAATTTCCTTAATCGGGAAAACCGTTCCCAGAACGTTGGACATCCCGGTTACTCCGACCAATTTTGTTTTGTCGGAAAGAGCCTTATAAAAATTTTCCGGATTATAGCTGCCGTCGTCGTTAATGGCAAAAAACTTCAGGCTACATCCGGTGCGGTCGCGCACCATCTGCCAGGGCACCAAATCGGCGTGATGCTCGGCCTCGGAAAGCAAAATTTCGTCCCCCGGGCGCAGATTGATCATTCCCCAGGTAGCGGCAACCAGGTTGACGCCTTCCGTTGCCGAACGGGTAAACACAATCTCGCGGCTGTCGGCGGCGAGAAAACGGGCAACCGTTTCGCGGGCTTCTTCATATTCCGCCGTTGCCTGCTCGGAAAGATAGTATGAACCGCGGTGGACATTGGAATAATGAGTGCTGTAAAAAGACATTATTTTTGACAGCACCGCTTTCGGCTTCTGCGCCGACGCCGCCGTATCGAGAAACGTATTCGGGCGGCCGTTGATCTCAAGCGCCAATTCGGGAAAATCTTTTCTTATTTCATAAACATCATACATTTTCTTTTACCCAGTCATAAACCGTGTGATACAAATCTTCGGCATTCTGCATCGTTTCATACAGGTGCCCGCATTCCTTTAAAATAGTCATTGTTTTGGCGCATTGCAAATTGTCGTAGAGCGCGCGGTTGTTGTAAAGCGTGGATGAAGGGTCGCCGTCGCCGGTAATCAGCAAAGTCGGGCAGCGCACCCGCCCGGCGTCGCGCACCAGATTGTAGCGCAGCATATCGCGCACCACGTTAAACGAAAGCCAGCCGTTTTTTTCCGGGTGTCTTTTGTTTTCCCGGTAAAGGCGCCCTTCCCGCTGCCATTGCCGGTAGCTGTCATGCTCGTTTAAGAGCCTTGAGCGGATAAAGTATTTGCCGCCGACCATGGCCGCCACCGGCACCAGCAGGCTGACCTTTGCGGGATTGTCCTCGGCATATTTCAGCACGCTGCCACCGCCGAGCGAATGCCCGCTTAAAGCAAACGGCTCGTGATAAAAATTTTCTTTTGCCGCCCAGTCGATGACCGTGTGCAGATCTTCGATAAACGTACTCAAAGTCGCAAATTCCAGGCTGCCGTCGCTGGCGCCGAATGAATGCCGCGAATCAAAGGAAACCACCGTAAAACCGTTGTCCACAAAGGCCTGCACCGGGCGACGCACCATCACCTGCCCTTTATGTCCGCTTAGGCCGTGCTGAACAAAGGCCAACCGGCCGGAACCGGCATTTTCCAAGCCGTCCAGGGCAATTTCCAGCTTTTCGCCGCGATGGTTGCAGATGGT
>CALXPZ010000069.1 GCA_944390375.1 uncultured Alphaproteobacteria bacterium | reverse complement strand
ACGAATCTTGGACTGCGCTTAAATGAGGGAATTGATAAAAAACGTTTTGCCGAAAATTGCGGTCTTGCCTGGGAAGATTTTGCCAACCGGCCGCGGCTGGCAAAGCTGGCGGCAGCGGGGCTGATCGAAGAAACTCCGCAAAACGTCCGTGCAACCCCTGCCGGCCGTTTGCTGCTTGACTATCTGATTGAACAAATCTGTCTTTAGATAAAAATTAACCTGTATATGTTATAAAAAACGGCAGATACGGGAGGATAAAAATGCTTGCAAAGTGGTCGGAAGCCGCAAAAATTTATGCCGACAAAAGAATGCCGGTCATGCTTGCTTTCGGTTTTTCCAGCGGTTTCCCGCTGCTTCTGGTTGCCAGCACGTTGACTGTCTGGCTACAGGAAAGCCAAATTCCCTATGCTCTGATCGGACTTTTTTCGCTGACACGAACACCATACAGTTTCAAATGGTTGTGGTCGCCGCTGATTGACCGTGTTCGGCTGCCTTTGTTCGGCCGTTTAGGACGCCGCCGCGGCTGGGCGCTGTTTATCCAGCTTTGCTTAATGGTGTCCGTTCTCCTGATGTCCTCGATCGACCCTGCCGTCCACACCGCCTGGATGGCGCTGTTGGCCTTTATCGTTGCCGGTTTTTCCGCCTCTCAGGATATTGTGCTGGACGCGTACCGGATCGACAGTTTTACCCCCGAGGAACAGGGCGCCGGTTCGGCGGTATTTGTGCTCGGTTACCGGATTGGTATGCTTTTTTCGGGGGCTTTTGCCTTGTGGCTGACGACTTACCTCAGTTGGACGGAAGTTTACATGGTGATGGCGGCCGGTACCTTTGTCGGCATTATCACCGTACTGTTGGCCAAAGAGCCCGATAAAGATCAAAAATACAGGGAAGAAAAAGAAAAACTGCCGTTCGGTCCCCGTCTGCGGCGTTTTCTCAAAGAGTCGGTTGTGGAGCCTTTTAAGGATTTTATGCATCACAATCGCTGGGGGTTGATTTTACTGTTTATTCTGCTTTATCGTTTAAGCGACGAATATAAAGCGCCGATGGCTTTTGTTTTTTATAAAGATATGGGTTTCAGCAACACCGAGATTGCCTATGTGTCTAAAATTTACGGTATGCTGGCAACCATTATCGGCGGTCTGCTCGGCGGTATTTATATCAAACATTCCGGACTGCCCAAAGCTCTTGTTTTGTTCGGTATATTGCAGGGGGTAACCAATCTGGTCTATATCGGACAGGCCTATGCCGGAGATAATGTATATACTCTGGCGCTGACGGTGTGTATGGATAACCTGTCGGCCGGTATGGGCTCTACGGCTCTTGTGGCTTACATGGCTTCGCTGTGTAATGTGGCTTACAGTGCCACCCAGTACGCACTGCTGTCATCATTGATGAGTCTGCCGCGGGATATTTTTGCTTCCACCAGCGGTATGCTTGCCGAGCAGGTCAGTTGGCCGGTATTTTTCTTTTTCTCCTCGCTTTTGGTGCTGCCGGGGCTCTTTTTGCTGTTTTATATGATCAGGAAAAAAATTGTTGTTTGAAAAAACATGCAAAAAAAATCCCCGAAATCGGGGATTTTTTTTAATCATGCCGTTTGGCGATGCTGTGTCTTGAGCGGCTGTTAAACCCGCCTTTATGTTCGTTTCTGTCGTCGTATCCGGCGTTGTTGTCATGGCGGCGGCCAAACTTTTTACGGCCTCCGGGAGCGGCGGAATACTCATCGTCAAACCTCATTTTGCGGGATTTTTCAAATTTTTCCCGTCCGTTAAATTTGCCCGTATTGTTTTTTTTGCTTTCGGGTTTGCGATTCCATTTTTTTAAGGCAAACTTGTTTTTGCTCTCAACCGTCATAATTTTGGGCTCTTTGATTTCCACCACCACGTTTTTCATTCTTTCCCGGGCCTTGAGCGCGCTCCGGCAGACGGAAAAGCCGAAAAAGCCGACATTGCGTCCGAGCGTGTAATAGTAATTGTGCGAATAAGCAATCAGTCCCGCCTTTTCCAGCCACAATTTGCCGTCCTGGTCGAGATATTTGTCATCGACGTTAACCGCGACGATTTTTGCCAAAAACATATCGTGGCTGCCGTAATTGGTTACATTGACAACTTTGCACTCAATGGAAACCGGGCTTTCAACGATCTGAGGGCAGGAAACCTGCGAGCAGGCGCCGGGGGTCAATCCGGTTTCTTTGAACTTATCCGTATCGCGACCGGATTTAACGCCGCAAAAATCGGCGGCGGTAACCAGCGGCAGGGTTGTCAGGTTGATCACAAATTCGCCGCTTTGTTTGATTAAGTCGTACGAATGGCGGGAAGGCCGTACGGATACATAGGTCATCGGCGGCTCACTGCTGACGATGCCTGTCCAGGCGGCGGTCATGATATTGGGTTTTTCCATGCTTCCGCAGCTCACCATCACGGGCGGCAGGGGATATTCCATTGTTCCCGGTTTCCAAGTAATTTTTGCCATCTAAAAACTTCCGTCAAATATTGTTGATTCCGTTTTTCATAACTAACCCAAATATTTTTAATGTGCAATCTCAAAAATAAAAGGCAGAATTTATTTTTTTAGAAAAACTTGACTTTTGGCAAATTTTGTCATAATATTTGTCATCAAAGTATCACAATTTATTCTGATATTTTGTGATATGGTAATCTTAAGGCACCAACCCGAACGGAGGAAAAAATGTCTGTCAGATTTAACAATGCCGATGAATTGTCGGAGTACTTTGAGGAACTCAAAGAAACAATTCATGATGACGAGCGCCGAATGGTTCTCCGCGGTGAAGCTATTGCCGAAAATATTTTTGTCTTCAGCGAATACCGGAGAATGCGGGCCAAGCAGAAAGTTATCGGGAAAAAACCGCAGTGATGTCTTATTTTTGAAGTTTATTAAGTTTTCCCCAGTCCGAACTCAACCGGATTGGGGATTTTTTTTATCTTCGCCGCCCGGGCGTCGCGACATCTTCTAAAAATCGGAGCGGTAAATCATATCCTAAAAAATTCAACTGTATTTTAGACATTTAACTAAAATTAAAGAAAAAGATTCTTATTATATAAATAAGGGCACGATTACTTTTAATGGAACAAAGAAATGCACACCATTCATGCGCTGATTACGGATCTGACGTTAATCACTATCTATGCGGGAATTACGACGCTTATTTGCAAAAAATTAAGCCAGCCGATAGTTCTCGGTTATGTCTTGGCCGGTATTTTTGCCGGTCCGTATTTTGACTTGTTACCGACGGTTACCGATCGGGAAAATCTGAGTTTGTGGGCCGATATCGGGGTTATTTTCCTGCTTTTTGGTCTGGGGCTGGAGTTTAGTTTCAAAAAAATGCTAAACGTCGGCAAGTCGGCCATGATAACGGCCACTGCCAATATATTGTTTATGCTGTTTATCGGATACTATACCGGCCTTTTGCTGGGCTGGTCGGCCATGGATAGCTTTTTCTTAGGTTCCATGATTTCAATGTCGTCGACCACCATTATCATCAAGGCTTTTGATGATTTGAACATAAAAAAGCAAAAATTCACCGATTTGGTTTTCGGCGTTTTGGTCATTGAAGATCTGGTCGGCATTTTGCTTCTTGTTTTATTGCCGATGGTTGCCCTCGGCCAGAGCATCAACGGCGGCGAGCTGGCTCTCAGCACGCTAAAGCTGCTGTCTTTCCTGGTTTTGTGCTTTGTGATCGGCATCTACATTGTGCCCACATTTTTAAAAAGGATCGGTTCGTTTTTAAATGACGAGATGCTTCTGATTATAACGGTCAGCATGTGCTTTGGCATGGTCTGGCTGGCAACGGCTTCCGGTTTTTCGTCGGCGCTCGGTGCGTTTTTGATGGGCTCTGTTTTGTCGGAAACGGAGGCAATCCGCAAAATAGAAAATGTCATTCGGCCGCTTAAAGACTTTTTCGGTGCGGTATTTTTTGTTTCCGTCGGCATGATGGTAAATCCGGCCATGTTTGCCGCCTATGCCGGTCCGATATTGGCGGTTACGCTGCTGGTTGTCGTCGGCAAAGTTTTGTTTTCCTGTTTTGGTTTCGGCATTTCGGGACAATCGCTTCAAACTTCTGTTTTATGTGCTTTTTCGCTGGCGCAGGTGGGCGAATTTGCATTTATTATCGCCAGCCTGGGGATGAGTCTCGGTGTTTTGGATAATCAGGTTTACCCGGTTATTGTGGCAGTTTCTGTCATTACCACTTTCTTAACACCGATGATGATTCGTTCGGCCGGCCCGGTTTATAAATTTATGGAAAAGAAAATGCCTGCATCGTGGATGCAATATGTCAGCAAAACATCGGCTTCGCCTGCGCCCAGTCGTACGGAAGAACGATTGTGGGGCGTTTTGTTTAAAAATTATGCCACACGTCTGATACTGATTTCGGTGATTTTATTTGCGATCATCGGTTTTTCGATGCATGGCATCCGTCCTTATATCCGTCCTGTTCTGCCTGACATTCCCTGCCGGATATTCATGACATTGCTTACCTTTGCCCTGATGTCGCCGTTCTTAAAAGCACTTATCGGTTGGGAAATTGTTTTGCCGTCGTTTTTGCGTTCTTTTTTGTGGAATTTCCGCAGCCGGAAGAAAAAAGAAGAAACGCAGACCGTCATTTTGTCGGAAAACTCCCTTGCGGAAACCAAAACCGGCGAAGAAAAGAACAATTCGCTGCTCGACAGCCTGCTTGGAGACAACATTGAAACATTTAAAACCTTTTTCGTATCCAACGCTCAGGTTGCCAAAGTTTATTATCAACTGTGGCGTTCCAAAAAGACCAACCGCCTGCCGCTGATTGTCATGACCAGTTTCCGTCTGCTGTTGTTGTCTTTTTTCATTATCACGGTCGTTCACCAGTTTCTGACCGAAAACCCGAAAGTAATTTTGGTGCTGTTGGTTGTCTCGATAGCACTGCTGTCTCGTTCGCGCTGGCTTTTGGATCAATATTTGAAAATTGAAAAACAGTTTTTGATCAATCTGAAAGGCGCCTCGTCTGCTGAAGAAAAGCAGGATTCGACCGAAGCAAAATAAAAAAACGGCCGGTTTTCCCGGCCGTAAAAATTATTCCGCCTCGTAGCCTATTGTTTGGCTGATAATAATTTCCTGATCATCGGGCAGGTTCAGTTTTTCTTTTAACTGATCACGGTCGATCATACCGCGCACCACGTTGCCCAGCCCCATGGAGGTACAGACAAGTCCGACGTTCTGATACATGGAACCGGCGTGCATTCCGCCGTATTCCTTGTTGGCGGAAACATAAATCAAACTAAGCGGCGCCTTCATGACAAAGTCCTGTTTGGCCAGCGCGGGACGCAGATCCTCGTTTGTAATCTGCTTGAGCAGATTGTTCTTTGCGTCATAAAGATAAGTACCGTTGGGCATAACGGCATAAACGTCGATATCCTGCCGGTTGCGGGCGGTCGGTATGGTCCTTTTTCCGTCTTCGGAAGAAATTCCCCACGCGCTCCACAGCAGGTCGGAAACGGTTTGCGGTGAAAGTTCTTTTGCGCTGTAGTTGCGTGCCGTCCGTCGGGCGGCAATCACCTCCATCAGCGGCATACCGCCGGTCGTTTTAGGTTGAGGCAGGGCAATATCTTCTGCCCGTGCATCAAAAATACATAAAAAAGCCGTTGCCGCCAGTAAAAATTTTTTCATTTTTCCTCTCTTAAGTTTTTGAATGTTTTATTCTTTATCCGTATGATTTGTTTCAGCATTTGCATCATTGCTTTCGTCAGTCAGAGGTTCGTTGATAAAACGCGTATATGCTTCGACAAATTCCTGCTCATTAAGAAATCCGCGCCGGTTGACGTCGAAACCGTCAAAAATATTTCCGGCGGTTTCTTTGGTCGTTTCTTTATCGTCGGCCAGTTCCGGTATACGAACATAGTAATTGATAAATTCATCACGGGTCAGCCGCCGGTCTTCATCGGCGTCCATTTTGAAAAATTCTTCAACTGCCATGCTTTCGTCAGTCAGAGGTTCGTTGATAAAACGTCCGTCAGTCAGAGGTTCGTTGATAAAACGCGTATATGCTTCGACAAATTCCTGCTCATTAAGAAATCCGCGCCGGCTGACGTCGAAACCGTCAAAAATATTTCCGGCGGTTTCTTTGGCCGTTTCTTTATCGTCGGCCAGTTCCGGTATACGAATATTGTAATTGATAAATTCATCACGGGTCAGCCGCCGGTCTTCATCGGCGTCCATTTTGAAAAATTCTTCAGCTGCCATATTCCGGGCGGAATTTTGCATAAGCATATCGGCAAATTCTTGCGGATTGTCGTTTATCTTCTGCATTTGCTCGTCCAGTTTTTGCAGTTGTTCGTCAAGTTTTTGCAGTTGGTTGTCCAGCTTTTGCATCTGTTGTTCCGGGGTTCCGGCAGCAGCCCCCTTTTGCCGGTAGAAACGCAGGGTTTCGTCGGCGGAAAGGCTTCCGTTTTTATTGCTGTCGATGGTATCAAACTGCCGGCGGGAAATTTGCCGGAGATATTCGGTAAACAGGCTGTTTCCCTGTTCCCGTGTCAAAAATCCGTCGCCGTCATCATCGCTTGTTTTAAATTTTTGTTCCATAATTTTAAGCAACTCGTTTTGTTCTTCCGAGGTCAGACCGCCGTTTTGTTCGGCCGCCCCTTTCAGCGATTGCAGAAATTCGCGGCGGGAAAGCAATTCGTTGCCGTCAACATCGCTTAAGTCAAATAAAATATCCCGGAGGGCAGCCGTTTGTTGCATTCCTGCGTCAAAAAATTCGTCAAAACCGGTTTCCTTGTCGCTGGGGTCGGCAGCCAATGCGTAAGTGGCGGCAATCAGGGAAAACATTGTTCCCAACAGTATTTTTTTCATAAAAACAGACTTTCATATAATTTTAAATTGTTTTCATTATAATAAAAATCAGCCAAAAGGCAAGTCTTTGTGCATTTGATGAGCCGGTTGTGCAAAAGCTTGTCGCCGACTATTTCCTGCTTGCTTTTTTTGACAAAATAGCGTAAAATTTATTTATGTCGAACAGATGAAAAGGATTTGAATAATGACTGTTTTTAGCGCCGACGGCAAACCTGTTACAGAAATTACCAATGAAAATATAGACGAATTTAAACAATGGTTTTGGGCAGAGCGTCATCCGGAAATGGAAAGAGGAAGGTCTGTGCGTCTTTGGGAAGATGTTGACCTTTCCCGAATTCTGACCGGAGCAGACGGAAAGAAGATCCCCCTTAGCGAAGAACAGCAGAAATATCTGGCGTCGGCGGTTCATCGGGGCGGCAGCCGGGCTCATGTTCAGGTTATGGTAGAGAAGGCGGCGGACTATCCTGTTTTGTTGGGAAGGGTCGATCAGATTGCAGGCAATTCCGTCGGCGGCGTGATGTATGATTATATCCATGATGAACTTAAAAAACATTCGTTTGCGGAAAATTTGCCGGCGTATCGTGCCATTTTGCAGCAAGGCGGCATGGTTCATCGTTTGGGCGAGGGAAATGCCGACGACTTGTCCCCCGAAGGGCGTCGTTGCTTAGACGACATTTTCAATATGTCGGAATATAACAGCAACAACCGGATGAACAGAAACCAGACCTCGGGAGCCACCATGTTTATCCGTGAAGCTTTATCCGAAGACAAACTTTTAAATTACGGCAAGGCGTCGGGCGAGTTCAGAAAACTGATAAATGAATCTGTTTTCTATAACGGCAACGGCAAAGCACAGGAAAGACTGGGAAAATTAAAAGCGGAGTTCTATACACCGGAGCTTCTGTCAGAGGTTTTAAAAAAGAACTATATACCGGCGGCGTCGCATATCGTCAGAGATACGAGCCGGGCTAAAACCCAGGCGGAAAAAAACGTGAATATCCTGCCGCCGTATTATACCAAAGTGCGCGATGCTCTCTTGCGCTTTGCCGAAAAAGAAGAAATCCACGATCGCAACAATTACGGTCAGTTGAAAAGCCTGACCCAACGTTATCAGGAAATGTGCGCCCGTTTAACCGGTGCCCGCGACTGGCAGTCTATCCCGCAGGAAATTAAAAACGGGATTATGAAAGACGGCTATTTATATGCCGCTCAAAAAGATATTATCGATGGCAATGCGGGCAAGCTCGCGGCCGAAACGTTGCAAATGGTATTGGACGGCGACAGGGACAACTTTTACATTCGCCGGATTCCTCAGGATATCATAAAACAAAAGGGCATAAAGCTGGATTATTCCAAGCAGATGGTTTCTGCCCTCGGGGATAAAGACAAAGTTTTGGACTCTGCCAGAATTGATGAACTGGTAACCAGGACGGATTTAACCGCTAAGGAAAAAGAAGCCCTTATTCAAAAAGAAGAAAGCCGTGAGGCCGGCCGCCGGTCGACCAGAGAATTTCTGGAGCAGGAAATGGCCGAATATCGGCAGGCGCTCGAAGAGAAAAACGTCCAGAGCGCGGAAACCGGTAAAAAACATTTCATCGCCGACAGTATCCGCAGAATTCAGAGCGCCTATCAGAATATAAGCAAAAATTTTAAAGACGGACAGCCCAATGCCGCGGAAGCCCATTTGTCGGCGGAGGCGGTAGAACGCCTGATAGCGGATCGTTTTGAAGGAAAATCAGCACAACTGACCCGCCCCGAGCAAAAATCGCTGCCGCTCCTTTTTGGTCGGAAAGAAGAAACCAACCGGCGCGAGTGGCTGAACAACGCCGTTTCCGACTTTAACCGGACATTGGACGATATCATGGGAGCAGCCGGTCGTTCGGATGGTTATCTTGAGGAGATGCAGCTCCTCAAAGGAAAAGTTCTGGCGCCGGAAACAAAGGAAAAAGCAAACCTTGAAGAAAAAGAAAGCCAGGATAAAAACCAAAATTTGGGGATGGATTTTTATTTTAAATATAAAGATATAGACCGTACCCGTTATCAGTTGGACGGTCTGAACGGAAAAACGGAAGAACTGGCAAAGGCCAAAGAAAACATCGCCTTTTACAAAAAGGTGCTGAAAGATACCGCCGATGATCGTCTGGGGTTCAAAGACGGGGAGCCGCTCCGTCCGGTAACCGAAGAAATGTCGCCGGAAGAAAAAAGATCCGTCCGCGCCCAAAATAAAAAGGTGGCGGACAAATTGTCGGAAAAGGAAAAAACAAATAAAACCAAAACGGACAAAGAAAAAGTCCAAGATGCCGTAGCGGAAATCAGACGGGCAAAATACACCCGCTAATCTCCGTTTTCATACAAAGAGCGCCCCGGCAAAGGGCGCTCTTTTATATTTCCGAAAAACTTTTACAAGTTTTTTTATTTAAAATTAAAAAACTCTCCGCCAAAGGAGAGTAATGGTGCGCCTGGCCAGACTCGAACTGGCACGTCCTTGCGGACAACAGATTTTAAGTCTGCAGCGTCTACCGGTTCCGCCACAAGCGCAAATCTAATCCCAACTTATACAGACAAAAAAGCATAAATGCAACCCCCAATTTTAAAATTGCAAAAATTTTGACACGTCTGGGGAACAACCGGATTAAAAACTTGTAATTGTTGTAAAATTATGTTTTTCTGTAAACGAAAATATGCGGCAGAAACAGCGTTTCGGCATATTCGTTAAATCAAGAAAGGACAAAAATATGAAAAATATTGATATTTCCTGGCGCCGGTATGTCCTGCCCAACATCAACAGGGAAGGATGGAAGTTTTTCGGCATTTTTGCGGCAATAACAGCGTTATTGGCAATGATGTGGGAACCTCTCGGCGTCATCGGTCTGGTCTGCACGGTCTGGTGCTATTATTTTTTCCGCGATCCCGAGCGGGTTACGCCGGAAATTAAAAACGTGGTTGTTTCTCCGGCGGACGGCATTGTGCAGATGATCACCAAAGTAAAAGCCCCCGAAGAGCTGGAAATGGGGGAGCAGGAATTTACCCGCGTCAGCGTTTTTATGAGCGTGTTTAATGTTCATGTCAACCGGGCGCCGGCGGAAGGAACGATCAGCAAGGCGGTTTATGTCCCCGGCAAATTTTTGAACGCCACCCTGGACAAAGCCAGCAAGGACAACGAGCGCCAACTGCTGGCGATGAAGACATCTTCCGGAAAAGAGATTGTTTTTGTGCAGATTGCGGGGCTGATTGCCCGCCGTATCGTCTGCTTTGCCAAACCGGGGGACAAATATAAAGCGGGCGAGCGTTTCGGGCTGATTCGTTTTGGCTCTCGGCTCGATGTTTATCTGCCGGCAGGGGTAGAACCCCAGGTTTGCGTCGGTCAGACGATGGTTGCCGGCGAAACCGTGATTGCCAACCTGGCCTCGGATGCGGTAACGGTTAAGGGAGTGATCAGATAATGGATAAGAACAATAACAATTCGTTTCAGCGCAGGCTGACAACGCTGCCTTTCCGCAAAATTGCCCCCAATATTGTAACCACGCTGGCGCTGTGCGCGGGCGTTACTTCCATGCGTTATGCAATTATGGGGTTTTGGGGCAAGGCGATAGTCTGCATTTTCCTGGCTGCATTTTTTGATATGCTGGACGGCCGGGTTGCCCGGATGCTCAAAGGCTCGACCAAATTCGGGGCGGAGCTTGATTCGCTGTCTGATTTTGTCAGTTTCGGTGTGGCACCGGCTATTTTGATGTACCAATGGACCATGCATGATCTGCCGAAATTCGGCTGGTTTTTCTGTCTGTTGTTTGCCACCTGTATGGCCATGCGGCTGGCGCGCTTTAACACCATGCTGGAAGAAGAACCGCAGCCCGCATATTGGCAGAATTTCTTTGTCGGCGTTCCCGCGCCGGCGGCGGCCGTTTTGGGTATCTTGCCGGTTATGCTGAGTTTCGAATATCCGGATGCCGCCTTCCTTAAAAGCAACGCTTTTTGCGGTTTGGTAATGTGTGTGGTGGCCATGCTGATGGTCAGCAGAATACCGACAATTTCAACCAAGCATATGAAAGTGCCGACATATTTGGTTTTACCGCTGATTGTTTTGGTTGTTTTGTTTGCAACCATGATCATCAGTCAGCCATGGTTGGTTTTGAGCATTGCAACCGGAATTTATGCCTTGAGCATTCCGGTCGGCGTGTTGTTCTTTATAAAGGCCAAAAAGGCAGCCCGCCGTATTTAATTGCAAGCGCTCCGGATTTACGGGGCGCTTTTCTTTTATCGGCAGTCCTGCCCTGTGAAACTAATCTTTTTCGGCGTACGGGTTCCCCGTTTTGCGTACGGTAATTCTGATCGGTACGCCGCCGAAATCAAAGGTGTCGCGCAGGCTGTTGGTCAGATAGCGCAGATAACTTTCCGGCAGCCCTTCCGGATTGCTGGAAAAAATAAAAAATGACGGCGGCCGGATTTTGGCCTGCGTGATATAGCGCAGTTTTATCCGGCGTTTGTTTTTGCCGAGTGGCGGCGGATAGTCGGAAGTAACGTCGGCAAACCATTTGTTGAGCGGAGCGGTCGGAACCCGGCTGTTCCAGCGGGTATAAATCTTTACAACCGCCGCCATCAGCTTGTCCAGCCCCTCTCTTTTCAAAGCGGAAACGGTAACCGTCGGAATCCCTTCCACCTGGGTAAGCGAAGTCCGCAAACGGTATTTCAGCCGCTCGATGGCTTCTTTCTTATCGGCAATGTCCCATTTGTTGACGGCAATAATCAATGCGCGCCCTTCTTCCAAAACCCGGGAGGCAATGGTCAGATCCTGCTTGTCCAATACCGCGTCGGCATCCAAGACCAAAACCACCACTTGCGCCATATTGACGGCATAGCGCGACGACGCGGCCGACATTTTTTCAAGACTGTCGCTGACTTTGGACTGTTTGCGCAAACCGGCGGTATCAACCAGTTGAAACTTTCTTCCTTTCCATTCCCAGTCGGAGGTGATGGCATCTCTGGTAACGCCGGCCTCCGGTCCGGTCAGCATCCGTTCGTCCTTAAGCAAAGCATTGACAAGTGTCGACTTACCGACGTTCGGCCGGCCGACGATGGCCACCCTGATCGGCCGCGTTTCGTCAAATTCTTCTTCCGATTCTGCCGTTTCGCTCGTTTGGCTTTCATTGCCGGAGGAGCTTTGTTTTTCCTCAGCCTCGCTCGGATAATGCTCTTTTAAGGCCTCGTAAAGGTCAAGCATCCCCAAACCATGTTCTGCGGAAAAAGGAATAGGTTCCCCCAGCCCCAGTTTATAGGCCTCAAAACGGCTGTCTTCCTGCTGTTTACCCTCGCACTTGTTAGCCAGCAGCACCACCGGTTTGTGCGAGCGCCGTAAAATATCGGCAAAATGCTCGTCATACGGCTGCAATCCTGCTCTTGCGTCATAAAGAAAAAGACAAACATCGGCTTCGTTGATTGCTTTTTGCGTCTGTTCCCACATCCGGGCTTCCAGGTTGTCTTCATTGGAATATTCGTAGCCGGCGGTGTCAATAATCGTCAGCCGCAGGTCGTTTAAGCGAGCTTCCGCTTCTTTGCGGTCGCGGGTAACGCCCGGTTTATCATGGACAATCGCCAGCTTTTTTCCCGCCAGGCGGTTAAACAGCGTCGATTTTCCGACATTCGGTCTTCCGATGATGGCAACTTTGAGCGGCATGGAAAATTCTCCTCTTCAATTTACTGATAAACGATAATGTCCGCATCCGTTGTTGCAATGGCGACCTGACCGCCGGCGGCGACCGGGGGCAGGGAAGAGCCTTCTCCCGTTTCGATATGTCCGAGAATTTTCCCGGTATAGGGGGAAAGGTAAAAAGTATATCCGTTGGAGGTATTTACCCACAACCGGTTATTGGCCAGGAGCGGCCCGGCATAAGAAACGCCGACCTGATCGGAAACATCGCCGACGACGGGTATCTTCGTATCCCAGACAATTTTTCCGCTGTCGGCCTGCACCGCCATCAACTGAGCGTCGTTAGCCAGTACGAACAGATATTTCCCTGCCAGCCAGGGCTGGTTGCTGCTGCCGATTTCTCTTTCCCAAATTCTCTGCCCTGTCCGGATGTCTATGGCGACCAGCAAATTGTTGCTGCCGGCGGCAAAAACGATTTCTCCTGCAATGACCGGGTTGGCCCGAATGGTGTTTAAATCGTCAAGCGAGTTTATTCTGCGTCCGGATGTCAGATAGTCTACCCACAGAGGAGACCCCGTGCTTGCCTTAAGCGCCCGCAGTTCTCCGTTTGAAAAGCCTGCAATCAGCACGTCCGCGGCCTCACTGTATGCGGATACCGCGCCGCCGACTTTGGTTGTTTCTTCTTTCGGGGCATTATAACGCCAGATTTCGCTGCCGGTTGCCGCATTCAGCGCAAACAGCGTGTTGTCGATTGTCTGCACAAAAACCTTTCCGCCGCCGACGGTCGGAGCAATCCTGATCGGTGTTTTGGCAAAATATTCCCATTTGACTTTTCCGTTTTGGGCGTCAAGCGCAAAAACACCGCCGAAACCTGTTGCGGCGTAGATCGTCCCGCGGTAAAAAGCAAGCCCCGCACCTTTGAGAGAGATTTCTTTGTCATCGCGCAAGCGCGGTTTCAGCCTGCGTTTCCACAAGCGCTCGCCGTCGCTTTGACGAAAGGCGCTGACCATGGCGTCTGCATCAATCGTAAAAATGGTATTATCGGCGATGATCGGTGCGGCGATCAGATAGTCGCGCTTGGAATTTCCGTTGCCGAAGTTTGTGCTCCACGCTTCTTTCAGCTCTCTGCCGCTTTTTAAGTGTCCCATGTTATGCAGCGCGTTGCCGCCGCTTTGGCTCCAGCTTTGGTTGTCAAATGGCGCCGGCAGCACAATTTGGATGTCGCCCGCCATATAGTCGGCAGCAATCACTTCTTTTTCCGACAAAACGGGAATTCTTTCTCCGTCGATGTTCAGTTTTTCCTTGCCGAACATTCCGCATCCGGCAAGCATCAGGCAGGCAGCGGCGGCTGCCGTCGTTTTGTGTAAGAACTGCATAACTTCTTCCTTTTATTACTGTTTTTGCGGCAGGGCGGATATGATGTCCTTAATCCGGGCTTTAACGATTTCCGATGTCTTGCTGTCAGCCAAAAGCTGATTGTAGATTTCTTTGGCTTTTTCGATGTTTCCGTCGCGGAGGTTTGCCAGCGCCATCATCTCAAGGGCGGCCGTCTGCCAACTGTTTTCGTTGTCATTGGCAATGCCGCCGAGCAACTGTTCGATTTCCGCCATCGGAGCTTTTTCCAGTTTGTAGGAGGCAAGTTTCAGAACAATAGTATCGTGCAGTTGAGGAGTAAAGGAAGTATCTTTGATGATCTCTTCCATTTTTGCAAGGGCCTCGTCAGTTTTCTTTTGTTCAAGCAAGATATTGATAATCTGCATTTTTGCCAAATCGCTGAAAATGCCGTAATCCTGGCCGGAAATGTAATTGAAACTTTCCAGGCTGTCATCGTATTTGCCCTGATTTTCAAGGCTCAGCGCATAGGCATAAGAATCTGACCACAACTGCAGCCGTTTAATGTACCACGATTTGATGGCTTCAAAACTGACGGCGGCCGTCAGGGCAATAACCACCAGAATGATGATAAAAAGACCGTATTTGTCCCATAATTTTTTCATCGATTCGTTTTTAAGGTCTTCGTTGACCTCTCTGATAAAGGCTTCTTGTGCGCCGGTATCTGCTTCTCTCATTTTTTCACTTTCGTTTAATGTTTAAGTTTATCCAAAGTTATAAACAAATCCTGTTTTTGGCAACCAAAATATAACCTTTGTTACCGAAAACTCAGTGTATGGCCGTGTAAATAATAAAATCCCGCACCCATTGCAAGTCTTCAATCGGCATGGATTTTCCGAAAGCCAGCATATTGTCGTCGGTGATCACCGCCAGATAATAGCGGTCGGACGCCGGGTTGTAGACCACCTGAATATCTCTTATCCGATTTAATTCGGCATATTCTTTGCGCGAGACAAACAATATTTTATGCACCATGATCAGCCGGCCGTCTTTGATCACGATTTTGTCTTTTTTAAACATCAGTCCGATGAAGAACACCGCCAGCAACACGGCCAGAACAAAGAAAACCGCGGTCAATAGCGGTGAACCGCTCATCTCGACGATACGCGTATAATTGTAGGCGGCGCCGGCCAAAACCAACAGGTAGAAAAACAGCCAGAAAGCGCCGAGCAGGCTAAAAATGTCCCAAAACGTCTTTTGTCCCCGGATGACTGTTCTGTCTTCTTTTTTAATAAGGGTGATGTCTTTCGGTGTTTTTCCTTCTTCCTCATAAACGGAATCAAGTCCTCTGTCGTCCAAATATTCTTTCAGATTCTTGTCCAGTTCGGAAACTTCTTTAACCACCGTTCCTTCATCGGTATCGAGGATGGTCGGCACATTGAGGCGCTTGGCATAATAGTACCAGATCTGATAAATGCCGGTGCCGTCGGTTGAAATGTAGAGAGGAATACATTTGGCCGGGTCGCGGTGAACCAGTTCGATGATGTATTTGTTTTTATTTAAAATGCCAAACTGGAAAAATTCCATTCTCAGCCGCACGCCGGAATAGTTGCGCAAAAATTCGCGAAACAGCTCATTTTCGCCGAATACGCCCCTGAGGTCGACGGAAAAAGTTTTGCCGTTGAAAAATATCTTTTTATATCTGATGTGGGAGACGACCGAACCGATGACCACGCCCAGCCCGAGGATGATAAAGACCGCATCGACGGCCGTGTGGCTGAAAAGCGGCGGCCGGATGTCGGGATCAAGCGCATAGGCAAGACTGTCCGGATCATACATGCCGCCGGCAAGCTCCAGACAGCCGAGCACGGTCATCAAAAGACCGAGCAAAATCCCCGGCATAACCACTTTAAGAGGCATTCTGTCTGCCTGTTTGGTCGGCACCTCGTCCAGCTTAAGCTGATAGTCGTAACTTAAATGTCTGGGAAGCTTTCTCCGCATTGTTCTTTCCTCGTTGTTTGCAGGCGTTTAATAAATATGGCCTATGTTATCTCATATTTATTAAATAATCATCTTTTTTTTCTAAAATATAATTAACTTTTATTATATTTTAACCAATGGCGTCTATGGTCGTTTCATAACGCCGGTAGATTGGGGGAAAAGTAATGGATTGCAGTTTGGCCGGTATTTGCGGCGGATGTTCTCTGCTCTGTGCGGAGGAAGAAGAATATCGGAGAAACAAATGTTCTCTGGTAACCAAAGCGCTGCAATCCGTTACCCGGCAAGATTTCTCTTTTGCCGCGCCCGTTTTTATCTCGGCCGGCTGCCGTCGGCGGGCAAGCTTTGCTTTCCGTCGCAAAAAGGGCGGCGTGGAATTGGGTTTTAATGCTTTTCACAGCAATGATATCATAGATGTTTCTTTTTGTCCGCAGATGACGCCGGCCGTCAATCGCGGATTGGTGTTTTTTCGTGCCTTGCTGCCGGAGCTTTGCCGGGTGCCGCTGACCATAAAAGACGGGCGCAAAAACAAACCCCGCACGGTTTATATCGACCGGGGTGATCTCTGGCTGACGGAGGCCGAAAACGGATTGGACG